>NZ_JBFAWG010000131.1:0-13978 GCF_040680215.1 Streptomyces sp. NPDC052107
ATCGACTTTCTTCGCCGATCGTTGATCCTCAAGAGTCCCGTTGCCTCGTTCAACCCCCTTGACCAGGCCGCTCACGGCTAAATGCAGCGGTGTTGCACTCCTCATGTGGGTCTGATCTTTGACGGTCAGTCCCTAGCCGACCAGGCGGCGGCGCCAGTCCGGGGGGGTGACGGTGATGGCCCGGCCGGGGTGATGGTCCCACTCGGCGTGGAGACCGACTGCTTCGAGCGCGGCCACGACCTTGTGACCAATGGCTGCAGTGGTCTCCGACGAGCCATCGAAAGCGCCGTACAGGAGCGTCAGTCCGTGGCCGGCTGCGGCAGAGTCCGTGCACTGGGTGTGGAAGTAGACGAAGCCGCGGGCGTCGGGCCCGCCTTCACCACCGATCTCGGACTGACCACAGCTACGGCAACAGGTGAAGTTCTCGCGGGCCGTGATACCGGCATCCTGCAGGGCGGTGAACGCGCGGGTCAGCCGCTCAGGGTCCGTCTCGCCCTGCCACGTGGCCTGCTCCGCGACCCGCTCCAGCCACAGCCGGTCAGCCAGCGACCGTGCCTGCTCGCGCGAGACGGGCCGGCGGTCATTGGTGACCAAATACTCCTCAGCCAGTTCGGCGCGAGAGGCGTAGCCGCCAACCAGCACCTCACGGACGCGCTTCTCCAACTCCTCACGCTCGCCTTCGCCGAGGTCGAGCGGCGGCACCTCCCCGGCGGGGCCCATGTCCAACAACGACCAAGCCAGACCACCGTCCCAGCCGGCCTCCTGGCGTGCCCAGCCGGTAATCGCAGCAACTACGACCTCGGGCCCGTCGACCATCACCTGAAACTGCCGGTCAGCGGCACCGTCGCGGTACTCCAGCGTGTAGTCACCACCGGCCTTGTGCCACACCTGGGCGAAGACGTCAGGCAGGTCGGGTATCCGCTGGACCACCAAGAAGCGGTCACCGTCACCACCGATCCGCCGGACCAGCCCTCCCAGCTCCTCGGCGGACACACGGACGTGCCGCTCCCAGTTCTCCGTCTTCACCACGATCTCGAGCATGCGCCGACTCTGACATACCCCTCTGACTGCAGACCTCCCGGGACCCGCGACGCAACCGCTGCTGTGACGGCTCGACCAGAGAGACGAGCGGCCGTGAACACGGCTCAGACGGAGGTGGGATGTCGGTGGTAGGGGCTAATGTCCGCTCGCGGGTCTGTCCAGCCAATCTGGAAAGCGGGGACCGGAGACTGTCTCCTGGGTGGGTGCACCGTTGAGCCAGCACACTTGCTCGGGTGCGCCGTCGCCAGTGTCGAACAGGCAGCACACTCCTCCGCTGTCGGCGGTGAGGTCGGTGAATACCTTCCTGATGTTGGCCGACCGCGCAAACAAGCGGCTCATGCCCGACGTCGCTGCCCAGCACTCCGCCGGCGTGTAGCCAGGATGCAGAAAGGACTCGAACCGGATCGTTGAGGTTCCCGATCTGGATGCGCCCGTCCGCCTCGGGTTCAGGGCCGTTTGTCTGCGCGTACTCACGCAGCGCATCATCGACGTCGAACATGAGGGACGTGTCGAGCGCGAGCGTGCTGCTCGTTGAGCAGCCGACCGGCTCGCTCTTGAAAGGCAACTCAGTTCGCTTACCGCGGGCGCGTTCGTACGGCCGTCCGGACGCGGCCGATGGGCTCGTGGACGAGATCCTGTCCGCCGCGTCCGGGCAGCCGGTAACTGCTGGTCGACGTGGAGAGTCGATGTCAAGCTGGCGGTCTGGAGCCGGTTCTACGATGGGCCGGTGACCGAGACGCTGCCCCCGGTGGACATTGACCTCTTCGACGTTGAACGGCTCCTGTTGACCGAAGGTGCGGAGCCGCCGCTGGCCTCCCAGGACGCTGAGGCCCGAGACCGGGTGTGGGACATGGCAGTCCGGGCCAACCCCACTCTCTTCGATGGGCCTGTGGTGGCGTGTGGGGGACTGGAGTGGACTGGCCCGCGGGTCCTGCGTCTGTCCTGGGTGCGTGTGACCTACCGGCATTACGCCTTGCGTCGCGTTCCCGGCGCCACCGCGCTGCCCTCGTTGTTCGTGAACGTCGTCCAGCCGACGGACGACGGCCGTGTGCTGGCAGCGAGGATGTCGCCCTCTACGGCCGCCCCGGGCCGCTGGCAGCTGCCCGGGGGGTCTGTGGAGCCTCCCCAGGACGGGCAGGTACTGGACGAATCGGCGCTGGCCGGCCAGGCCGCGCGAGAGCTCGCCGAGGAGTTGGGGATCGGTACGACCGCCGAGGACCTGAAGCTGTGGGTCGTCACCCGCGGCGAGAACGGCAGTATCGGCCTGACCTACCTCGCCCCGCCCCTGCCCGAGGCCATGCTGCGCGCGGACTTCACCGCTGCTGCGGAAGCCGAGCGCGTCCAGGGACGCGAACCTGAACTCGACGACATCGCCCTGGTGCGCTCACCGGATGAACTGGCCCGTCTGGCCGGTCCGCACGCGGACTACCTGGAGCCGATCGTCCGCCGCTTTGCCGGGTGCCGCTGAGGTCAGGCGCTGGCGAGGAAGTCGCGTCCACGTTCGTCGAGCTCGGCCACGCACCGCAGGCCACGGGCCCGGAAGCGTGCGAGGTCGCTGCGCATGCGGGAGATGGCCTTTCGGGTGCGGACGGAACGGACGCCGCTCATGTGGTCGATGGCCCGGTGCCAAGTGGCGCACGCCTGCTCAATGCTGCCGCGCTTGAGGTGCATCTCCGCGCCCGCGACCAGGTCCAGGGCGACGATGCGCGCGTAGGTGTCTGCCGGGCGGGCCGTGGCGGCCAGCGCGTACTGCTCGGCAGCCGCCCGATGGTCTCCTAGGGTCTCGTGGACCTTTGCGGTGCGGGAGTACACCGATGCGGCCGGTGGGCCCCAGGCCAGCGCCCAGAACGGCACCTCGTCCCCGGGGGCGCTGGTCAGCAGGGTGCGGGCGTGTTCGGCCTCGGCGAGGGCAGCGCGGCGCTTGCCGCTCTTGGCCAGGGTGTGGGCGTGAACGACGCGGAAGAGGGCTTCGGTCTGGGCATCGACCCGTCCCTTGGCCCGGTTCAGGCCGGTCTCGGCCAAGCCGAGGCAGTGCTCGGGGCGGTGGAGTCTGAGGCCCTGCATGGCCATGGTGCGCATCACGAATCCGTCGTGTCCGCGCAGGCCGGATTCGGCGGCCAGGGCGTAGGACTGGAGGTAGTAGCGCTGGGCGAGTCCCTGCTGACCTGCGTCGTAGCTTTTCCAGCCCAGCAGGTGGACGCCTCGGCTGGCGGCGGAGAGCATCTGCTGGCGGACTTCGTCGTTTCGGAACCGGGCCCGGCACAGCGGGGCGACGTCGTCGCGGAGGTAGGTGACCAGGGCGCTGCGGCCGTGTTGTCCGCCGTGGCGTTCGTCCATCTCGGAGAACGCGTGGATCATGTCGCGCACGGCGGCGACTTCGGCCATGCCGATGGTATGGCCGGTGCGGGCGGCGGCAGTGCGGGCGGCGATGTCCTGGACGCGGGTCAGGGGTAAGGCTGCGGCTGCCACGGAGTAGGCGGAGGCCGTCAGGAAGTGGCGGCGGTCCAACTCGTACCTCCACATCGGCAGCAGGGCGTCCAGCGGGTCGCTCCCGAGGGACAGTCCGATGGTGTCATTCTCGGCTTCTGCTGGGGAGGGCAGGCCGAGGTCGGCGGGGGTCAGGAGGCGGCCGAGGCGTCGGGACAGCGCGACCGCGAGGTAGCGGGGTGTGTCGCCGCGGGGCACGGATCCGCTGATCCAGTGCTCGACGTTGGACTTGTTCGTGCGTAAGCGTGCGCCGCATTCGGCGGCGACCGCGCAGACTGCCTTGGCCAGCGCCTCGTAGGTGAGGCCGGATTCGGCGACTAGGGCGCTGAGCTGGATGTTCGGCGTGCGCGTGGTCATGAGTACCTGCCCCGTATATACGCGATATACCGCTTGGCCTGCCCGTCACCGTACCGCTGTGGAGAGCCCGCCGGTTGACTCTTCATCAGGCCTGAGCCCGGTGGCTGGTACCAGTGCCGCCCTGGCTTCGTGCCCACGTCTGCGAACGGACATGTGATGCCCCATGCCCCGAGGAGGAATCGTCATGGATGCGCAGGATGACCGCTGGATCGCCGCTATGGCGTCGGCTCTGCTGGCGGCGGAGTACGAGCGCGTCCCGATTGACGCGCTGACCGTCCGGCGGCCTGGGCTGCCGTTGGAAACCGCCTACCGGGTGCAGGGGGCAGCGGTGGCTCGTCGGATCGCGGGTGGCGCCCGCGTCGTCGGTCACAAGGCTGGTGTGACTTCTCAGGCCATGCAGGAGCAGATGGGCGTCGACGAGCCGGACTCGGGCGTCCTGCTGGACGACATGGTGCTGCCCACCGGCAGCACCCTGGCCCGGCCCGTGCTGATGCAGCCACGGGTGGAGGCCGAGATCGCGTTCCGGCTCGGCTGCGACCTGGTGGGCGCGAACGTGGATCTGGAGGAGGCACGGGCGGCAGTGAAGGAGGTGTTCCTTGCCCTGGAGGTGATCGACACCCGGTTCACCAGCTGGCGCATCACGGTCGCGGACAGCATCGCCGACAACGCGTCCTGCGCTCGGGTCGTCACCGGGCCCATGGTGCCGCTGAGCACGGACATGGACCTGGCCGCCGAGCGGCTGGTCGTCAGCGTTGACCGTAACGCCGTCGCCAGCGGGGAAGGGCGAGCCGTCCTCGGTGACCCGCTGCGTGCCCTGTCCTGGCTCGCCGGACGGCTCCACCGCTTCGGCGACGGCCTGCGTGCCGGGCAGCTGGTCTTGGCCGGGGCCGTGCACGCCAGCCTCCCGCTGGAGGCCCGGAGCACGGTGTGCGTCTGCTCGCTGCATCTTCCGCCGGTCGAGCTGCACGTGCGCTAGCCGCCGGCCCCGCACACCTCATGCACCCCTCTCCCTTGAACGAAGGAGCGGCCGATGGCTGCTGATGAACAGCGTCTGTGTGTCGCGGTACTCGGCGCGGGCCTGATAGGGATCGACCTCGCCGACAAGATCCGCCGGTCGGCGAAGCTGGAACTGGCTTTGGTGGCAGGCCGCGACCCGGACGGCCTGGGCCTGCGCCGGGTGGCCGAGATGGGCCACCCGACCACCGCCGGCGGGATCCGCGCCGTGGTGGAGGCCGGCCCCTTCGATGTGGTCTTCGACGCCACCAATGCCGACAGCCACGCCGAGCACTGGGCGGCGCTGCGCCCGACCGGCACCACCCTGATCGACTTGACGCCCACGGGACTCGGCACGGTCATCGTCCCGGGCGTCAACAATCACCGGGCGGCATCCCACCGCCACATGAACCTCGTCAGCTGTGGCGGGCAGGCGGCCATCCCGGTCCTGAACGCCATCGCCAAGCGGTGCACCCCCACCTACATCGAGGTGGTTTGCACCGGGGCGAGCGCGAGCGCCGGGCGGGCCACCCGCCTGAACCTCGACCAGTACATCGCCACCACCTCCGCCGCGATCCGGACCTTCACCGGCACTCGGGAGGCGAAGGTGATGGTCAACCTCAGCCCCGCCCGGCCTGCCCCGCCGTTCCGGGTGGCCATGAGCGTCCTCGCGGACGGCATCCGCCCCGCACCGGTCCGTACGAGCATCGCGGCCGCTGCCCAGGCCGTGCGCGCCTACACGCCCGGGTTCAAGGTGACCTCGCTCGCCGTGGACCCGGGCCGGATCTCGGTCGCGGTGGAGGTGACCGCTTCCGGCGGCCGCCTGCCCCGCCACGCCGGAAGCGTCGACCTCATCAACGCCGCCGCCGTCCTGCTCGCCGAGCAGTTAGCCACCTCCTCCCGATGAAGGGAACCGCGTCCATGGACACATCCGCCCACCAGCGGCCCCGGGTCCGCCTACACGACCCGACCCTGCGCGACGGCCAACACGCGGTCGGCCACCAACTCGACGCCGACCAGCTCCGCGCCTACGCCACCGCCGCGAACGCTGCCGGAGTGCCAGTGGTGGAGATCGGCCACGGCAACGGGCTGGGCGCCTCCAGCCTCCAAATCGGCCGCGCCAGGCTCGACGACGCCACGATGCTCACCACCGTCCGCGAGACCCTCACCTCCTCGCGGATGGGCGTCTTCATGGCCCCCGGCTGGGGCACCTCCCACGACCTGGCGGCCGCCGTCCACCACGGCGCCGACGTCGTACGGATTGCCGCGCACTGCACGGAGGCCGACGTGACCGAACGCCACCTCGGCGTCGTCCGCGACCTGGGGGCCGAAGCCCAGGGCGTCCTGCTCATGAGCCACATGACCGGCCCCGGCGAACTCGCCGAACAGTGCGCCCTGATGGTGAAGTTCGGCGCCCAGGCCGTCGGCATCATGGACTCCGCCGGCCACTACCTCCCGGCCGACGTCACCGAGCGCGTGCACGCCATCGCCACAGCCGTCGCCGTGCCAGTCATCTTCCACGGACATAACAACCTGGGCCTAGCCGTGGCGAACAGCCTTGCCGCCGTGGACGCCGGGGCGTCTGTCATCGACGCGACTGCCCGCGGGTTTGGCGCCGGGGCCGGCAACGCCCAGCTCGAAGTCCTCGTGGCCGTCCTCGAACGCCGCGGCGTCGAGACCGGGATCGGCCTGCGTAAGGTACTGGCCGCCGCCGACGTTGCCGCCGACCGTCTGATGAAGGCCCCGCCGTCCATCGACTCGATCGCCGTGGCCAGTGGGCTCGCCGGGGTGTTCTCCGGCTTCAAGCGGCCGGTCCTGGAGACCGCCCGGGCCGAAGGCGTCGACCCGGTCGATTTGTTTCTCGCCCTCGGTGAGCGGCAGGTCGTCGCCGGGCAGGAAGACTTGATTGGCGATGTCGCCCATCAGCTCAAGGCGGCCAGCCGATGACCGCCGCACCCCCGCCGACGGAGCGGGCGGCCGTCGTCTGCAAAGTCGGTGCAGCACGGCCCCCGCACACCGTCTCGAACCACGACCTGACCGCACGTCTGGACACCACAGACGAGTGGATCCGCTCGCGGACCGGCATCACCCAGCGGCATGTCGCCGGGGCGGACCTGTCCACGACCGACCTCGCGGTCCGAGCCGCAGCCCAGGCCCTCGCCGACGGCGAACCGGTCACGGTAGAGGCCCTGGTGGTGGCCACGACCACCCCGGACCGCTGCTGTCCGGCCACCGCCCCCGCCGTCGCCACCCGGCTCGGGCTGACCGGCATCCCCGCCTACGACCTCGCGGCCGGCTGCACCGGCTTCCTCTACGCCCTCGCCACCGCGGCCGGGCTCATCGCCACCGGCACCGCACGCACCGCCCTGGTCGTTGGCGCCGACCGACTCGCCACCCTTCCCGACCCCGAAGACCGCACCACCGTCCCGCTGTTCGGCGACGGCGCCGGAGCCGTGGTGCTGCGCCGCGGCAGCGCGGACGAGGCCGGGGCGCTCGGGCCGGCGGTGCTGGGCAGCGACGGCACGGGCGCCGACCTGATCCAGGCCTTGCGCCCCGGCACCCTGCACATGGACGGATCTGACGTCTTCCGGCACGCCGTCGACCGCATGACCACCGCCTCCCGCCAGGCTGCCACCGCCATGGGATGGGAACTCACGGACGTCGACCGCCTCGCCCCGCACCAGGCCAACAGCCGCATCACCGCATTCGTCGCCCGCCAGCTCGGCATCCCCGACGGCCGTCAGCTCGGCAACGTGGGCGAGGTCGGGAACACCGGTGCCGCGTCCATCCCCCTGCTCCTTGCCGACGCCACCGCCGACGGCCGCCTCAAGCCCGGACACCGCACCCTGCTCACCGCGTTCGGCGCCGGACTGACCTGGGGCGCCGTGACGTTCACCTGGCCCGACCTCCCGCTCACCCGCCCTACCGGAAGGAGCCGGACATGACCGGTGACCTCACCAACATCCTCATCCACGACCTCAAGCTGCCCGCCGACCGGCTCACCGACGACGCCAGCCTCGACCACGCCGGATTCGACTCCCTCGCCGTCGTCGAACTGTCCGTCCTCCTCGCCGACCGCTACGGCATCGACATCAGCGACAGCGACATCAAGGACGCTGCCACCCTCGGCCAGCTCGACCTCCTCATCACCACCAAGCGCAGCGGAAGGTGACCACCCCATGACGAGCACCAGCCTCCGGCCCGGACGGGCCTGGATCATCACCCCCGGTCTGCACGGGGACCGCTTCGCCAGCGCGCAGAAGGCCGGCGCCGCGGTCGCCGTCGTCGACATCGAGGACTCCGTCGCCCTCCCCGACAAGCAGACCGCCCGCACCGCCTCCGAAGCGTTCTTCGCCCTCCCCGACCCGCCCTGCACCCTCGGCATCCGCATGAACAGCCTCACGACGATCGACGGCATCAAGGACCTCCTCGCCCTCGCCGCCTACACCGCCCGGCCCGACCTCATCGTGGTCCCCAAGGTGGAATCCCCCCGCGACATCGAACTCGTCGCCGCAGCCCTCGACGCCGACGACTACACCCCCGACATCTGGGCGCTGATCGAAAGCCCCCGGGCCTTCGACATCCTCCCCGCGATCATGCGCGCGCCCCGGCTCGGCGGCGTCATCTTCGGTTCAGCCGACTACGCAGCCTCCGTCCGCTGCGGCCTGGGCTGGAACGCCCTCCACTACGCCCGCTCGGCCCTCATCAACGCGGCCACCGCCGCGAACATCCCCGCGATCGACGCCCCCACCTGGGAACTCGATGATCCCGGCATTCTGCGCCGCGACGCCGAGAGGGCCAAGGAACTGGGCTTCTACGGCAAAGGCTGCGTCCATCCCCGCCACGTGCAGGTGATCAACGACGTATTCACACCCACCGCCGAGGAAATCGCCCAGGCCCGCGCCATCGTCGCAGCCGCCGACGCGAGCGGCGGAACGGTGACCACCGTCGACGGGCAGATGCGCGGCACCCCCTTCTTCAACGCCGCCCGCGCCCTCGTCGCCGAAGCGGACCGTACGTCATGACCACCGCCCTGCCCCACGGCTACCGCCAGATCGGCGAGGACCGGATCCGCGAGAGCGTCGGCCTCTCCTACCCCGAACTCGCCCCCGGCCTGATCATCGAGCACCGGCCCGGCCGGACCGTCACCGAACTCGACAACCTCCTCGGCGCCGCCCTGAGCGGCAACGTCGCCCCCATCCACACCGATGCCCACTACAGCAGCCAGACCCAGTGGGGCCGCATCCTGGTCTGCTCCGGCGTGACCCTCAACCTCGTGGCCGGCATGACCGTCCGCAGCATCAGCGGCCTGACCATCGGCAACCTCGCCGTTGACCAGGTGCGCTTCACCGCACCCGTCCACATCGGCGACACCCTGTACGCCGCAACGAAGATCCTCACCCGCCGGGCCTCCGAGACCCGTCCCGACACCGGGGTCATCACGTGCCACACCACCGCCCACAACCAGGCGGGCACCAGCGTCCTGGCCTTCACCCGCACCTTCCTCATGCCCCTGGACGCCGACGCCGCCCGCGACGCCACCCACTACTGAAGGCGGACCATGAACCAGCAACTGACCTTCGCCCCAGCCGATGACAGCCTTTGGGAGCAATACGACCAGCTCGCCACCCGCGCCTACGGCCACCCGATCGGAGACATCAGCCACCTGCGCGAACACGCCGACCTCCAAGTCGCCGTCCTTGGAGGCCGGGTCGTCGCCGGCGGCCTCGGCCTCCTCGTCGACCAGTACTTCGGCGGCGCTCCCGTCCCCAGCGCCTGCCTCGGCGACGGCTGCGTGGCCCCCGAGGAACGCGGCGACCACCTGGCCACCGACATGGCAACCGAACGACTGCGCCCCCTGATCGATCGCGGAGCGGTGGTCTCCGCGATCGTGACCTCCTCCACCGGCTACGCCCGCCACCTCGGATGGGAAGCACCCACCGACGTCTTCGCCTGGGCAGTGGCCACCGACGACCTCAAGCACTCCTTCACCAGTGAGGACTTCCAGGCCGAGTACGGACTCACCGACGAAGCCGAAGCCCTCCAACGCGACCTCGCCCGCCAATGGAACGGCCCCATCCACCGGCCCACCTGGTGGACCCGGTGGAAGCAGGACAAGAGCAACCTCACCACCTACCGCTTCGCCCGGCCCGGCCACCCCACCGCCGGCCTGCTCAGCCTCACCACCAAACGGCACGAGCGCCACGGCATGAGCCTGACCGTCCACGACTTCTGGGCCGCCAGCCAGCCCGCCGCCGCCGCCATGCTCGCCTTCCTCGGCCGCCACAACACCCGCGCCCGCACCATCACCTTCCGACGCGGCGCCCTCCCCCCTTACCCCACCCTCCTTCACGGACTCCGCCACCACCGCACCACCGCCGAAGCCTGGCACCCCTGGATGCTCCGCATCCTCGACATCCCCGAGGCCATCCGACTCCGCGGCTGGCCGGGCGACCTCAGCACCGCCGTACCGATCGAGATCGAGAACGAGACCGGCGGGTGGGGCCGATGGATGCTTCAGATCACGGCCGGAGCGGCCGAGATCATGCACACCCACATCGAGGGCCAAGTGACCTTCACACGGCGCCAGCTCGCGGTCTGGTACGCCGGCGGGTACCGGTCCACCACCTCGGCCCGCATGGCCGGAGTCCACGCCGTATCGGAGAAGGCGCTCGGGACCCTCATCCGCAGCACGGCACAGTTCGAGCCCTGGCTGCCCGACCACTTCTAGCAGGCACCTCTGCCACCTTGCCTGAGTGTCGGCAACGATCGTCTGCCGACACTTGCACCCGGGGGGCGCCGCTCGGCAGCCCGATCTATCAGCCTGGAGCCAACGCTCACCGGCTGGGCAGCGTCGTGGTCACCGGCGACAGCGCGGCCGCGATGGAAGAGCGGGCCGCCGCGTTCCTGCAGCAGCGCATCCACGTCGAGCCGCGCATCTCCAGCCTGATCAGGCAAGCACGGTGACGATCTTCCCCAGCGAGACGTAACTCTCGCTTACACCCTCGACGTTGCCCAAGCGCTGCCGCTCCAGCCGGATCGCGCCCAGATGGCGCGCCTCGTACACGAGTGCGCGCCAGGCGCCGGCCGAGGACGCGTCACGCGGGCCGTAGGTGTCCCAGAACGCGGTCCGCTCGAGGTGCGCACGGCAGGGAAGGCGGAAAACGGCGGGAGGAACGCGCAGTGGCCGACGACCTCGCACGCGTCGCAGTCGATGGGCAGGTACACGAGGATGCTGGCCTCGGTGGAGGCGCGGTGCTTGTCGAGTCCGTCGCGCTGCTCAGACCCACGCCGCACGAGGTCGCCGCGCCGCCCCCGGGTGCCTTGCGGGGGTAGCCACTCGCATTGCATCTTGCCGGTGCGCAGCCCCCCGGGGCCGCCGGCGCCTCCCGTGGTGCGCACTCGACTGCACACGCCGACTGTGCAGGACCCCGGGCCTCGTTAATCCATCCGGAACGCCGGGGGACACCCGTGGTCGGGCCGACCATGGGCCCGACCACGGCAGCTAGACGGCTGCGTTGCCGGATCGTGACAGGTGGTCGGGGCTCATGGTCGTCAGCCTGGTCGGGGGTGCCGGATGAGCTGACGGCATGGACCGCGCGCACGCCTCCTTAACTCAGCGCCCCCGGCCACCGCACGCCCGCCCGCTCGCCCCAGGCCTCAGGGGCGGCTCGCTCATGATGCGCGAGCAATCGCGATGAGCCGCTTCGGGGCAGGGATCCGGCGCGGGGCGATGGCGGCGGACCAGTTCACCCAGATCGCCAACGGCTTGTTCCGGGACAGCAGGTTGTCCTTCAAAGCGAAGGGCTTGTTCGGCTACATCAGCACCCACGTCACCGGCTGGCAGGTGACGGTCGCCGACCTCGCCAGAGCCGGGCCCGACGGGCGGGACGCCGTACGAGCCGGCCTGAGCGAACTGCAAAGGCACGGTTACCTCCTTCGCGAGCAGCTCCGGCACGAGACCGGGACGCTCGCAGAGATCGTCTACTCGATCACGGACCGACCGGCGGCCATGGACGCCGGCCTCGTGCAGGCGGCCGGTGTGGCGTTTGCCTCCGTTCCGGCCGGCGGGGCGGGGCGCGGCTGCGGGGCGGGGATCCGGCGCGGGGTGATGGGGGCGGACCAGTTCACCCAGATCGCCAACGGCTTGTTCCGGGACTCCAGGCTGTCCTTCAAGGCGAAGGGGCTGTTCGGACTCATCAGCACGCACAGGGACGGCTGGCGGATGACCGTCACCGACCTGGCGCGCCGCGGCCGCGACGGCGAGGCCACTGTGAAGAGCGGGCTCAAGGAGTTGGAGAAGCACGGCTTCCTGCTGAGGGAACGCCAGCGCAACCCGGATGGCACCCTCGGTGCGGCCGCGTACGTCATCACCGACCTGCCCAGCCTGCGAAGCAGCAGGTCGCAACCGATGTCGGGTTTTCCACCGGTGGATAACCCGACGTCGGTTCATCGGCCCCCTAAGAACACCAACGATCAGAAGACCAACAAGCAGAACACCAGCCCCCTCCGTCCGTGCGGCCCAAGCGAAGCCGCGCGAGCACCTGAACGGACGGACCAGCCGGACACGCCGACGCCCCTGCCGGACACGCCGGCGGCGGATGCGATGCACCCAGGGATCCGGCTCCTGCTCGAGATCGGAGCCTTGCGCCCTGAGCTGCTGCTGACCGGGAAGGCCCTGACCGACCAGGGCCGTGTGGTCACCGTGATGCTGGACGCCGGCTGGAGCACCGAGCATCTGCGCCGCGTCATCACCGATCGGCCCTTGCCGAACCCGGTGCGTACCTCGGTCGGGGCGATCATCGCCGCCCGCCTGCGCGCCGCCCAGGCCTACCCGCCACCCACTGCCGCGGCTGGCCACCCAAAGGCGGCTCCCAGCGACGAGCCGCCATCGCTCACGGCCACCCACCGGTCGACGACGGCGGCCGCCCGCACCGTGACCGAGGCCCTGACCTACCGGGCCCTCGTCGAATGCGCCGGCTGCGGCGCTCCCGCCCCCGGCGAGGACCTCTGCCCGGCCTGCCTCGGCTGGCCGCCCTGCCGCACCTGCCCCGGCCCGACACCCCGCCGCGCCCACCCCGGCGGCGACGGCCGCTGCACCACGTGCACCACCGCATCGACCCGCTCTGCGGAAGGAAGAAGCGCATGAACGAGCCGAGCAAGCCCATGCTCCCGGCAGAGCACGAGCGCGTGCCAGACGGCCACCAGCCGGCGGGCATGTCCCTGTATCTGCTGTTCGCGCACGAACCGTACTACCCGCTGCCCGTCCAGGAGATCAACACCTCCGTCGTCGCCGCGGCCTGCCTGCTCCACCCCCACATCACACAGCCCGACGGCATGCGCATCCACCAGCAGCTGGCGACAGGCCGCCGACCGGGCGAGATCGTGCCGCTGGCCACCCTCACCCACGAACTGGGCGGCGGCGCCCACTGGGGCGAGGTCGGCGACTGGGAGGCGGTGGTGGCCGACCTCGTCCGCCTCATCCGCAACCAAGGCTGCGCCGCACTCAGCCTGGGCCTTGCACCCATCGAGCGAGCCCTGCTGTGCAGCGGCCCCGACAGCACCGTCCGCGTCGTCGACCCAGCCACCCAGGAATGCACCTCCTACGGCCCGCCAGAGCGCGAGGCAGTCCTCAACCAGGTACGCCACCACCTCGCCTGGGCCGAGGCAGCCGGTTCCCTATGGCCCGGCGACCACCTGCTCAGCCCGCCCCGCACCAGGCCGTGAAACAGCGCAGGCTTCCCGGCGCAGCCCCGCTCCACAGCCCGAAACGGCCCATGCACCGCCACAACCGGCACCTCTGCCTGGCTTACCGAGCCCGCCCAACAGCCTCTGATCGGCCGGCCCGCGCAGCGGTCCGGCCAGCCGCGGACAGAGTTCGGCCGGGTGTCGAACACGCCGTCCTTTTGGGCCAAAGCTGCTGTGGCGGCAGAGGAACGGGGGAGGGCCTGCGGCGCCAGTGCGCGGCCTCTTGCACCCGGCTGCGGGCGGCAGCAGGCTCAACTACTTCGTTAGCTATCCCGGGTGTTGTGCTCGTATAGTTCTGTGCATGGAGTTGCTGCGGTTGTCCAAGGCTGCGAAGCGTCTCGGGATACACCCG
>NZ_JBFAWG010000132.1:0-13966 GCF_040680215.1 Streptomyces sp. NPDC052107
CCAACTTGAGCCTAGACACCTCAAGGATCACAGGAGACGGCGTGTTTCCCGTATCGGGGCAGCTCAGGGCACCCACACATACGGCAGGAGAGCCCATTTTCAGGCCTTGGCTGCAGCCACCTGCCGGACCCGCCCAGCGAGCTCCTTGACCGCGCGCGTCTTCGCGTACGGCGCCAGGTCCGTGCGCATCGTGGCAAAGTGGTCGTCGCCGCGGACGGATGAGACGTGCTCGTACTCATCCAGGAACCGAGCCCACGACTCGCATGCGGCCTCCACGTGCCCGTACCGCAGTTGGCGCTGCGCGAGGACCGCGTATGCGTGGACGCGGCCCTGCCGCTCCTGCGCGGGTTGCACGCGGATCGACTGCTTCATCGCCCCGATGCTGCCCGGCAGGTCGCCCTCTTCCATCAGCACGTGGGAGACGTGGAAGAGGTAGGCGGTCTGGTCGTAACCGCCGATCGCATCACGTCGGTTGTCGGCTTTCGCCAGCGCCGCCTCGGCCTCGCGCAGCCGTGTATGTGCCTGGCGCCGGTCCCCGACTATGGAGGCCGCGTGTGCCTGCTGTCCCCGCAGGAATGCCACCAGGCGGGGGCCGGCCGACGGTGCCGCCTCGGCCGCCGAGTCCGCCAACTGAAGTGCCATCCGGCCGTGCCGCAGGTTCGACGCCTGGAGGGACATGCCACGCAGCGTCCGGCAGTAGGTGAGATGGTCACCCGCCTCGTCGGCGAGCTTCAGCGCCGTCGTGTAATACGTCTGCCCCAGGCCGTGGGCTTTCTCGTACATGGCCATCCAACCCGTCAGGTAGGTCAGGTCGGACGCGGCGGCGAGCATGTCCTGCTTCACCGGCTCGGAGGCCTGCGCCCTGAGCCACGGGCCGACCGTGTTGACGAGGAACGCCGCCGCCATGGGGCGGGCGTGGCCGGCGCCGAACTCGTCCAGGATGTCGGCGATCCGCTCCGTCATTGAGCGCACCGAAGCGACCTGGGAGGTGCCGATCCGGGTGGTGGCCTTGCCCGGGGTGACCGGGTCGTCGGCGGCCCGGGCGCTGCTGCTGAACGCGGGCACCGTCAGCGCGGCAGAGAACAAAGTCGCGGCCAGGACACCGCGACGGGATGGATCCATATCCGCCCTTCCGAGGTCGATCAACTCCTCCACAGTGTCGACTGGTTCGCATCCGGCTCCGGGACGGGCGGGCTGAAGCCCGGCTTCCGTGTGAGTGACCGGTCGCCCTAACCGGGCGGACAGCGCTTCAAGGATCAAAGGCCTGACCTCGGGTTTCGGCGGCGTACCAGCGATCCAGTGCGCGACGGCCGTCCGGTCGTACGTCAGTTGCAGTCCGGCCTGCGGGCCGAGCCGGTTGACTTGCTGCGCCAACTGCGTGCGCGTCCAACGTGCCTGCTCAAGCAGCCTGTCCAAGGCTGGATTGGGCGTGCGCTTCCTCGTGGCCATGTCTCAACTCCCGACAGCTCCATGGCGTTCACGGTGTTCACGGTCGCACCTACCGCCCACGGTACCCGCAGACGGTGACCGCGCGATTACCTCTTACGAGTAAAGCGACTGATCTCGGCCTTGGGAGCAGCGGTGACGAGCGCACCACCCTTGAGAACTGGCTCGGCGACGCCAACCGGCGGGCCCTGCATAGAGCGTGGGCGCCTCCGCGTGGCCGAAGACCTGATGAGCGTGTGCTTCTGCGTCTCCCCCGGCAGCAACAGGCGAGACGTCGCCGAACCGGACGCCCGCCGCGTGCAGATGGCCCGCCGGGTCACCGCGGCCTGGCTGCGCTGCTGCGGCCAGCCGGACCTGGTCGATGACGCCACGCTCATCGTGTCCGAGCTGGTCACCAACGCGATCGTGCACAGCAGCGGATCACAGGTCACCCTCACTCTCGCGATCCGTGACGGCTTCCTGCACATCGCCGTGCACGACGAGACGCCCGGCGATTTCACGGTGCACAACGCCGACAGCGACGCCGCCAGCGACGCCGAGCGCGGCCGCGGCCTGTTCCTCGTTGACCACCTTGCCGACGCGCACGGCGGCACATGGGGAACGAGCGATGAGGGGGCCACCACCTGGTGCCACCTCGCCCTTGCCGGGACGTGCCAGTGAACACGCACGACGCATCCAATGACCTCCAGGCGGCACCCGTCGACGCTGGCCTGATCCGCCAGAGCTACAACACGGTGCTGCTGGCCACCGGGCACCTGCCGCAGGAGCGGCGGGCACATCTGGCGGGGCTGCTGCGCGGGCACGCCGCGCTGCTCCTGCCCGAGGTCGAGGGCCAGATGCCGCACATGCGCGGCGAGTGGTGGCATACCGCGGAGCACGTCGTGCGCCGCACGCACAGCGCCCTCGGCGTCACCGTCACCGAGTCGCGTCGGGCTGACCGCCTGGACGATCTGGCATCCCTGACCCGCTCACTCCTCACGCTGCACGAACAAGCGGCGCCACCACGGCCGCTCACAAGCTCCGCCCGCTCCTGACCAGGCAGTCGGCACGGGCGGAAGTGCCGGCGCTGGGGTCACCCCGCTGACTGGCCC
Source organism: Streptomyces sp. NPDC052107 (assembly GCF_040680215.1). Taxonomy (NCBI): domain Bacteria; kingdom Bacillati; phylum Actinomycetota; class Actinomycetes; order Kitasatosporales; family Streptomycetaceae; genus Streptomyces; species Streptomyces sp. NPDC052107. Next base: position 2,538 of record NZ_JBFAWG010000132.1, read on the forward strand.
CAGCGCCGGCCGCACAGTCCACGCCCGCTACCTGGGCGGGCCCACCACTTTCGACACGAAGGAGACGAGATGTTCGTCCACGCCGACCGCATGCCCACCAGCCCCGCGGTCCCGCAGGGCTTCGCCACCCATGTTCCTTGGGGCGTTGGCCGCATGGCCCCGTACCCGACCATGGCGCCGGACTACGCGCGCGTCATGCTGGACCCGGCCACCCAGACCGCCGTGTTCTTCGACGCCTCCGGGCACGTCATGGAGGCGCCCGGGCACGGCACCAGCACCGGCACCGCCCCGGCCACGGGCACCAGCCCCGACGGGCAGGGCCAGGGCAACACCGACTCCGACCAGGGCAGCGACAGCGACCAGTGAATGACTCGCGTCCGGTGCTGGTCGTCACCAGTCTGTACGACCCCACCGCCGACGTGGTGATACGCGAGCTGCACGACCGGGGCGTCCCGGTCGTGCGGTTCGACTCCGGGGACTTTCCCGCATCACTGTCGGTGGAGGCCGAGATCACCTCGCACGGCGTGAAGGGGCTCATTCACACCTCGTCCCGCACCGCCGACCTGGCAGCCGTCCGCTCCCTCTACTACCGGCGACCCACAGGGTTCGCCTTCCCGCACCTGAGCGAGTACGACGCACGGTTCGCCCTCACCCAGGCCCGGTACGGGCTCGGCGGGGTGCTGGCCTCCCTGCCCGGCTGCCTGTACGTCAACCACCCGCACCGCATCGGCGACGCCGAGTTCAAACCGTCCGGGCTGGCCGCGGCCGCCGCTGCCGGGTTCGACGTGCCGCCCACGCTCATCACCTCCAGCCCGGACGCGGCCCGCGCCTTCATCAAGCGGCACGCCCCGATCGTCTACAAGCCGCTGTGGAACCCCGTCTACCTGGTCGACGGTGCCGCCTGCGTCGTGAAGGTCGCCGAGGTGACACCCGAGGACATCGACGACCGCGCGGCCGGTACGGCGCATCTGTTCCAGCAGCGTGTGCCCAAGACGGCCGACGTGCGCGTGACCGTCATCGGCTCCCGCGTCTTCTGCGTCCGCATCGACTCAGACCTTCTGGACTGGCGCACCGACTACAGCCGGCTGACCTACACCCCGGTCGCTCCGCCTCCAAGCATCGAACCGGCCCTTCACCGCTACATGGACCGCTTCGGGCTCCTCTTCGGCGCTTTCGACTTCTGCGTCGGCGACGACGGGCGATGGTGGTTCCTGGAGTGCAACCCCTCCGGCCAGTGGTACTGGCTGGAAACCGAGACCGGCCTGCCGATGCTCGCCGCCCTGGCAGACCTGTTGGAGAGGACGAAGTGACCGATCAGGCCCTGCTGCACAAGCAGCTCATCGACACCCTGACTGCCCATGGCAGCCTGCGCACCGAACCGTGGAAACGCGCGGCCGAGACCGTCCCCCGGCACGAGTTCCTGCGCGGCGGGTTCTTCCGCCGCATCGAGCGCGCCGTGCCGGCGGCGTGGGCGCCGGTCCTGAACGACGGCCCGGGATGGCTCAAGGCCTGCTACACGGACGAGTCACTGGTGACCCAGATCGCCGGAACGATCGCGCCCGCGGACATCCGGGGACAGATCATGCGCCAGCCAACGAGCTCCAGCACCCTGCCCTCCCTCGTCCTGCGGATGCTGGAAGCCCTCCAAGTCGAGCCGGATGTACGGGTACTGGAGATCGGCACCGGCACCGGCTACTCCACTGCGCTGCTGTGCGCGCGCCTCGGCGAGGAACGTGTCACCTCCATCGAGTACGACCAGGACGTGGCCTCTCGGGCACGCACCGTCCTTGCCCGGCTCGGCATGTATCCCACCCTCGTCACCGGTGACGGCCTGCTCGGCTACGAGGAGGGCGCACCGTACGACAGGGTGATCGCCACGTGCGGGGTGCGCACGCTGCCCGCAGCGTGGATCGAGCAGACGCGGCCCGGCGGCATCATCCTGGCGACCGTCGGCGGCTGGCTCGCAGCGTCGGAGCTGGCGCGGCTGACGGTCCACGACGACGGCACGGCGTCCGGCCCGCTGCTGGGCGGGCAGGTCAGTTTCATGCTCGCCCGCCCACAGCTGCCACCCCCGCTCGGTCTCCTGCCCGATCTCAGCACGGGCGTGGAGCGGGAAGCCATCATCGGCGCCGACGTCCTGGACGACTGGACGACGCGCTTCGTCGTACAGGCCGCCGTACCAGACGCTCAGCGCCTGACGCTCACGCAGGACGGACAAGAACAACACGTCCTGATCGACGTCGACTCCGGCTCCTGGGCCTCCCTGTACCAACAGGACGGCCGCTGGACCGTCCGCCAGGACGGCCCCGATCTGCTGTGGGATGCCGTCGAGGACCAACTCGGCCGCTGGCGCGCCAGTGGTACGCCGCCGCTGGAGCAGTGCACCATCCACATCACTCCCGAAGCGCAGACCATCCGCTGGTAGACCCTCCCGGTGCGGCCCCACCTGTTTGCCCCCGCCGAGGTGGACGGGCAGGGCTTCCTACTGCCTCGACCAACCCGCCACAGACCAGCCCCACCCGGGCCGCGGACCGGCCCGTCCTCGCCGCGTTCGAGGAGGAGTCCCCCTCCCCGCGGGCGCCGTCCCCCACGTGTTGGTGCTTCCGTCCCGGCGTCCGCTGCGGGTGGCGGGTGGGCTGGGGTGGTCGGCGGAGGTGGCTGCCCAGTTGGCGAGGAGCTTGAGCCGGTCTTCGTCGGGGCCGCCCGGCTCGGCAGTGAAGGTGGGCAGAGCGACTCGGTGCCCGGCGCGGATGACTGAGCCAGCACCTCTCGCCGCTCGCGCCAGCTATGCGTCTTCGCCTCCCGCCCGGACGTGCTGCTCTGTGTCGGCCGGGGCCACATCTGGTCGACCTGTACGCCGAGGTCGCGCAATCTCGGGACGACAGCTTCCGCGCCGACGGGCGCATCACCGACCTGATTCGGCACGCCGCGACGTGTGGGGCGCCGGACCGGGGAGTCGTCTGACCGGACGCGGCCCGGAGTTCACGGCCCTCCAGGAACAGGTCCAAGCGGCCCCTGAAGAAAGAGCGCCGCAAGGATCCCGGCCTGGCCCGCCGCAGCTCTCGCGCGCCGTGCGACGGCTGCGGCGCTCCGCACCGATCCGGGTGCCGCCGATCTTCCCAAAGGCATACTGGCCTGATGACGACCACCCAGCGCATTCTCGACCTCGCCGCGGCCGCACCGGCGGCCACGAGTTCGACAGCGACTCCGTTTTCAAGGCACTGCGCGAGTGGAGCACCCCGTGAACGTGCGGCCGCCGAGAGGTCGGCAAGGCGCCGCCGATAGCCACCACGGACACGGGCGGACACGGCGCCGCAGTCCGGACAGGCCGCCTCGCGCGTCACCGTCCGTGCCGTGAGTACTATCCCGCCGCCATCTGCTCTAACCTCGTCGACCACCGCGGAGGACAGATGGGCGAAGGCCGTGGGGAACGTCGAGAACGCTGCAATCACACGAACGGCCATCCCGCCAGCCGGTTGTGACGCCGTGTCACCGCCTCACAAGAAGTGGTTCAGAGCCGAACGAAATGACCGTCGACATATGCGCCCCGGGGCATCCGCATCAACGCCGTGTGCTCCGGCGTCATCAGCACCCCGATGGTCGCCGACATGGTCGAGAACCAGGCCGAGGCCATGGCGGGGATCATCAAGGAACAGCCCATCGGCCGACTGGGGCGAGCGGACGAGGTCGCAGCAGCCGTCCTGTGGCTGTGCAGCCCCGACGCCAGCATCGTCACCAGAACAGCTCTCCCTGTGGCTGGCCCGATGCGGGCTGCTCGTGCGCGACTGATGTGGGCTTCGATCGGGCGACGTTGCTCGCTGGCCCGGTGAGCTGATGTTGGAGCCGGTCTGGGAGAGTCCGCCGTCTCCGAGACGGAGGAGGTCCTACGACCGTGGAGGCGAGCCAGGATCGGCGGAAGGCGTCTGAGCCGGTGACGCCAGGGGATCCGCGCCCGCAGGCGTGACGGGCACGGCGCCCGCCCTCATCCGCTCGAAGACCAGATCGAAGGTGAAACCGGCGCTGAAGCCCAGGGGCACGGTGAAGAACAGCAGGCGGCGCACGTCGATGTGATCGAGCAGATCCGGCAGGGCCAGCAGCTGAGAGGCGCAGTAGAGCAGCACCGAGACCACTCCGGCACCCAGCCCGCGCACTGCCGCCTGCAGCCACCCCGACCCGGTCTCGAACGTGTGCCGGATCAGCGCCCCGCCCACCGCGGCCAGCAACGGAGCGGCCACGAGGGCGGCCAGGCGCTGGGCACTGGCCGGGCCGGGGCCGCCCGCGCCGACCAGCAGCCCCAAGGAACCCAACAGGCACAGCACCGCCGCGGTCAGACCGCTTTTCAGACGCCGGGCTCCCGAACGGGCCTCTCGCCGTGCCTGCTCTTGCGCCTCCTGCCGGCGTCGGCGCTGCGCCAGCAAGCACGCCACCAACCGTGAAGCCGAGCCGGGGCGCCAATCGTCACCCATCAGCGCGATGTCGTCGTCGTCCGCGTCATTGCGGACCTTGTCGAGATTCACCCACACCTGGCCCGCTCCCCCGCCGAACGTGGCCACCGGCACTACGGGGATATGCTGGGAGATGGCGATGATCCCGGCGATGCGCGTCGACTGCCCGCCCCCCACCAGCAGCACACCGTCACACTCCAGCAGGGTGCGGTAGTAGGACACCTCCCACTCGCCGGTGGTGTCACGAATCAGATCCAGGGTGACGCAACTGCCCTCCGGCAAAGCGAAGTCCACATCCTGGTGGCGTGCGGGATGGGCAGCCACGCGGCCGGGTGCATCGGACGTGCACGCCTGGGCATAGCCGTGGACCACGTGCCATTCGATATAGGTGGACTTGCTGGAATAGACCGCCAGATCGCAGCCGGCGCGCGCCAGTTCCTGCCCCAGCAGGCGGCAGGCCTCCTCCGCCTGGTCGACCGCCTTCAAGGGCGGCGTGAAAGAGCGGTCAGGCGAAACGCTGCCCACAATGGCAACTACCGGACGGAGCCGATGGGTTGAAGACATGGCGCAGTCTATCGGGGCAGATCGAGCCACCATCCTCTGCCCGCCGACTCTCGCGTCGCACACGCCGCCTCTGAGCACCGGCATACGTGCGTAGGGCACGCTCAGGTCGGTATCGCAAGCCGACATCTGAAGGGTGCGCCCATGCCGTGTTCCACCATGGATCAGTCGCGTAGGGTCAGGACCGCTCGGCGGATGCCCCGGCTCACGTCGGCGAACCCAGAGTCCGGGTCGGGCCATTTCACGATGGGGCGGGCAGCCGTGGGCAGCGCCTGGAGCTTGCTGAAGGGCAGGTGATGCCAGTCGCAGTCCCGCAGGATGACGGGGATGACGCGGGCGCTGCCAGCCGCGTGTCGTTCCAGGGCCTGCCGCAGCTCGACGTCCCAGCAGTACTCGGACGCGATGAAACTGGAACTGATCATGAGCAGGATGATCGCGGCATCATTGATGTTCTGGTCGATGGCCTCGCGCCACTCCTGCCCCGGACCGATCTCACGGTCGATCCACAGTGAGATGAGTCCTTCCCGCCGTAGCGCGCTCAGGTGGCGGTCGAGGACCGTCACGAGGTCGAGATCCTCCTGTGAGTACGACACGAAGATCTTGACGGGCTCCGGGCCCGCGGCCGGACTGCTCGCCACCCTGATCTCGCTGAGCACCTGCTTCATCTTGCCCTTGGATTCCTCGGATACCCCCATGTAGGGTCACCCTCCCTTCAGGTCGGCCAGCACGTCGCGCAGTCCGGCCACCACGCGTTCGGCGTCGGCCACGCTCATCTCCGATGACATCGGCAACGCCAGCACCTCGCGTGCCAGCGTCTCGGTGACCGGCAGCGGCGCCGCGGGGATGGCGGTCTCGCCGAGCAGCCGATGCAGCGGTGGTGCGTAGTAGGGCTTCGTCTCGATGCCGAGCCGGTGCATGCGCTCAGCGATCTCGTCGCGGGCATACGGGGGTGGGCAGCGCATCACCCAGTGCACCCAACTGTGCCGGTCACCGGTCCGCACATGCTGCGCAATGACACCCGGCGTGGTGTTGGCGAAGTCGTCGTAGACGGCGGCGACAGCGGAGCGGCGCGCCAACATGGCGTCGATATGCGGGAGTTGGTCGAGGGCGACCACCGCGTTCGGTTCGGTCATCAGGGAGGATCGGATCCAGTTCGCCCCTCGCCCCAGGCGGTCGCGGCTCCCCGCCGGAAGGACCGCGAAGCCGCCTGCCCCGGCTGCGGAGACGACCTTTGCCATGCTGAGCGAGAAGGCATGGGCATCGGCCTGGGTACCCACGGGCATGCCCCCGGTGTATGCGCCGAGAGCCGGCGCCGAGTCCGCGAGCAGCGGGACCCCCGCCTCGCCGCAGAGCCGGGTCAGGGCCGGGTAGTCCGCCGGATGGCCGAGTGCGTCCACGCTCACCACCAAGTCGACGCGGCGCGCTCGGAGAATGTCCTCAAGGCGCTGCGGGTCGAGGGTCCACGTTTTCGTGTCGACGTCACAGAAGAGCAGGTCGTAGTCCAGCTGGCGCAGGAACTCTCCGGTCGCGGCGAAGGTGAACGAGGGCAGCACGGCGGTGCTGCGTCGGTGCGGGCGCCTTCGGCCATGGGCTAGCGCGAGCGCGGCGAGCCGTAGAGCCACGGTCCCGGACACGGTGAGAACGAGTTCACGGCTCTCGTCGACCTTTGCACGCAACCTCAGCTCCTGCTCCAGCAATGTGGTCCATTGATTGCCGCATTTCACGAGCCCGGATTCGAGGACCCCCAGCAGCCGGTGCACCACCGTCTCGGGGCTGACAGGACGCGGTGGTTGGACGAGTCGCAGCGGCGGATCGAACAGCGGGCGCCGGGGGCCCTCGGAGGTGCCGCCAGGTGTCGCGGTCACCACAATGCCTCCATGTCCGCGGCCTCCCGAAGAGCCCGTTGGGCCTGATCGTGCAGACCGAGCTGTCGACTGGCCAGGGCGTAGGCGACCAAGGAGTAGTGCAGCTGGCGGGGATCGCCCTGGGCCGAGTGGCGGCGCCGGATGTACAAGGCCTGTTCGTGGGCGTGCACGGCCCGGGCCGCCTCGCCCTGGAAGCGATAGGCGACGCCGAGGTTGTCCCAGGTCTTCGCCGTCTCCACAGCGTCCTCGGGAAGGTGGCGCCGCTTGATGTCGAGCGCCTGGCGGAAGTGGTCAACCGCCTCGTCGACGGCACCCATATGCCGCAGCGCACGCCCCAAGTTGTCGTGTGTTCCGGCGAGTTCGTAGTCTCCCGGCGGATAGGCGCGGCTTTCGATCTCCAGCGCTCTGCGGTGGTGCTCGATGGCGGCCGGTACGTCCCCGAGCCGGCGCAGCATGTTGCCGATCGCCCCATGGGTGGAGGCGAGCAGCCGGTGCTCGCTGCCGCCGTATGCCGCCTCGAAGATGTGCAGCGCCTCCTCCTGGTGGAGGTATGCCGCTGCGTAGCGGTGCAGATGACGCAGAGTCACTCCGATGTTGATGAGGGTGGCGGCCACTTCCGGATGCTGTCCGCCGAAAAATCGGCGCTCGATGCCCAGCGCGCGCTCGAAGTACGGCAGGGATTCCGCGGCGCGGCCCTGCCCGCGCAGGGTCAGGCCCAGATTGTTGTAGAGACTGCCGAAGTCGGGGTGGTCATCTGGCAGCACCTGCTTGAACCGGGCCAGCGCCTCCCCCAGGGCGCGTTCCGCCTGCGGGTATTCGCCCCGGCTCGTGTGTGCGATGCCCAGGTTATTGGTGGTGATGGCGATTTCCAGGCGCCGGTCGCCGGGCAGGGCGGCTTCTTGTGTCAGGGCCTGCTCGAAGAAGTCCAGGGAGTCGGACATCCGCAATTGCATGTGGATGACCCCCAGATTGTTGAGGATCTTCGGGCGCGTGGCGGGCACCTCGGCCCTGTCGCGTTCCGCCAACGCCAGCCCTGCGCGCAGCGCCCGCTCCGCGCCGCGCAGATCACCCAGTTCGCGCAGAGCGCAGCCGAGGTTGTTGTACGAGGCGGCCAGCTCGCCTGGCGCGGCGTGCACACTCCTGCGGATGTCGAGGGCGCGCTTCTGCAGGCGACAACTGCGCTCCAGCAGCCCCTCGTTCAGCCGGGACAGGCCCAGGTTCGAGAGTGCTGCGGCATAGTTGGCGTCCTGGCCGAAGAGCGCACGGAGCATGGCGGCGGCCCGCCGGAAGATGGCCGCGCTCGAACCGTAGGCGCCCCGCCCGAAAAGGTAGACGCCGCAGCGATTGAGCAGTTCGACCTGACGTGGTCCTGGCCGGGTTCCGGACAATCGTGCCCCGCCCACGCTCAGAGCGTGTTCGAGGAGATCGGCGCAGCGCGGCCAGGATTCCGGGTTCGCCGGGTCGGCGGGGAAGAGGGCGAGCAGGAAGGTCACGGCGATGTCATGCCAGTTGGGACCACCCTCCCGCGGCCGCTGGGTCCGGACATGGTGCTGCACCAGACGGTGCAGCTCGAACCGGCCGTCGTCGCTCTCGTCCGCGAGTCCGGTCGAGACGATGTGCCTGACGAGTTCGCCGACCCGTCCATCATCGCGCAGCGCGGTGCGCAGCCCGTCAGGAAGCCCGGCCCGGCCGGCGGGATCCATGAGCAGTGCCAGGTCGAAGTGGCCAGGGCCGAGATAGGAGCACAGTTTCAGCAGATCGAGGGCCTGAGAAGAGATCGTGCTCAGTCGGTCGACGGCTATGGCGTACGAGGCCGCCTCGCTGTGGCCCGCATGCCGGCGGCGCACCTCGGCGAGAAGCCTACGGGCCGGGGTGCCTCTGGCCAGTTCCTCGCGGGCCGGTATCAGCTGCTGCGGCAGGCAGTCCAGCTCGCGGCAGAGAAGCTCGACCGCCTCATCGACGAATCCGGCCCCAGCCCGCGGAGGATCTGCCGCACGGTCCGCCGTGATGCCCTGGTCCCGCGACTCATCCTTGGCGCACAGCAGGGCAACCGCGTCGGGCACAGCGAGCGGCGGCACCGTCAAGGTGGCGTACTGCCCTGCGATCTCGTTCTGCGAGAGCCTCGTCGTCAACAGTACGCGTCCCGATCCCTCTGCAGGGACGAGGTGTTGTATCGACTCCACGCTCTCGACGTTGTCGAAGACGAGCATCCAGCCGTCCATCGCCTCGAGCCGCGCCCGCACCGCCTGGCAGGTACGGGCGATGTCGTTGATGACCGCCAGGCCGAGTGGCGAGGCGAGGCCCGCGTACGCCTGCTCGGCGCCCGAGACGTGTTCTGCCGGGATCCACCAGCGCACATTGTCCCCACTCGGCCGACGGCGGAGTACGGACTCCCGGGCGAGGCGGGTCTTTCCAACCCCCATCGCGCCACGCAGCACCAGGACGGCCGGGGTGTGCGAGGCGGGCACGAAGGCCGCCTCGATCTCGTCGAGAAGCGCGTCCCGGCCAATGATGGGCTTGGGTTCGGCCGCTATGTTGTCGGCTGCGCCGCGCCCCTGGCCCGGCACGCCGGCGGGCGGCCTCAGGCTGCGCAGGAGCTCGACCAGCCCGGATGTGGCCTGACCGGGGGTGGACTCGCCCTCGTGATACACAATCGGTGTCACAGTCGTCTCAGCGGTCTCGGTACGCGCCCGCTCACCCGCGTGTTCGGGACACAGCCAGTAGTGTCGCCCCACGGTGCCGGGCGCACCCTGGAGCAACCAGTCGCGAACCACCCGTAAAGCCGGGTCCGCCCCCGAGCCGACGAAGACGAGTGAGCGGTCCCCGACGATCAGTCGACGCAGAGTCTCGGCCGCCCCGCCAAAGAGCTGTTCGGGCTCCTGAACCCCGAACAGCACCGAACTGGGGCTGTCCCACCGTCCGTAGAGATGAATCAGCGCCGTGTCCTCGGACTCCATGGCCTGACGTACGAGGTACGGATCCCGCCAGGTCACGGCCGGTCCGTGCAGCCCCAGCGCGCGCTCGACAAGATCGTCCTGGGCAACGCTCACCAGGGTGACCCGTAGCTCCTCCAGCGCTGCGGCAAGTTCGGTCTGCGCGAGAGGCAACCTGCCGAGCGTTGCCCGCAGACAGGCACCGTAGGCGTCGCCGTCGCGGCCGCCGAGCTGGTCGGTCACCCGGTCGGTGACGAGCGCGTACGCGCTGAGTTCGCCCTCGGCACCCCAGTGCAGAGCCGCTCGCGCATGTTCGGCCCAGCTTCCGGGCAGTTCGGTGACGTGCTCCTCGCACCAGTCGATGAGCGACCTCAGCAGGCTCGGCCAGGCCGCCTCGGGGCAGCCACCGCTCAAGGCGAGCGAGGTGTCGCTGTCGATGATCACGACGGCGGTCCGGCTGGCGATCGCCTGCCGGAGCGCCTCAAGAGGGTCCATCCCAGCCGTGTCACCAGGCATGACCACCCCCCCCTCGCTTGTCCTACGGTAACTGGATTTTGACGTTGAATCAGAGATATGGACCCGTGCCGGAGAAGTCCGATTACGATGCCGTGCATGGACGGAGTTGATGCGGCATCGTTCCCAGCACGGGCAATCACCTCCCATGACGGACAGGTGGTGGTGGTACGCCCCTTGGCCCGGACGGACGCCGCCGCTTTCGGCGAGTTCCTGGAGGGGCTGTCCGAACAGACACGCAAGCGCTACAACCCCCACCCCCTGACCCGCGCCCACGCCGCCGAGATCTGCGCAAGGATCGACGACGACACACGCTCCCTGCGTATCGTCCTGGCCCATGAGCACGTCGATGATCAAGCCGCCAGGGACACGACCCCGGGCACGCCACGCATCGTCGGATACATGCTGGTCCAGTTCGCCATCCCGCAGGCCGAGAAGGACCGCTATGCGGACCAGGGCATCATCCTCGACGACGACAAGGACTGCAGGATCGCCCCGGCCGTGGCCGACCATCTGCAGAACCGAGGGCTCGGCACAACCCTGCTGAAGGACTCCCTCGCCTTCCTGCGCAGCAGCGGTCGCCGCATCGTCGTGCTGTTCGGCGGCACCCAGACGAGCAATGCGCGGGCGATCCGGGCCTACGAGAAAGCCGGCTTCACGGCAGCCGGCGCATTCCGTACAGGCCTGATCGACAACGTGGACATGTGGCTCTCCCTGGACGCGTGGACCGCGGACAGCGGTGCCCAGCGGTGAAAAGCGCATCATGAGGCACCGGCCGTGAACGGAACGCGGCATGTCCTGGTGACAGGAGCGGCGGGCTATGTGGGGGCGGTGCTCGTCCCGCTGCTCCTGGCGTCCCGCTGGCAGGTCACGGCTGTCGACGTCTTCCACTTCGGCCGCGACACCCTCGCCACGAGCCTCGGCCACCCGGGACTACGAGTCGTACAGGCCGATGCGCGCTCCCTCGATTCCCGCCTGCTCGACGGCGTCGACGCGGTCATCGCCCTCGCTGCCCTTAGCTTGGTGTTTAACCTCGGCCGTTCACCTGACCCGCTGATCTTGGTTCGTTCTCGGGACAGCAGGACGGCCGTTCTTCACGCTTCGAGGTGTCG
>NZ_JBFAWG010000133.1:0-13592 GCF_040680215.1 Streptomyces sp. NPDC052107
TGCAACGCGGGTCTACTCGGTGACCATCAATCGATCACTCGGGAAGGTACGCCCTCCGCGTTTCGCGAGGCACCTCTCCCGAGGCCGATCCACAGGTCCTGAGCATTGCTCGTCGTCCAGCAGCTGAACGACCGAGAGGTAGATCATCATGCCCTGATCGGGGACGTGGCCGACCGAGTCAACAGCGTCGAAATCCCCGGTGACGACCATGTCACCCATATCGAACCCGTGGGGGTCGCCTTGGCCGGGCCGCACGGTGAACTGGAAAGTGATCACGGACTCAGCTCGCGTCTCCCCACACGGCTTGCAGATCCTCGCACCGGACGGTGATCGACGCGTCGGTGAGCGCGATCTCATGCAGGCAACCGCCGCCCTCGTCGGGAAGGATCTCGTCGAGGAGCACGGTGTCGACGCTCATCCAGTCGATGGAGTGTTCATAGTCGATGGAGAAGTGCTTAACGCCCGAGTAGCTGATGCTTAGGCCGGAGTCGTGCTTGAACTTGTTGGGCGCGAAATCCAAAACCAGCCCACCGCTCTTGTCGGTGGCGAGGTGGACCCCGGCCAGTTCCAGATCCTTCACACAGCGGGTGGCGCCCGCGATGTCGTAGTGGCCGGGGTCGGTGGCGAAAGACCGGGCGCCCGGGGGCAGGTCGGCGCGCAGACGCGGCAGCTCGGCCAGGTAGGCACTCGGGTCCACGTAGAACCCATCGTCTTCCCAGACGGCCGTGACGTACTTCATTTGCAACCTTCCGCGGCGAGAGGCGGTCGCCTCCATTTGTCTCCGGTGATGTCCTCGGTCCCCTTGGGACCGATGCGGCCCACCTTCCGCAGCTCGTAGATCATCCGTCCCTTGATGGCGTTCTCCACGCCGGGCGGTACGTCGACTTCCGAGGCTTTGATGCCGTGCTTATTGAACCAGCCCTGGCTGTTGAACAGCCCGACTTCGCGCCCGGACTTGTCGTAGACGTGGATTTCCACGTCCCTTCCCTTGTTGCCCACCGGGAAGATGTCGCGTCGACCTGTGTACCCTTGCCCGAAGTCCAGCGGGTTCTTCGGCCCTGTCGGCCCCTTCCCGGCAAGACCGAGAGGGTCGCTCCAGCCCAGTGGGTTCGGAACGTAGGCGTGGTGATCGGGTGCGGGAACGAGACCCAGCGGATCCGCGCTGATGTACCGCGCCGTCTCCGGGTCGTAGTACCGGTGCAGGTTGTAGTGCAGGCCCGACTCGGAATCGGCGTACTGGCCCGGAAAGCGCAAGGGACAGTCCACCGGCGACGCGGCTTCCTCCGGGTCCGGGAGGCGAGCGCCCCACAGGCTGGTACGGCGCTGCCAGACCAGATCTCCCGTTGAGGTGACCAGTTCCGTGGGCGTGCCCACTGAGTCGGTGACGACGGCGTGGAACCGAGCCTCGTGCGATGGATCCGACTCCTCGGCCAACTGTGCCAGGAACGACGTGTTGGCGGCTGTCGCGGTCGGTTTGTGGCTCGTCTGGGCGACCGGGCGAGGGCCGTCCGGCGTGTAGTCCCAGGTGGTGACCCAGCCGTCCGGCGTGGTCTGCTCGGCCAGGCACAAGTCGTCCCAGACGAAGTCCGTACGGTCGGCCGCGGAACCGTCGTCGGCCACGCGGTGCTTGGAGAGGCGTCGGCCGAGCGGATCGTACGTGTAGCGCCAATGGCTGCCGTCCGGAGCGACCACGTCTGTGAGACGGTCCTCGGCGTTCCATGCGTAGCGCCAGACCCGGGTCTGGCCGTTCAGGAGCTTGCGGGACCTGCGGACGAGGCGGCCTTCAGCGTCGTACTCGTACGAGGTGCGGCCGGCCGAGCGGACCAGCGTGCCATCGAACCGGCGCTCACCGCCTGCCTCATGGTCCGGCGACATGGCATGCACGAGGTTGCCCGCCGGGTCGTACGCGTAGGACTCGCTCCAGCCGTGGGCGCGGACGCCGGTGACCCGGCCCATGCCGTCCAGGTCGAAGCGGCGGGTGCCCGACGTCAGCTCCCGTATCTCGGTCACGTAGCCGTCGGCCCTGTGGGAGTACGTGCGGTGTTGCAGGACTCTCTCCAGGGTGGCTGTCAGGCTCTGCCCGGTCAGCAGCCCCGTCGCACCCCAGCTCTGCGCCAGCGTCACCTCCGTACCAAGGCTTCGCCGGGTCTCGCGGCCGGCGGCATCGTGGGCGAAGTCCAGCGCACCCGCAGAGGAACGCAGGGTGAGGGGGCGCCCTGCGGCATCGTATGTCCATTCCGAGGCCAGCCCGGAAGGCGTCACCCGCCGGGTACGGCGACCGGCGGCGTCGTGGACATAGGTGGTCGTACAGCCGTTCACCGTCTCCGACAGCACCCTGCCAAGCACGTCCCGCTCGTAGACGAGCTCGGCGTCCGCGTTTGCCGCACGGCACAGCCCGCCGTCGGGGCCGTAGGCGAACGTCGTGACATCACCCGCCTCCGAGCGCTGCTCCACGACCCGCCCTAGCGGGTCCCTCAGGAAGCGCAGCGTCTCCCCGGCGCCGTTGGTGCGGCCGGCCAGTCGCCCGTTGCCGTCGTGGGTGTAGCTGAGGGTACGGCCGTTGAAGTCCACCTCCGAGGTCAGCCGGCCCGCTCCGTCGTAGGTGTAGGACCAGGTCAGGCCCTGCGGGTTCATGACGGCCGTCAGACGCAGCTCGGTGTCGTAGACGAACTCGTACCGCGCTCCGTCCGGGTCCGTGCGTGTGGCCGGGACACTGAAGTGCCCCACAGTGTGGTGCGTCGATTTCCCGGCGGGGTCCGTGTGGGTGAGCAGGTTGCCCTCGGCGTCCCAGGTCCAGGACTCTCGTGTTCCGTCGGCCAGTTGGCGCCAGGACGGCCTACCCTCCGTCGTCCAGCCCAGTCGGGTGGTGTGGCCGAGAGGGTCGGTCACCTCGATGACCCGGCCAAACGAGTCGCGGCGGATCGTCGTCGTGTGGCCCAGTTCGTCCGTCAGGGAGAGAGGCAGGCCCGCCGCGTCATACGTCATCGTGCGGGTGTAACCGAGGGCATTGGTGATCGCCGTCGGCCGGCCCGCTTCGTCGTATGCGTAGTGGTCCTCGACGCCGAGCGGGTTCACGGTCGTCAGCAGGTTGCCCCGGTCGTCGTACGTGTGCCGCCAGATCGCGCCACCCGGCTCGACCACCTCGGTAGGCTGGTCAAGTGCGTTGTATGCGGCCCGGGCCACCGAGCCGTCGGGCAGGGTGAGTTCGGTGAGGTTGCCGGCGTCGTCGTAGGCGTAACGGGTGGTGCGGCCCAGCGGATCCGTGACCGCTACGGGCTGGAAGCCGTACTCGTCCCACTCCGTGCGCGTGACATGCCCCATCGGGTCCGTCTCCTCCACCACCTGGCCTTCGGCGTTGTAACGGTGGACGGAGGTGTGCCCCTGGGAGTCGGTGTACCTCGTGGTGCGGGCGGTGTCGTCGTAGGTCAGGGTGCCGGACAGGATGCCGTCGACACCCTCGGTACGGACCACGCGGCCTTGGTTGTCGTAGACGTAGGAGAACCAGGTGCCGTTCCGACCGGTCCAGCGGGTGACGCGACCCTCGGTGTCGTAGGTGAAGCGCAGGGGCTTGTCGCTGGAGTTGATGACCTCGGTGAGGTTGCCGGTGGCGTCGTAGCCGTAACGCATGACGACCGTGCCCTCGTCGGGCGCGGTGCCCGGGCGGTAGCGGGACGGCGGCTCGTCCAGCAGGCGCAGGGCGGTGATGCGCGGGCCCTGGGTGTCGACAGCGACGTAGTAGCCGCCCGAGTGGCGGATACCGTACGGGATGCCTTCGTCATCGCGTTCGACCTCGATGCGGTTGCCGTTGCGGTCGCTCCAGGAGTCGAGGGCCAGGTGGAAGACGCCGAAGGTCGGGGAGGGGACGGGGGCGGCGAAGGTGCGGGTCATGCCCGTCGACGGGTCGGTGACCGTCATCGCGCCGTCCGGCTTGCCGTCCCACTCCAGGGGCCAGCGGGCGCCCTTGACCGGCATGGTGGGTACGCCCGGTTCCGGCACCGGGTAGACCAGGCGCATGCCGTCGGCGGCGGCGAAGACGACTCCCTCGCCGTCGATCTGGAGGCACTCGTCGAGGGTGGAGATCCAGGTCGGGCCGAAGCAGACGCCGCCCCGGTAGCTGGAGAGGTGGGTGCGGGTGAACTGAAGCGGCAGACTGCCTGGCAGGGTCAGGTCCGTCTGGGTCATCAGCATCGCGCCGGTCGCCACGTCGATCGGCTCGCCCACACACGGTATGTCGTCGGCTTTGCGGGCCGCCGGGCCCAGATCGACCAGGTCCGGGCGGAGCGACGGCGGGCGCAGCAGCGTCGGGGTAGTGTCGGCGAGGCCGCCTTCCATACTCGCCGTCAGCAGGCCGCCGCCCGCCCCGAGCGCGCCGCCGAAAATCATGCCGTCCTTGGCGGCCTGATTGACCTCGTCCAGGCTGAAGCCGTGCTGTAGACCGGCCACCATCTGCAGTGGCTGGGCCACGGCAGCATCGATGGTGACCGACTCGACCCCACCGAACGCGATGCCGGCGAAGGCACCTCCGATGATGTCGGCCACTACCGCGGAGACCCCGACGCCTATCGTGGCGCCGAACTCGATGACCGCATCCGCCGCAGCCGCCGCCGCACCGGAGGCGATGCCCGCGGTCATGATGGCCAGCGTGATGCCGCCCGCGATCACGACCGCGTCGATGGCTATCCGCGTCCACAGCTTGTTGATCGCGTCGTCGATGGCGCCGGCGAACTTGTCCAAAGCGTTGGCCATGTCCCGCGAGGACTTCGCGAGGTCGCTCAGCCAGCCGCCGTCCTTGCCCTTGGAATAGCGGTCCCAAAACTTGTGGAACGCCTCGATCGACTCACCCGTGTTGTTGTGGATGATCCCGGACGCACTGCGGTTCACAGGGGCGCGGACGTCGTCCACCGAATCGGCGAACGCACGCCACGCCTTCGCCGCGTCCCGCAGCTTGTCGGGGTCAGCCTCCGGCCACCACAGGCCCATCTTGAGAAGGATGTGGCGGGCCTTGTCCTCAACGCTCACCGGCACCGTCGCTCTGCTTGTCGGTCTTCACTTCCTTGAACATGCCGGCGACGAGCTTGTCGTTGTCCACGTGCCCGTCCGACATGTCCACCATGGCCTCGTGAATGCTCGTCAGCCCGAGCACCAGGATGCCCGCCGCGCTCTCGATCGACTTCTGGTGCGGCTTGTAGACGCCGCCGAACTGGTTGCCCTGCTCATCGTGGCCCCAGGGCTCGCCGAGGCCGTCCAGGGTCTTGATGAGAGTGGTTAGGGCCTTGCTCAGATCGGTGGCGCCCTTCTGGAAGGCCGGTGCCGCCGCCTTGATGTCGGCAGTCTTGATGTCCAGCACCTTGCCAGGGACCTTGCCGTCACCCATCTATGAACCCCCGTTTCAGTCGCGCCTTCCGACCCTAGGATGAACAGGTCAAGCTGGCCCCATGTCAAGGTAATGCAAAAGCGATGTTCGCTGGTTATGGCTTGAAGCGGTGCCTGCACGCCGAACGGATCGCGCCGAACGGACCACCGTTCTACCGGGCAACGACTTCTAACCGATCGACGGCCGGTTGAACCTCTGGAACCACTTCACCGAGGCCAGCGCGTCGGTCCCCCAGGGAGGTCAGCAAGGAACCAGCCACTGCCGTCCGGGAACCGAAAGCAGCCGAGAGCCTGACGGATCCGATCAGCGTGCTCAGGGACATGCGGCAGTTGCTCCCGCCCAACGATGCATCGTCGTTTAACTCATCGGGACGGCGGCCCTCGACACTCGTCATTCCGCAGTCAGTTACTCGCCCCTGCCGCCTGGCTCCGTTGCCCCGTCTTCCTGAGGCTGGTCGAGAAGATCAACGCTCTGGGCGATCCAGCGCAGCTCGCCCACCCAACCGTCCACTGAACCAGCGGCGTGTACCGGGCCGAGGAGCCCGGCTGGCCTCAATGAGCTGCGGCAGGCTGGTCCTGGCTTGGGATGTCCGGGTTGTCGCGGATCCAGGACAGGCCACCAAGGTCCAGTCGCTGGCGGGTGCGGGTCACGGCCACGTAGGCCAGGCGGGCTTCGGCGTCATCGACCGGATAGTTCACCGCCGGGCTGCTGTGGTCTTCCAGTTGGCGGCTTTGGGGCTGGCGGAAGTCGTCGGCAATGAGTACGCAAGGCCATTCGCGTCCTTTGGCCTTGTGGGCGGTGGAGATGGTGACCTGGGCGTGCGGCTGGGGGACGAGCTGGGCGACCGCTGCGAGGATGACGTCGGTGCCGTGGGCGTCGACGAGGTTGACCAACGGCTGCAGGTCACGTCCAGCTGGGTCGTGGGCGGCGTAGTCCTGCAGGTCGCCCCAGGAGGGAAAGAGGATCAGTTCAGGGTGGTGGGTGTGCCGGCCGTCTTTGAGGTCGCGAGCTGCCTGTGCCAGGGCGCGCAGGCCGTCTCCTCCTCCGGCCAGGGCGACGCGGAATCCGGCGGTCATGAGCGTCATGACCTGGGCCATGGCGCCGACGTTGGTGCGGCATAGTACGGCGTCGGGGCTGGTGACGGGTCCGATTTCGGTGGGAACGGTGGGGCTGCCGGTGAGTCGGATGGGGGCGTCGGCCAGGTGGAGCCAGCGGTTGGCTTCGTCGGCGAGGTGGGGGCCGAAGCGGAAGGACTGCGACAGGGTCAGCCGAGTGCCGTTGAAGCCGGTCATGACGTCTTTGCTCCGCGCCATTGGTAGATGGCTTGGGCGGAGTCGCCGACCATGACGAGCTGGGTGTGGTCGCGTTGGGCGAGGAAGACCTGTTCCACGACGGGGTTGGTGTCCTGGGCTTCGTCCAGGAGCAGGTAGTCGGCGTCGAGTTTCGGCTGGGTGAGGGCCCAGATCTTCAGGTAGTGGTCGTGTTCGAAGCGGACGCAGCCGTCGTCGGGGTTTTGCAGGTCCGTCCAGGCTTTGCGGGCCGCGGGGACGATGTGGGTGGCGAGTTCGCGGTGCAGGTCTGTGTCTTCCAGGCCGCGTAGTTTCGGGACGTGGTGGCGGGTGATCACGTCGTCGGCGGTGTGGCAGAAGCGGGTGACGGTGCGGACGAGTGCGTTGGACAGGGCGCGTTGGGAGATGTCGCGTTCGCCGATGCGGATGGCTTTGGTCAGGCCGAGGGCTTGTCCGGTGTACCAGGCGGGGCGGCGGGGGGCGTTCAGGCGGCTCGTGTAGCGGTGGCCGACGGCGGCGTAGGCGAGTGCATGGGCGGTTTTGCACTGGACGGTGGGTGGGAAGCGGGTGGTGGCGTCTTGTGCGATGGCCCGGTTGTAGGCGAAGTAACGGCCGCGTCGTGGGGTGGAGCGGGCGAGCATTTCCAGCAGGGTGGTTTTGCCGGTCCCGGCTCCGGCTTGCAGGGCCAGATGGTCGCCCGCGCGGAAGGCGTCCATAGCGGCGGTCTGTTCGTCGGTGGGCTTCATGGGAGGGATTCCTTGGAGAGTTGGGTGAGGGCGTGTCCGACGGCGATGAGCAGGCGTGCGGGACTGGCATGGGCGAGTAGCTGGTGGACGGTGCGGCCCAGGTGGTCGATCTCCTGCTCGGCGTGGTCGGCCAGGGCTCGGCGCACCGCGTGTTCGATGAAGCGTTCGAAGGGCAGGCTTTCGCGCCGGGCTGCGGTTGTGAGGGTGGCGTGTGCGCCGCGTGGGAGGGCGACGTTGAGGAGCACCTTGTGTTCGGTGTCCTGGGTAGTGGGTGGTAATGGCGTCGATGGGCAGCCGGTCGCTGAGTCGCCAGCGTACGGGCGACCCGGTGGGGGGGGGCGGCTTCGACGAGTGCCATCAGGCGGGTGGCGTCGTGGCTGGCGGCCAGTTGCAGCCAGCGGCGGAGCGGCGTCGAGTTCGGCCTGGCTCAGGGCGTGGGTGAGGGTGATCTCCAGGGCGTGGTGCGGCATCGGTCACCGTCGGTGGGGCTGGTACTGCTGCGCCGGTTCGGGCGTGGGCAGCTCGGCGCGGATGTGTTCGGCGTGCAGGAGCGGGTCGAAGGGCTGCCAGCCGGCCAGGGTCAGGTCGGCGGCTGCGGTCGCAGTGGCGTGGGTGGTGCAGCGTTGGGACCGCCAGCGCAGTTGTTCCGCATAGGACGCGTGGCTGAGGTCGTAAACGGCCATGCACGTATCGGGCAGGGCGAGTTGGCCGCGGTGGGGCTGGATGGGCAGCAGTACCCAGCGTCCTCGGACGGCGGCGAGGACGGGGCGCGCGCAGCGGCTTCTTTGGCGGGTCTGCGCGACGCAGCGGATGTTCTCGACGGGCCTTTCGCCGAGGTAGTTGACGAGGAGAATCCGGACGACAGGGTGAGCGGGTTGCCCGGCGTCGCCGCCAGGTGCTGGGATGACGGGCGGGTGTGGGGTGAAGGCGCCTGTGTCGATCAGGCGCCGGGAGCGAAGGCCCAGTTCACGACGCAGTGATGCGAGTCGAGGGCTGCCCGGCCGGGAGCGCGAGGGCTGCTGAGGGCAAAGGACGGCGTGCGGGATGCGGCACCATCCGCTGCCGTCGTCGTGGGGGTGGGCGATGCCGCCACTGAGGTGCCAACGGCAGGATGGTGAGACGTCGATGGTGGCAACTTCCGCGGGGTGCAGGGCGATGGGCCGGTCGTCGCAGCGCGGGTACCAGTCGATGCGGTTGCCGCAGTGGCGGCAGCGGCCGGTCTGACCCGCACGCAGCAGGCGGCTGGGGCTGTTCGCGGCGATCTGCAGAGTGCGGCGGGCAGGCAGGCGACGAGGGCTGCCGTCCCAGTGCCGGTCAGGGTGAGGGACGTGGTGGCGCATGGCGGTGACCGTGCCAGGTGGCGCGCCGGTGAGCGGGGACGACTTTCGCAATCGTCACACGATCGGCCCAGCCGATGGGAACGCGTGAACGGCGGTGGGATCTGTTATTCGAGAACGCCTCGCCTGTCCGAGTGGTTCTCTTGGGCGGCCGGGGCGGGTTGCGGCTGCCTCGGGATCAAGTCTGTGCGGCACCGGGGGTCGGGTGGCCGTCGCACAGGGAGGTGAGAAAGCGTTCGATGGGGACATCGAAGGCGTGTGCCAAGGCGTGCCAGGTGGTGAGGCTTCCGGTGGTGCGGCCGTGTTCGAGGTCGATGAGGGTGCGCCGGGCCAGGCCGCTGCGTTCGGCCAGTTCGTCGAAGGTCCATCCGCGGTCACCCCGTAGCCGTGCGAGTTCGACTCGCAGGGCGGTGAGGTTGGGGTCGGGCGGGAAGATCGTCACCCCACCATCCGAAGGTGCAGACCTCTGCCCTGTCAGTGCAGACTTCTGCACTATTTGCCCCGGGGGTCGCGGGCCGGTCATGGTGCAGGGATCTGCACTACCGTGCGTGCATTCCCGGAGTACCTGCTGCCAGGTACCTCGGCCCTGCGGCACGGACAAAACAGGAGGACAGCCAGCCGATGAGGCTCGCCGGTGCCGCAGTGCGGCGCATCTGGACGGTGGAACTGCACCCGCGACCAGGCGGGCCCGCTCTCGTCTGCATCCGCTGCGCCGGCCACACGCTGCCCCTTCAAGGGGCATCTGCGAGGTCTGCCGCCCTGGCCCACTTGGCCCGTCACGCCCGCGCCGACGCACTGCCCGCACACCTACGGACGTGCCAGTGCCGAGCCCAGGGCTGCCTGTGGCATCCCCGCCACCGCGGCTGCGCCGGCCCAGTCCTGCTCGCCCTCACCCGCGAACACGGCGGCCGTCTCTGGCGGCTGGCCGACGCCTGCGCGGCGTGCGCGGCCGCGACCGACAACACTGCCGTCGTTCCCGACACTGTGCTGGGCAGTCCAAGATCCGCCGCCTCCCCACCGGAGGCCGCGCGACGCGTTCGTCCAACCGGTCTGGAGGAGTGCGTGCGCGTGCGCGAGATGCTCACCTATCTGGCCACCGCGCTTCCCAGGTTCGCCTCCCCCGCCTCCCGGCTGCTAGCCCTGCAGTGCGCGCTGCGCGCCGACGCTTACGGCGTTGCCCACCTGCCTGCCGGGCTGCTGCGCGGCATGCGCCTGCGCGGACGCAGCGAGATCTGGGAGGAGCTGGCTCACGGTTTCTGGCTGCGGTCGCCTGATCTCAGGTCAACGCCTGTGGTGGTGCACCTGCTCGACGCCGCGGTCCGTGACCAGGCACCTGGCCGCAGCGCACGCCGCCGAGCTGCCCACTGGGCGCTGTGGCCTGGGCCGCTTGCCCTGAAGGGTGCGGCGCCACCCGCCGTGCAGTTGGTTGCGCTCGTCCTGGCCGCACACCTCTCCCCTTGCGCCCCGCATACCGTCGACATGGACGTGCTGGGCCGTCTGTGCGGCCACTCACCCCACCAGACCGCCGAACTGCTTGACCGGCTGGTCGCCACACGCAGACTGGCCTACTGGCATCACGACCAGGACATCAACGAGGTGACCTGGAAGCTGACCGACCAGCAACCGCAGTCGGGCCCGAAGGCGCGAGGTGGTGATGGTGCTATCTAAATCTGGCTCTGGCCGCAGCTCCGAGAAAACCCGGTCAGCGACAGGAAGACACCAATCCATCCCTTGGTGTCCTTACCATCGCGATCAATGCGCTCAGGGACGTAGGGACAGTGGTCGGCTGTCTTGTGATGATCGACGGCTCGGTCGGTTCACGCCTGGAACTCGGTGAGATCGATGGCATGAACGTGCAGGGGGTAGCCGTACACCGGGTGTGCCGTCTCCCGCTCGGGCACCATGCCGAGCTTGCGGATGACGTTCTCGGAGGCGTTGTCCCCCACCCGGTTGATGCTGATGACGCGGTCCAGGCCGCGGTCCTGGAGAGCGAACTCCAGCGTGGCGTGCGCGGCTTCGGACGCATATCCCTGGCCCCAAAACTGTGAGCCGATCCGCCAGCTGATCGCCACGGCGGGCATCACCTCCGGCAGGAACTCGGGCACGGACAGCCCCGTGAAGCCGATCAGTTCGCCCGAGGCCAGCAGCTCGACTGCGAAGAGCCCGAAGCCCTCCTCGTCCCACTCCTCCTCCCACCGCTCGATGTCCTCGGCCGTGTGGTCCAGGTCGCGCACCGAGCCGTCGTCGATCCAGCGCATAACCCGTGGGTCCGCATTGATGTCCGCCATCGGCGCAAGGTCGTCGTCGTGCCAGCTACGAAGGAGGAGACGCGGTGTGTGGATCTCGGTCATGCGCCCATCCTGTCGAAGGCAAGCGCCTCATCGGTAATCCGGCGCTAGCCCTTGCTGCCGCTCCGGAGCCGCAAGGCGTCAAGCCGCCTGCACCGCACACCGTGACGAGGCAAACAAGGCCGCGCTGCTGAGGGCGGCGGACGTCCGGCCCGCAGCTACGGGGGAAAGCTGCGGGCCGGACACTCCCACGATGACATACAGCTCCCTTGCCAGGAGCCGTTTGGGCGCACTCGCTGCCTTCGGCTGAGCAGCCCGGGCGGCCTGCGAGCTCCTGTGTCGCGCGGGATCAGCCGATTCCAAGCCTGCTGAGCGCGGTGGCCCAGTCGGTGACGATGGCCTGCTGCGCAGCCTGGAGGGTCACCTTTCCCGAGCAGACCGCAGTGTGCAGCTTCGTCTCGACCGGGTCCTTCTTGTTGTTGATGCCGCCGCCCGGCTTGTGGCCCGGATCGGCCGGCTCCACCCACAGGTTGCGAGCGTCGTTCGGGTCACCCCCGAGCTGCAGGGAAATCAGGTGGTCATACTCTGCGTCTCCCAGGCTGCCCTTGTAGCCGTAGGAGGCAGCATTCAGCTCTTTCTCCCTGCGGGTCACCGACTCCGGCGGCCGGATGTTCTTGGTGTAGCCGCCCTTGCGGCAGATCGTCGACGCCAGGTTCGCCTGCGTCACGGCCGGTGAGGTCGCACCCGGCGTGCAGGCCGGGTCTTCGAGGGGCTCGCCCTTCTCAGTGCGGTAGTGACAGCTGCCCGCGGGCGGCTGCTGCTGCACCGTGTACGTCGTCTGCGGCCCCGCACCCACCGCAATCTTCGCCGCTCCTGCCGGTACGGCTGTTTTCGACGCCCCCGTCGCCAGCGCCCCGCCCTTTCCCGAGGTGACCGACCCGGAGTGCGAACCGGAGGAACAGCCCGCCACCAGCAGACAAGAGAGCAGCACCGGCGGCACGGCACGGCAGATGGAACCCATGACAACCCCTTACGAACAAGCGATAACTGCGCACATGCTCCCCTACCGCGAGACCTGTCTACCGCCAATCCCCACGGACGTGGGTGTGCGCCGGGCCCACTGGCACAGCGCGGCTTGCTGAAATGCGCCTTGATGCGCTTCCGGCCTGCGCCCTTTCTTTCGGATCAGGGCTCGCGGGGATCGAAGCGGCGAGTTGTGATCGCCGCCGTCCAGCTGTCACATGACGCGATCTAGGGTGATCGAATGGACGTGGGGGCGGTACTGATTGCGATCACTGGTGTAATGGGAACTCTCGGGGGTGCGTTGCTCGCCCAGCGGGGTGCCGACCGGGCCAAGAAGCGCGAGTTGGAGATGGTCCAAGCCATCCAGGAAGCTCGCGAGAACCGTGAGCTACGCCGGAGTTGTTACACACAACCGCATCGGGAGGTCAGGCAGTTCGCCACGGCGCTCAGCCGGCACTTGTACGTCATTCAAGATCGCACGCCCGGGCAGGAGGACGTATCGGCGTTGGAAGGAACCAAGGACGCCTACCGTGACCGGTGGTCTGCGGCTTTGATGATCGCCCCCGACACAGTGATTGTTCCGGCTCCCGAAATGAACGCAGCGCTCACCGAGGTCTATGGACAGATCAAGCGCCTGGAACAGGAAACCCCCGGCCGGACGAAACCCTGCAGTCAGCCGCTGAAGCGCAGCATGCGCTCTGGTTCTCTGATACGCGTCACGAGAGAGGCTGAGGGTGAGGAGAAGAGCAGCATCGCGATCGCCTCCAACGAGGCTTTCTCCGGCTGGAGCCGGACCTTCACCGATCCACGGCTCTGCGCGGCGATCGTGGACCGGCTCACCTCCAACGCTACCCTCATCGAGACCGGAACCGAGTCCTACCGCCTGGCTCGTTCCAAAGCCCGGGTGAAGCAAAAGAGCGGGCAGTAGTGGAGCACCCGGTCAGCATCGCGAGCCGAGGCCATGGGACGATCTTCGCCGAGGTGAGCAGGCAGCAAGGAACGAAGATGCAGTACATCGTGCACGAGGACCCGGTCGGGCGGGCCGAGAGCAACTACATCGCCCAGGCCGACCTGGCCCCCTTCGACCTCGACGGGCAGATCGAGCAGCTGTGGCTCCTACCCGAAGAGGACGGCACATACGCGGTGGCCTGCATCCCCTTCATGACCTACGGCCTCGCTCTCGGAGACCGGGTCCGTCTCTCACCGGAAAATCGCGTGGCCGAAGTTGCCCAGACGAGCGGACACCGCGTCCTGCGCACACTGCTCAGGCCAAGCGCGGACTCCGAACGACTTGGCCGCAGCATCAACTTCATCAAGAACTCGATCAAAGAATCCGGGCTACTCAGCGAATGGCACCGGGAGCGCTTCGTCGCCATCGACGTCTTTCCCGGCGCCGACATGAGCCCGCTGTTCGCCCTGCTGCAACGGGAAGTCGACGAAGCCCCGGGTTCGACGTAATTCGGGGGCCCTGGAGGTTCTGCGGGCCTGAAAGTGCAGGTCACGGGGTTGGAAGTCGTTCCACGGCTCGGAAGTGC
>NZ_JBFAWG010000134.1:0-13177 GCF_040680215.1 Streptomyces sp. NPDC052107
CTGGCGGCTCCTGTCGTTCAGTACCAGGGCACGAAGGCGATTGGCTCCCAAGGCTGAGCAACGCTCAGGCTCGCTAAGCCAATCAGAGACGCTTCCCGATCGCCACCGGCATCATCGAAGGGGCGTGCCGCCACCTGGTCAAAGACCGGCTCGACATCACCGGAGCCCGCTGGGGCCTTTCCGGCGCCGAAGCCGTCCTGAAACTCCGAGCCCTGCGCGGCAACGGCGACTTCGCCACCTACTGGGCCTGGCACGAGACACAGGAGTTCACCCGCAACCACCAGGCCCGCTACCGCGACACACTCATACCGGCAGCTTGATCGCGAGAACGTTCATTAGATCTGCACCCATCCGCGTTCCGGCTGTACTTTCCCACGCTCACTGATCGCCCACGGGCACGAGCGACAAGGACCGGACCCCCGAGGCCGCCGACCGCCCAGTCGCGAAGGCGCCGGAGACCAGCGCGACCAGGACCGCGGCGAGGGCGACTACTGACGTGGCCGACTCCTGGAGCAGGGTTGCTCCGACCGCGGCGCCGCCGAGCATCGCAGCGACCGAGCCGAGCCGGCGGTGGGCCTTCGCCCCGGACCCCCCGCCGAGGGCACTGTCGGCGGTCAGCCCGGTGAGGGTCAATGTCAGCACAGACGTGTTGAGGTCGCGTACACCGAAGTGGCGGACCGTGCTGTTCTGGAGCCCGGCCGCCAGAGCGAGCAATGCGATGGATACATACGCGCCGCGCCCGCCGGGTGTGGCCTGCCCACTGCCGGTGAGCAGAGCGACGAGGGCGAGTATGACCGCTTCGGCGGCCAGGGCCGCGACCAGCCAGCGGCGCGGCCGGCGGGACAGGTGGGCGGCGATACGACCGCCGGTGAGCGATCCCAGGACGAACCCGCCGAGGGCGGTGGCCGAGGCGGCCACCGCCGAATGGGCGCCCGGTCGCAGGCCGGCGCCGAGAAAGATGACGTTGCCGGTCATATAGGCGACGAAGACGTGTCCGAGTTGGAGATAGCTGAAGGTGTCGATGAGTCCGGTCACCGCGGTCAGTACCAGCATCGCGGCCACCGTCGGGCGGCTGTTGAGGGGGGAGACGACGGCCATGGCGGCTTTCTTTTCGACGGACCGGGGCGAGGCGGCGGACCCCCTAGAACCCGGCGGGGCGGCCAGGTCCAGGGGCCCCACCGCACGGGCGGGCCACCTGCTCCGCCTACGCCCCGTCGGATGGCGTTTCAAGCGTCCGCCACGCCTCCTCATCATGTCCAACGATCACAAGTGCTGGACCTCATCAATTTCATCGATGCCGCGCCCTAGACTCCGGCCATGGAGATCCGCGAACTCGAGTACTTCCTCGCCTGCTGCGAGACGGGGAGCTTCACCGCAGCGGCCCGCAAGGCGCACATCGTGCAGTCCGCGATGTCCAGCGCGATCGCCCGGCTGGAGCGGGACTTGGGCGTACCGCTGTTCGACCGCTCGGTCACGCCCATCGCCCTGACCGAGCACGGGGACGCCCTCCGTACCGCCGCCCAGCGCGTGCTGAACGCCGTACGGAGCGCGCGGGACGAAGTCCACGCCGCCTCGGGCCGGGTACGGGGGACGGTCGTGCTCGGCAGTACGTTCAGCACAGGACCGCTCGACCTCGCCACGGTGCTTACCGACCTACGGACCCGCCATCCGGAGGTCGTTGTCCAGCTCCGCCAGTCATCGGCCGGCTCCACGGGCAACCTGCGGGCGATCCTGGACGGTTCGCTGGATATCGCGCTGACGGCCAGCGGCGAGCGGCAGCCCGACGGGATCATGTTCAGGCCGCTGATCGAGGAACCGCTGGTGTTCGCCTGCCGCGCGGACCATCCGCTGGCCGGACGTGCCACGATCACGCTGCCCGACCTGTCGGCCGAGCCGATCCTGCGCTTCCCACCGGGCTGGGGAATGCGGGACACCGTGGACCGGGTGCTCGGCCCGGCGCAGTCAGCGACCGAAGTCGCCGACTACGGGCTGATGACCAAGCTCGTCGCCGCCGGGTTTGGCACGACTCTGCTGCCCGCCTCGGTAGCGACCGGCGATGAGGGCCTGCTCGTGATCCCTCTCGACGCACCGGGTCTGACATGGCAACTGTCTGTGGCCGTCAGCGCCCGCCGTCGCCCCACGGCGGCCACCGAAGCTCTCCTCGACGCCCTCACCGCCACGGCGAACAATGCCGCTGGCTCCCGTACCTAGACCTGGCACGAGAAGCAAGACCTCAACCGCAACCACCAACACCGCTACCAGGACAACCTCATACCCACGGCCTGAACAACAGCACCCTCAAAAGATCTGCATCCATCGACCTGTGTTGCAAAACGCCTGGTCAGAGCTGATGCGTTAGTTATGGCACCGTACAGGCAGGGCGTGGAGGCCGTCGGCGACTGCCTCTTCTTACTGGCCTCTCACCTGGGCTGATGCGCCGGCTTGTCCAGTCGGCAGGCACAGGGTGAACGTGGCTCCTTCGCCGGGCCCGGGGGAGGCCGCGGTGATGTCGCCGCCGTGGGCGCGGGCGATGCCGCGGGCGATGGTCAGTCCGATGCCGCTGCCTCCGGCCGGGGCGGGGCGAAGGGGGTGCTCGATGCGTTCGAAGCGGGCGAAGATGCGGTTCAGGTCGTGCGTGGCGATGCCGATGCCGTCGTCGGTGATCTGGACGACGACACGGGGCGCGGGGTCTCGCTCGAGCCCCACGGAGATCGATACGTGTCCGTCCTTGTCGCAGGCCGTGAGCGCGTTGCCGAGCAGGTTCACCAGGACCTGGGTGATCCGGTCCGGGTCGCAGTCGGCGAAGGCGGCTGTCTCGGCGGAGACCGTGAGCGTCACCTTTTGGTCGTCGTACTGCGGGCGCAGCCGCTCGGCGGTGGCGCGGGCCAGTTCGGCCACGTCGGCGGGCTTGCGGTGCAGGGTGAAGGCGCCTTCCTCCAGCCGGGAGAGGCTGGCGAGGTCGCCGGCGAGCCGCCGCAGCCGGTCCAGGTCGTCGGCGAGGGAGGCGAACATGGCGTCGTCGGGTGCGAAGATGCCGTCCGCCATGCCCTCGATCTGGCCGCGCAGGATGGTGATCGGGGTGCGCATCTCGT
Organism: Streptomyces sp. NPDC052107; assembly: GCF_040680215.1. Taxonomy (NCBI): domain Bacteria; kingdom Bacillati; phylum Actinomycetota; class Actinomycetes; order Kitasatosporales; family Streptomycetaceae; genus Streptomyces; species Streptomyces sp. NPDC052107. The sequence continues at coordinate 3,093 of NZ_JBFAWG010000134.1, forward strand.
GGGCGATCTCGGAGACCAGGCGGGCCCGTCGGCGCTCGGTGTCGGCAAGGGTGGCCGCCAGCGAGTTCACGTCCCGGACCAGGGCGGCGAGCCCGGGTTCGCCGGGCAGGGCAAGGACGTCGTTGTAGTGGCCCTCGGCGAGCCGGTGGGTGGCCGCCCGCACGGTGTCGAGCGGGCGCAGCAGGAACCGGGACAGCGCGACGGCGGCCAGGACGGCGGCGAGTGCCCCGACCCACAGGCCCGCCTGGAAGGTGACGTCGCGGTCGACGTGGTCGCGTCCGGGGCGGTGGAAGAGCTCGCCGGTGGCCGACATGGCGCCGAGCGCCACGAGCAGGACCATGACATGGGACAGGACGAGGCGGTTGCGCAGGGTCAGGCGGGCGCGGAGCCGCTCAAGCAGGGTGCTTCCGCGGGATGTGCGGCTGCCCGTGCGGTCGTACGGCCTGTGACTGCTCACGTCGGCCGTCCCATGAACCGGTAGCCGACCGTGCGGACCGTGCCCACGAACCGGGGTGCGCCTGCGTCGTCGCCCAGCGCGCGGCGCAGGGTGCGGATGTGGACGTCCACCACGCGTTCGTCGCCGAAGAAGTCCTCGCCCCACACCTGGGCCAGCAGTCCGCGCCGGGTGAACACCCGGCCGGGCGCCCTGGCCAGGGCGAGCAGCAGGTCGAAGTCGAGGGCGGACAGCTCCACCGTACGCTTGTTGTTGGCGTCCCGGACCAGGACGGTCCGTGTGTCGGGGTCGATGGTAAGCCCGTCGAAGCGCAGGGCCGCATCCTCTGTTTCCTCGGATCCGCCGTCGGTGCGGCGCAGCACCGCCCGTACCCGCAGGGCCAGTTCGCGAGGGCTGAACGGCTTGGTGACGTAGTCGTCGCTGCCGGTGGTGAAGCCGATCAGCCGGTCGACCTCCTCGTCCCGCGCGGTCAGCATGATCACCGGGATGCGGCTGGCCTCCCGGATACGGCGCAGCACTTGGAAGCCGTCCAGGCCGGGCAGCATGACGTCGAGCACCACCAGGTCGGGCCGATGACGGGTGACCGCCTGCAGGCCGGAGGGTCCGTCGCCGGCCTCGACGACCTCGAAACCGTCGGCTTCGAGGTAGCCGCGCACGGTCATGCGGATCTTGGGCTCGTCATCGACGACCAGAACGCGCTGCGTACTCATCGTGCTCGCTTTCCATCGTCGGCCGGGGGTCAAGGGGGGCCACCTGGCCCGAGGGGCGGGTGGCCTGGCGGTAAAGGTCCTCGAACGCCGCCCGCAAGTACAACTCCTCGAACGTGGCCAGCGTACGACCGATGTCGTGCCCGGCGACGATGTCCCGGCTGGCCTGGCCCATTCGTCGCCGCAGCTCGGGGGCGTCGAGCAGGGTGATCAGGGAGCCGGCCAGTGTGCGGGTGTCGCCGGGCGGGAAGAGGTAGCCGTTGCGGCCGGGGTGGACCAGGTGGGGCAGCGCCATGGCGTCGGCCGCGACGACGGGCTTGCCGGCGGCCATGGCCTCCATGGTGACCAGGCTCTGCAGTTCGGCGGTACCGGGCATGCAGAACACGTCACAGCGGGCATAGGCGTCAAGGACCTCCTGGTCGCTGACCAGGCCGTGGAAGGTGACCCGGTCCCGGATGCCGAGTGCGTCCGACAGTTCCTCCAGGGCGCGGCGGCAAGAGCCGTCGCCGACGATCTCACCGCGGACGTTCAGCCGTTTGGGCAGCAGTGCCAGCGCGCGCAGCAGCTGGTCGACGTTCTTCTCCTCATCGAGACGGCCCACGAACAGCACCCGTGCCTCCCCGTCGGCGCGCTCGACGGTCGGCTGGGAGAAACGGTTCAGGTCGAGCCCGCAGGACACCGCGCGGGCGGGGATGATCAGGCCGTTGTCGTGCAGCAGCTGTACGGCCCTGGGGGTGGGCGCGGTGACAGCGTGGGCACGGCTGAAGACGCGGACCAGGTCGCGCCAGGCGAGCCGGCAGGCCACCATGCCGAGGCGGGCTGGCAGCGGGGCGTAGCCGATCAGGTTCTCCGGCATGAAGTGGTTGGTGGCCACCACCGGTGTGCCGCGGCGGTGCGCGGCGGCGGCCAGGGTACGGCAGACGGCGAAGTGGGACTGGATGTGCACCACGTCGGGAGAGATCTCCGCGAGCAGCCGGGCCACCGGGCGGGCGACCTGCCAGGGCAGGCTGATGCGGAAGGTGGGGTGGAAGGGCGTGCGGTGCGAGGGCAGCCGGTGCACGGTGACGCCGTTCACCAGGGTGGTGTCGGTCCCCGCTGAAGTCGCCGGGCAGACCACGTGCACCTCGTGGCCCCGGCCGGCGAGTCCCTGGGCGAGCCGGTGGGCGAAGTTCGCGGCCCCGTTGACATCCGGCGGGTAGGTGTCCGCGCAGATGAGGATGCGCTGGGGTCGGGGACGGGTGTCGCTCATGGCGTACTCCTGCGGGGAGGGGGACCGGAGCTGCGGGGATCGGTCCGGGGCGAGGTGGGGAAAGGGGGTGGTCCGGGTGATGTGCAGCACGCCCGCGAGGGAGACGGACCAGCAACCCAGCGCCGTCAGGGCGGTGCCGAGGGCGAGTCCGGGTGCCTCGCCGAGGAGGCCGACGCCGATCGCGACAGCGACGAACGGGTCGACCGCGGTCAGGCAGGCGACGGTCACCTCCGGCGGCCCGGCCGCTTGGGCGCGCTGGGTGAGCCAGAAGCCGGTCAGCCCGGCCGTCGCCAGTCCGGCGAGCGTGCCGCACAGGGCGCCGGTCACTCCGTAGGAGGTGAACTCCTCACTCGCGGCACGCCCGAGCACCGATATGAGGCCGTACGCGCTCCCCGCACCCAGGCCCAGCGCCGCACACCGTGACCGGCCGGGCAGGCATCGGGCGACCAGGCAGCAGCCGACGATCACCACCAGGACCGTCAGTCCGGCCCGCAGCTGAGCCGATGCGGTGACCGGGGTGGCGACGGTGACTCGGGCGGCGATCACCGTGAACGCTCCCGTGCCGAGGAGCACCGCGGCAAGGGCGAGCCCCGTGCCGAACGACAACCGGGCGCGGCGCGCCCGCAGCCCCCACACCACGCTCACCACGACGGCGGTCACACCCAGCGGCTGGATCACCGTGACCGGAGCCCGGCTCAGCGCCGTGAGGTGTAGCGAGGCGCCGGTGCCGAGCAGAGCCAAACCGCCCAGCCAACGGGGGTGCCGGGCCAGGGTCCACAGCGGCGGCGTTGTTGCGGTCGGTCGCCGGTGGATGGCCTCGTGCTGGAGCCGGGTGCCGGTCGCGTAGCAACATGCGCCCACGACGGCCAGGAGGATGGCGAGAGCGGCCGTCACCGGTGCTGCCCGCCGGGCAGCGCGTCCGCCATCGCGAACAGCAGCGCGACCTCAAGCCCCAGCGTCACGCGCTCGGCCAGCCCCAGCAACCCGGCGACCTTCGCGGCCGTGGGAGTGTCCGGACGGCTCGCGCACAGGTGTGTGCCGAGGAAGAGCAGCGCGGCGGCCGAACTCGCCCGGGACAGGAGCAGTATCCGCCGAGTTCTCGGGAGCCTGCGGGACAGGAGCAACCCCGCCGTGGGCAGGGCGGCCAGGGCGGCGCCCGCCGCATGCCGGTGCACGAGGCCGCTGACGGACGGGCTGCTGCCAGCCGGGTCGGTGCGGAACACGGCGCTGAGCACCAGCCCCACACCCCCTACACCCAGCGCCGCCGGCGCAACCCTGCCGACCGGCAGACGACTGCGCAGCAGCCCGCCCAGCAGCGCCACCGACCCGGTCGCCGCGGCGCCCACGCACGCCGCGAACAGCCGCTCGGCCCCTTCGTGGAGCGCATAGTCGCTGAGGGTCTGCCCCACCGGGTCCACCTGCTCGGACCAGCCCACGTGCAGCACCGCTCCGAGAGCGACCGAGCAGGCCAGGGCGGTCTGGGCCGCGGTGGCCAGCCGCTGCGAAACCAGGTGACCGGTTGCTGCCGGCCGCGGTGCGAGGAATGCGTGCATGCCCGTCAGGCAACAGGCGCCTCATAAGGCACGTACGAGTGGACGTATGAAGCTTCGATGAAGCCCCGTTCAGAGGCCGCTCTCAGCCGAGGCATGGGCGTTCGACCACGCGGATCAGCAGCAGGGCGATCAGCACGAACAGGCGCAGACTCTGCACGCTGGACATGAGGGAGACGTCGCTGTGGGTGGCGACGGCGGCGGCGAGGACGGCGTTGATGCCGCCCGGTGTGGTCGCCAGGTAGGCGTCGGACAGGGGCTGCCGACACCGTGGCCGCGGTGGTCAAGCGCCTGGCCGCGGCCCCGCGCCCGGGCGGTCTGATGGTTGCCGGCTTCGGCCTGGACGAAGCCCACCTGCCGGTGCCGCCTACCATCACGCTGTAGCCGAGCGGTGAAACTCCCTTCGACTACTCGGCGCCTTTTGCAGCGGCCCGAGCTGTACAGCTGTGGCTGCTAGCCTGCCCGCGTGGTCCTGCAGAACACTGACACCACACCCTCACACATCGCCGCCGCGACCCGGCGAGGGCAGCGCTACCACGCGCTGATGGCTGCCATCGTCCGAAGGATGCCCTTCGGACTATCGCGGATCGTCGCGCCCAGCTTCCTCGGGTTCGCGATCATCAATGGGTTCACCTTCTCGGTGGACCTCGGTTTGCTGGCGCTCTGTCACGGCGTACTGAAGTGGACGTACCCGGCGGCGGTCACGGTGTCGTATCTGACCGCGTTCGCGCTGAGCTTCGTGCTGAACCGCGCGTTCAACTTCCGCTCCCATGGGGACCTCGGGCAGCAGGGCACAAGATACGTGGTGGTCATCGGGATCAACTACGCGGCCTTCGTCCTCGGCGTCGGCAGCGGCCTCGCCGCCGCGGGGGTGGAGTACCAGCTCGCCCGTTTCCTGTCCGGGCTGTGCGAGGGGGCGTACATGTACAGCATGATGCGCTGGGTGGTGTTCCGTGACGCCCCGCGCGGGTGACAGCGTGGCCATGGTCGCCGGCCCGACGCCGAAGTGTCCGGGGGTCCGGGGTGCCGGTGAGGGCCGCGTCGCCAGCCGCAAACGGCCGAGCTACTCCGCCGACTTCGCAGGTCGGGGCAATTCGGCTGCGGAAGCCGCCTCGTCGAGCGTGACCCGACCGCCTTTCAGTTCAGGCACGTGTTCCTGCTGACGCCGATGTGCTTCGCGATCGAGGTGACGGTGTCCCCGGACAGTTAAGAAGGTCCCGGGCGTGATGCACCTGTTCTTCGGTCATGGCCGGCGGGCGGCCAAAACGGGCCCTGCGGGCGCGCGGCGTCCAGGCCCTCGTTCGTGCTTTGGACGATAAGCTCGCGGATGCACACGGGTGAGCGCGGCGAAGACATGGAACCCGAGTCTGCCGCCCGGCGCGGTGGTGTCCGTACCTCATGCAGCCGACACCGCGCTTGCGCAGGCCGGAGACGATGGCGATGAGGTCCTGGATGTCGCGGCCAAGCCGGTCCGGGAACGGACGACGAAAGTGTCCCCTTCGCGGAGGTAGTCGAGCGCCTTCGACAGTTCCTCGCGCTCGGCGTTCTTGCCGGACTTCTTGTGTCAAAAAGTCGGGATGCTCAAGAACTTGAGAGCCACCGCTTTCTGTACGATCTCCCGGGTGCAGACGCCTTGCCGACAGACGCCACCGCCGAAACACACCGGCCAGGGCGTGTCCCCGCCATTGCCGTCCGGCAGAGGTGACGACCAAGACATACGTCATCCGGGGATGGGCCTGCGGGACCGGGTGCAGGCAGTGGTCTTCGCCTACGAGCCCTGGGGAATCCGCCCGGCCTGAGCACCATCCCGGTCTGGGATCTCCGCTACAACCCTGGCTCCAGCTCCGGTCTCAGTTGGGCCCTCCGGGGCGAGGACGGCGGCCTGCTCACGCCGGAAGGCAACGGTGGTGAGCAGGCCCGCACCGAAAAACGCGGCCACTGACACGCCGGTGGCCAGCCAGGTCGCGCCCAGCCACTGGCCGCCCAGATACCCCAGCGACACCCCGGAGGCGGCCCACACCATCCCGGCCAGCGCCGACCACGGCAGGAACTCGGCGGCTCGCCGCCGCGCCGCGCCCGCACCGATGGCCATCACCGACCGGCCGGCGGGTGCGAACCGAGCGATCAGTACCAGTGACCCTCCGCCCCCGGCCAGCGCTTCCTCGATCCGCTCCTGGCCCACCGCCCACCTGCGCGTGCGTCTCATCCGGCGTTGAAACCATGGCCCGCTGTGCCAGGCGAGGCGGTAGGCGGCCAGATCACCGAGGCAGGAGGCGACGGCCGCGCAGAACAGCAGCTCGACGACATCGCGCACGCCATGCTGGGCGTTGTGGCCAGTCGTCTGGGCCGTCGCGGCAGAGATCAGCAGCACACCGCTGGGCAGCACGGGCAGGAAGACATCGAGTAGCACGGAGAGCGCCACGATGGCGAAAGCCCACGGCGACCCGATCAGGGAACTCACTTTCAAGCACCGCCACGCGTCCGATTGCACCCCAGCCGGGCGCGTCTCGCGCCCAACGGCAGACCGTAACGCCCGTCGGCCCTGTCGAGTTTGCGGCAGGGTGAACAAGAGCCACTCAAACGAGTCGAGCCGGGCAGCTCAGCCGCCCCCTAGCCCAGGACGACGAGCCGAGTGCTCAAGACGGGCTTTGCCTCAGGCGGCACTGGTCTGCCCTGGGTCTGATGGGGTCGGCTTGCTGGACAATTGACCGTTCCAGCAGCCTCCAGAGGCCGTCACGCCCCGCAGCTATCCGCCCGAGTTCCGCCGCTGAGTTCTCGATCTGGTTGAGTCCGGCCGGAAGGTCGCGGAGGTGGCGAAGCTCCTCGGCATCAGCGAACAGACCGTCTACCGCATTGCCCAGTAACCGCAGGGCCGCCAGCTCCAGAGACCCGCGCGTCATCAAATAGATCCATGGCCATCGCGTGGACCTCGATGATGCCCCGCGTCCACCACCGTCCCGCAGCGAAACGTCCTGATCAGGGGCTCGAACCCCGGTGTTCACGCCGGACAACAGGCGGAGCTTTCGTAACACGACCCCACAACGGATCCGTGTTCAACGGCTGATCGATTGTTGGACGCGCCATGGCTGGTCCTGGCAGCAGCTGGCTCGCCGGGCCTGTCAGTCAGAAGGCTCCGTCGCCCCTGAAGGACAGCGGCCGCGCGGTACGGGGACCGCGCGATCGAGTTGGGCCGGTTCCCGGGCGCAGGGTGTGGCGCGGTAGGCGACAAGGGCGGCGAGGTCGTCGTCGCGGGTGCCCGGCATGTAGTCGAGTATGTCCTGGCGGAGGTGGTCGAGGAGTCCGCGGGGCGGGGCGAGGGCCCATTGGCGGACGCGCTGGGTGAGGGGATAGAAGTTGCCGGCCCGGTCGCGGGTCTCGCTGACGCCGTCGGTGTAGAGCAGTAGGCGGTCGCCCGTGGCGAACGGGATTGTGTCGGCCTGGTAGTGGTCGCCGAGCAGGGCTGCCATGTTGATGGGTGGCGAGGGCGCGCTGGGTTCCACCTCGCGAACCTCGCCGCCGTGGAGCAACAGGGGTGGGGGGTGTCCGCAGTTGATCAGGCGGGCGACGGGTTCCCTGGCGGGGATCTCGACGAGCACGATGGTGACGAAGAGTTCCAGCGCGTCATCGCCGTCCGCGGCCTCCTCACTGTAGTGGTTCATGGTGGTCTCCAGCCGCCCTGCCAGGGACGGCAGGTCGGGCGCGTCGTGCACGGAGACCCGGAAGGAGCTGAGAACGTCGGAGGCGGCCTCGACGGCTGAAAGTCCTTTGCCACGCACGTCACCGATGATCAGCCGCACCCCGTGCCGGGTGCGGTGCACTTCGTAGAAGTCGCCGCCGATGCTGGCCTGCGCGGCGGCGGCCTGGTAGAGCACCTCGACGCCAACGTGACCGAGGTGCTGCGGGACCGGGCGCAGCAGCACCCGCTGCGCGGTCTCCGCTACGGCGCGGACCTCGGCGAGGGTTCGCTCACGGTCGGCGAGGGTGCGCTCCCGGTTTTGCCGTACCCGGCTGGCGTAGGCGGCGGCCAGGGTGACGGCCGTGAGTGCCAGCAGGGTGAAGTTGCCCGGTGTTTGGCCCAGGCTGTGGTCGGCGGCGGCGAGGCCGACGCCGGCCGCCAGGGCCAGCAGTCCGATGCCCAGCGTGCCGGGCACTGCGAACACGGCGGCGGCCAGCGCCGGCACCGCCCCGAGCAATCGGTAGAACTGCAGGTGGGGGGTGAGGAGGTCCGCCACCATGACCAGCACGATCACCAGCAGCGGAGTGAGGAGCGCCGGCGAGAATGGCCGGCTCCCTTCCCGCATCCGCCGGGAAAGCCGTTTCGGGGCAGTTACCTTCGGGAGTGACCGATCGCTGGTGCTGCGGGACGTGATGGGCTCCTTGACCTGCACAGCCATGATCTTGTCCTTAGGTGAAGACGGTTCGTAGATGCCCGTTCATAGACGGACGGTGTCGAATGTGATGGGACATGATCGGCAGAGCCGCGCTCGCCACTCAATTGATCTTCATGACTGCGATGCGCACCAACCCGTTCACCGCCGGGTCGAAAGTCGCCCGGCGGCTCAACCGGCCTTGAATTCTCAGCGACGAGTGCCGCACTCGCTTGGGCCCTGCCTCGCATCGACAGCGTTCTACTGCATCCCTCCAGGGTGAGTCGGAACCACACGACCTTTCCCCGCCGGGCCGGGTAGCTGCCCCACCGATCGCACAGGCAGTCCACCAGCGCCAGACCGCTTCGGCCCTCCCAGGTGTCCTGCGCCCGACGCAGAACGGCCATGGCGCGGCTACCGTCGCTGACCGAACCGCGAACACCGCGCTCGTCGTACAACACGTTCAGGCGCAGCGCCGACTCCGCATGGCGCAGCGCGTTCGACACGAGCTCGCCGACCAGCAACTCCGCCGTATCCGCCAGGGCCTCAGGATGACCGGCAGCCAGCAGGTTCCCGCGCACCACGCTCCGCGGCTTCACTGCCGTGGCACACGTCCATGGCAACGACAGGGAGACGGCCGAGGTGCGCGAGGAAGGATCGGCGAGGGACAAATCCCCCCTCTTCTTCCTATTGAACGCAACCACCCGGCGGCGCTCGACCACGGGGGCTGCGCTCAGACACCGGAACCGGGCCGCACCATGGCGACCGTCCAGCACCTCTACGTAGCTCTGGGGATTTCGCCTCCGTCCAGGACCTACGGACTCGCCCAACGGCGACCTCGGTGATCCCTCACCGACTGCCCGGCCGTTGCGGCGGACACGGGCAGTGAGGCCGCGGCGTCGGGTGGGGATCCCACCATCACGAAGGCGTCGGTGCCGACCGCAAACGTGCCCGGCATCAGTACCAGCGTCGCGCCCAGCCCGCGTTACCGGGGGTGGGCCTATCGGGATATTGGACATCCCGGTTCTCCTCCCACGTAAGCCTTCCGGACGGCGGCGGGCGATTGATCAACCGCCGAGACGCTCGTAGAAACGACGCGCCCGGCCGGGCGCTGCGGCGGGCGCGTTGTGGATCAGGTCGGCGAGCGTCTGTGCGGCCAGTTCCCTACGCCAGGCCAGCTCGGCCCGGCGCATCGCGGTGGCGACGCCACACCGGGGCGCGAACTCGCCCTCGGCCGCTTCCGTGCCCGCCCCGCGCCGGCGGATCTCGGTGCACCGGAATGCCTCGTCCGGTCCCTCGACGGCGGCGACGACGTTCATCAGGGTGATCTCCTCCGGCGGCCGAGCCAGCCGGAACCCACCCTGAGCCCCGGGTGTCGACGCCAAGACGCCCGCACGAACGAGCGCCTGCAGCCGCTTCTTCAAATAGACCGGCGGCAACTCGAACAACGCCGCCAGCTTGCCCGTCGACACCGGAGCCTCATCCTCCAGCCACGCCAGCACCAGACAGCAGTGCAGGCCCCACTCGACTCCCTCACCTATCCGCACAAAAGGGATATTACATATCCCCTTTAGTTCTGACAAATGAGCCCTGACGGGGCTGCACGGTCATCGGTGTAACCCCCGATCAAGGAAGAACACGTGTTGACTTCTCCCCTTCCTGAAGGACCCCGTTGCTGATCTCTCATTTCGAGGGGTGGGTGAGGAGGCGGGATAAGTGGGTGGTGCGGGTGCGCTCGGGGCGGTGGCCTTGCTTCCA
>NZ_JBFAWG010000135.1:0-13085 GCF_040680215.1 Streptomyces sp. NPDC052107
CCCACTGACGAAGCGTCATCGGGTGTATCCCGAGACGCTTCGCAGCCTTGGACATCCGCAGCAACTCCATGCACAGAACTATACGAGCACAACACTCGGGGTAGCTAATGAAGTTGTTGAGCCTTTGGCGGATGAGTTGGCCAAGCTGTCCTGACCGGGCAGGTCGGCTGCCGCTGCTTCTGGAGTGATCCACGTGGCGATACCCGTACATGCCCTCGCGCACCGCCCCCTGACCGTGGAGGGCGTTGCCGAGTTCGTCGCTCTGCCCTTCGTGCCGCACGTCCCCGACGACGTCGATGCCGTCGACGAGGAGATACGGCGTCGCGGCTGGAACTGGGAGCACGAACTGGTCTGCGACTCCTTCCGCACCGGTCACGAGCATGTGTTGTGCTGTGACGGCATCAGTCCGTTCGGGCATCCCGGCGCACGGTACTTCCTCGTCTTCGGCGAGATGTACCCCGTCGACCCGGATGACGAGTCCAGGACCAACGGCCCGTGGCTGTCCGGCTATATGGACGGCTGGCGGCAACTGCCCGGCTGGAGCACCCAAGGACCGTGCACGGACCAGGACTGCGAGGCCGTGCTCACCCAGGCGGCGCAGGCGGTGGCCGAGTGCCTGGGCGCGGCCGCTCAACGGACGATCGTGTCATCCGCCACCGTGGTCACCGGGCCCGCGCTGACGCATCGCATCTGGCGCACTCCCACCCACGCCCTCGTTCTCGGACCGTCGGCCGACAACGGCCCGTACGGCTGCCTCACCCACCTGCAACTGTCCTGCACGCCACTCACCTGCGGTCCGGACCTGCCCCCGGCGGGCGACGAGGACGGCCTGGCCGGATGGATCACCACACACGTCGACTGGTGACCCCGGCCCGGACGGTGCCGCCGGTACCCTGCGGCAGATGGGAGTCGGTACCGAACAGACCCGGCTGGTGGTGCTGCGCGGCAACAGCGCCTCGGGCAAGTCGTCCGTCGCGGCGGGCATCCGCGGCCGGTTCGGCCGTGGGCTGGCCCTGGTGTCGCAGGACAACCTCCGCCCGATCGTGCTGCGTGAACGGGACCGGCCGGGAGCGGCGAACATCGGCCTGATCGACACCGTGGCCCGCTATGCCCTGGACGCCGGCTATCACGTGGTCGTCGAGGGCATCCTGTACGCCGACCGCTACGGCGACATGCTCGCCTGGCTGCGCGCCGACCACCGGGGGCCGACCCACGGCTACTACCTCGACGTGCCCTTCGACGTGACCCTCGCGCGCCACGCGGCCAAGCCGATCGCCGGCCACGTGAGCGAGGCCGACCTGCGGGACTGGTACCGGCAGCGCGACCTGCTGCCCGGGGGAGTGGAGACGGTCATCGGCTCCGACAGCTCCCTGCCGGACACGGTCGAGCGCATCATGCGCGACACCGGGCTGGCCGGCCTTCCGGCCCGGGAGTTCTGACTGTGCCGGCGGCTCCACACCGAGTGGCGTGTCGATGCCGACGCGATTCTCGAAGGCGCTCGCCACCTGATCGCGCCGGGGCCGCCGTACGCCGAGGAGGCCGCCGAGTTCCTCGGGCTCGTCTTCATGAGAAACCACCGTGTCGGTTCCCAGCGGCGCATCGACGCCGCGCGCATCCGCGCCGCCCCGGGCGCGTCGGCCGACTGGGACCGGGCCTACGCCCTGCCGCGTCTGGCCGAGTTGAGAGGCCCCGGCCTGATGCCTCAACTCCCGTCCGAGGGGCGTGACTTCCCTGCCCATGGTTTCGCCCCAGAAGCCGAGGAGCGCTGGCTCAAAGGGTGGGGCGTACGGTCGCGGGGGCCGCCGTCGTTGTATCCACCTGGCGGCCCGCCGGGGCGGGCCGCTCGATGCGCGGCGCGCATGTCCCTGACTCGCGTACCGGAAAGGCCGGTCCGGGCCGCCCCGACCGTGTGGGAGACGAAGACCGGCATCAGGGTGTGGCGATCGGCATGTACGGCCGGGGCGCCGAGCCCGGCGATGTGCCGATGGCCCGTCTCCGGCCGTAGGGCACCCGGCGTCCCGGCCCCCGGCGACGTGGGTCCCGTCAGGTGCCGACGGCAGGGGCGTGGAAGTAGTGGCCCTTGTCGAGGTCTTCGAGGAGACCCGGGTGGGTCGGCTTCCAGCCCAGCAGTTCGCGGGTCAGCGTGCTCGACGCCGGAAGGCCGAGGCCGATGAAGCCGGCCATCCAGCCGAAGTGCCCGGCCGCCGCCTCCGGTGCCACGGAGACCACCGGCACGTCGAGGTGCCGGCCGATCACCTCGGCGACGTCACGGATCGCGACGCCCTCCTCAGCGACCCCGTGCAGCACCGATTTGGCCGGGGCCTGCTCGACCGCCAGGCGGAACAGATGCGCGGCGTCGAGGCGGTGGACGGCCGGCCAGCGGTTGGCGCCGTCGCCGATGTGGCCGGAGACGCCCTTCTCGCGGGCGATGGCGGCCAGTGTCGCCATGAATCCCTTGTCTCCCTCGCCGTGACAGGTCGGCGAGAGCCGTACCACGGAGGAGCGGATGCCGCGCGAGGCGAACGCCAGCACCTCCTGGGCGGTGGCGGCGCGGATCGAGATCGGCGAGCCGTCGAACCCGGCCATGTCCCGCTCGGTCGCCACCCGCCCGGGTGTGAGACCGGCCAGGCCGGAGGCGAGGACGAAGGGCCGGTCGCTGCCCGCGAGCGCCTCGCCGAAGACGTCGACGGCGCGCCGGTCGGCCTCGGCGGCGCCCTGGAAGTCGCCGCTGAAGGCGATGTCGTGCTTGAAGGCGAGGTGGATCACCCCGTCCGAGGCGGCGGCCGCGTCCCGCAGCAGGTCGAGGTCGTCGACGGTGCCGCGGACGACCTCCGCGCCCGCCGCGGTGAGCGCGGCGGCGGAGGCGTCGGAGCGGGCGAGCCCGACGACCTGGTGTCCCTCCTCGATGAGTTCGGGTACGACGGCGGATCCGATCCAGCCGGAGGCGCCGGTGACGAAGATGCGCATGGGAGACCCCAGACATTCGATGTCAGTGACTGTCATAGACGCTACACCTGATGTCAGCCTCTGTCATCACGTAAGATCTCGGCATGGGTAGATGGGAGCCGGACGCGCGCGGACGCCTGGCGAAAGCCGCACTGGAGCTCTATGCCGAGTACGGGTACGAGCAGACCACCGTCGCGGAGATCGCCAAGCGGGCCGGGCTCACGGAGCGGACCTTCTTCCGGCACTACGCCGACAAGCGCGAGGTACTCTTCGCCGGTGCCGGTGAGCTGGAGGATCTGTTCGTCCGGGCGGTCGCCGGCGCTCCGCAGACCGCTGTCCCGCTCGACGCCCTGACGGTCGGGCTGGACGCCGTCGCCGAGATGTTCGCCGACCGACGCGAGTTCGCGCGCCGGCGACAGGCCGTGATCACGGCGAACGCGGAACTCCAGGAGCGCGAGCTGATCAAACTCGCCTCGATGGCGGCCGCGCTCGCCACCACCCTGCGAGGCCGCGGCGTCGCGGAGCCGACCGCGAGCCTGGCCGCCGAGGCGGGCGTCGCCGTCTTCAAGGTCGCCTTCGAACGCTGGATCGCACCGGGCGAGGAACGCGCCATGCAGCAGCTGATCCGGGAGTCACTGACCGAACTGAAGGCTGTGACCTCGGGCATTTAGGCGACCCACGGCAGCCGGCGCTGCTCCGTCCCGGTCGTGTGTGCCGCCGAACTGCCCTGTCGGCGCACGGCAGTTCGGCCGTTGGGGCGGGTGGGTTCAGCGGTAGCAGGTGGTGATGCCCGGATGCCAGGGACAGGCGATGCCGGCGAATCCGCCGTTCGCGGTGATGTCGACACCGAACGCGTCGCCACCGCTCACTACCCGCCGGTCCTGGACGAGCCCGTCCGCGCCGTCCCGGATCGTCTCGACCAGCCAGCGCCCAGGCCCGATCCACAGTGGCACCTCGGCCGTGCGGGCGGCGCCCGCGTACACCCCTCCCAGGAACCAGCGGTCGCCGCTGCGCCGGGCGAGGACCGCCTCCTGCCCCAGGCGGCCGGCGAGCACCCGGGTGTCGTCCCGGGCCGCCGGAACCTGTTCGAGGAAGCCGCGGGCGAGCGGCCGGGCGCTCGCGTCCGGCGGCAGGCTGAACGCGGAGGTCTCGCCGAGGACGTCGCCGTACCCGGCGGGCAGGACGTACCGGTAGGCGACGCCGTCGGCGGAGGCGCGGACCGCGAGGTCGAGGCGGGCGCCGGCGACGGAGGCGAAGGACAGCCGGGTCTCGCGCATATGGACCCTGCGGTCGAGTCGCTTTCCGGACTTCGCCCGGTAACGCTCCCGGATCGTACGGTCCTTGCGCCGCACGAAGTGCAACCCCTGCGACCGGTCGGCCTGTTCGGTCACGACACCGAGGGACGACGGCTCGACGACCGTACGGCCCTCGCGGGGCACCGACAGGGTCAGCGTGCCGGTGGTGTCGTCCAGGGATATCCGGGCACGGGGCGCGTGCGCCGCTTCGGACACGGCCCAGACGTGCTCGTGCTGCTCGGCCCGGGCGGGCACGGTCGTCAGGAGCGTGGCCGCGAGTCCGGCGCACAGCGCGGCGGCCACGGTTCTTGCTCTGGTCAGTGCGACAGCCATGAGGGCCCTCCCTTCTGGACGGTGGTTAGGGCAGGCCCCACGCCGCGCCCGGCTCGCTGACGGCGACGGGGGCGATGACGAGGTCGGGCCGGGAACCGGCGTACACGAGAACCTCGCGGCCCTTGGCCAGGTCGATGGCGAGGGTGCCGTTGCCCAGGTCCCGGGTGTGGGCCGGGGTGCCGTCGTCCAGCACCGCGGTGAGGGTCCCGCTCAGACCGTGCCGGAGCTTGAGCGGCTCGCCCGCCAGGCTCCTGACCCGGATGAACCGGGTGGCCCCGGCCTTGCGCAGGGCACTGACCAGGAAGGCGCCCTGGGTACGGAAGTTGTGCAGGGTCACGTCCTTCCAGGCGGACGGTACGGCCGGGAACACCCGGACCACGCCGCCCCAGCTCTGGCAGAACATGTCGTGCAGGGACTGCGAGGCGGACAGCGGCGTCTCGATCACCGGACCGGCCTCGGTGTAGTGCGTGTTGGCGCGGCAAGGGTAGCGGGTGCCGGGGTCGAAGAACTTCCTCAGGTAGCCGATCGCGGTGTCACCGTCCCCGGTCATCGCGTAGATCGAGGCCGCGCCGGTGTAGCTGTAGCCGCGGTGGGCTCCGGTCAGCGCGTGCCAGTGCACCACCGACTTGGTGATCAGGTCGCGGTTCTCGGGCTGGTCCCAGTTGACGAGGTGGAGCGGGTACACCATCAGCAGGTGCGAGTAGTGCCGGTGGGACTGGGCGTACGGGGTGTCGGCGCCGATCATGAAGCCGTTGTCGTCGATCGGATACGGCGTGAGCCGGGCCAGCACCTCCTGCCAGCGCGGCCTCAACTCGTCGTTGATTCCGAGCAGTTGAGCCGACTCGAGAAGCGTCTGACAGCCCCAGCGGATCAGGGCCAGGTCGTAGTTGGTGTCCTGCGGCGGGACCACGGGATATTCCGGTGAGAGCGTGCTCGGCAGGTGGAGCCTGCTGTCGCTGCCCGGGGTGAGGAAGTGCAGGTAGTAGTTGATCGCGCGCCGCAGCACGGGGTAGATCGTGTCGCGCAGCAGGGACTTGTCCATGGAATGCCGGTACGACAGCCACACGTTGTGCAGCGCCCAGGTGAGGTCGCCGGTCTCGGCACCGGTGCCCGGTTGTCCCACCTCGCGGTTGGCGAACATGTCCGAGCTGCGGCCGATGCCGGAGCTGTCCGAACGGTAGGCGGCGGGCACGTTGGCGACGAGCTGTTCCTGGTTCTGGCGCAGCGTGGTGGCGAGCGAGTCGAGTTCGGGGTGGTTGAAGCCCTGGATGAGCCAGTACTCCAGCTGGACGTTGAGGTTCCACCAGACCGCGGGCCAGGGCGTGGGCTCAAGCCACGGCCCGGAGGTGGCCATCACGGGGCCGCCCGCGCGGCTGGCGGAGGCGACCTTGTAGAGCTGGATCCAGTGGAAGCTCTGCAGTCGCTGGTCGGGGAACGACACGAAGCTCTGCCGGTAGAACACGTGCCACCAGGCGGTGTGCCGATGCCGCAGGACGTCGTACGACGGCGCGCGCCGGAGGTTGCGCAGCGAGTCGGCCTCGGCGGCGGTACCGGAGGGGAAGCTGTGTCCGACGCTGAGCAGGAGGTCGTCGCCGGAGCGGCGGTAGGAGGTCGCGGTCTGGCCGCCTCCGGTCAGGGGCTGGAGCACCTGGGCGGTGCCGTCGTCGGTGGTCCGCGTGGTCCAGGGCGGGTTGCCGGTATAGCCGGCCGGCGGGGCCTCCTGGATCTTGCGGGGGCTGATGGCCTCCTCGGGGTGGAACGTCCAGGTGGCCTGCTCGCCGCCGGCGGCCGTCACACGGGCGGCGAAGACCTCGTCGTGGATGAGGGCGGAGAGGGTGAGGGTGCCGGCGGTGGTGGTGACGGTGCCGCTGAGTTCGGCGTTCCACAGGCTCAGCCGCCAGTCGACGGCGGTGATGGTGCCGACCGGATCGAGCGTGAGATGTCCGACCGGCAGCCGGCAGGTGCCCCACCCACTGCCGAACTCGGGCCGGTGGTCCTGCACACGACCGTGCTGCACGGTGAAACGGATCCGGTTGGCGCCCGGTTCCTGGCAGACCATGCTGCCGAGCAGCCCGTCCCCGAGGAACGGGCCCTCGTACCAGAGCGTCGGCAGCCTGGTCCACAACAGGTCCTGGCCGCGCAGGAACTGTTCCCACGCGCTGTCGGAGGTCATGGTGTCGCGCAGTCTCCAGGGCCGGCCGACGCCTTCGCCCTCCGATCCGTCGCCACCGGACGCCCCGGGCCCGTCGGACTGCGCCGCCCGGGTCGTCCCGGGCAGCGCCGCCACCGCCGCTCCGCCCAGCGCGGTACCGAGTACGGATCTGCGGGGAACCGGCGAGCGTTTCTCCGGCTGCGAGGTCATCGTCGCCCTCCAAACCTGACAGCTCATTGAAACATCGGGTGTATCTGGGAACGTAGGGATGGCTCGGGCGTGTGTCAATGAGTTCGCCAGCCGTTACGGCTCAACTCATCCGATGTATTGGTGCGTTGCGGCCAGGTCGCCTGCTCGGGCAGCGGCCTGGGTCCGGTGGCGTCCGCGCGTCGGCGGTCGGCCGGCGGACCCGCCGCAAGGGCGCACGGCATGCTGGATGCGGGGAACGACCGCGCGCCGTTGGCGGATCCGTCCGCCGCGGCCTGCGGTCCGGGACGACCATGGGGTGTTGCCGGAACCCAGCCTGACGTTCCGATAACGATCTACCGACGATCCGCACACTCTTTCATGGAACTCCGCACGCACTTTCATGGAACATACATACGATCCTGCACATGAACAGAGCTGTGAAGATCGGCCTGGCCGGTACCTGCACCGCGCTGCTCGCTCTTGGGGGAATCGGTACGTACAACATCCTGCACAGCCTGACCTCGGGCTCGTCGGGTGACGCAGGCTCCCAGGACGCGCGCGCTTTCGACCCGTCGGCGCTGTCGAGCACGCCCCCGTCGGACGCCGAGGCGGTGAAGCAGGCCCGCGCGTTCCTGGACAGTTGGTCCCGGCACCACCTGGACGGCGCGGCAAGCGACACCGACGTACCGGGTACGGCCTCGCAGGCGCTGCGGGACTACGCCGACGGCCTGCACCTGACGAAGCTGTCGTTCGGTCACATCGCGTCGGTGGGCCCCTCGTCTGTGACGCCGGGTGCCACCAAGGTCACCTTCGACGTGACCGCTCAGGTCGCGGGCGGCACCTGGAACTACCCGAGCGCGGTGGCCGTGCTGAAGAGCGCCAACGGCCGGTCGGCGGTCCACTGGAACAACTCGGTGCTCTATCCGGGCCTCACCGACGGCCAGTCGCTGACCGCGGGCAAGCTGCCGGCCGGCGCGGGCGGCACGAAGGTCGTGGCGAGCGACGGCAAGACCGACCTGTCCGGCTTCGCATCCCTGCGGGACATCGCGGCCACGATCGGCAAGAACGCGAAGCCCACGGGCGGCAGCCCCGGAACGGGCGTGGCCGTCGTCGATGCCGGTGGCGCGGGCGTGCAGACGCTGAAGGTCTTCGACAAGGGCCGCCCGGCGGTTGTCAGAACGACCATCGACGCCGGCCTCCAGGCGGTGGCCGAACGCGCCGTGAAGGATGCCCACCTCCAGCAGAAGCCCGCCGGTACCGTGGCACTGGACTGGCACAACGGCCACATCCTGGCGATCGCGCACTCGGGCGACGACGGCGACATCGCCATCAACGGCATCAAGTCCCCCGGCTCCACCATGAAGATCATCACCTCGGCGGCCCTCTTCGACAAGGCAGGTCTCACGCCGAGCAGCCCGGCGCCGTGCACGGACTCGCTGATGGCCAACAGTCAGTTGTTCCACAACGACTCCGGCGTGCGGGCCAACCCCGGCTCCTCGCTCGCCCAGGCGTTCACTGTGTCGTGCAACACGTCCTTCATCAAGGACGGTTTCCACTACCTCGTGCACGACTCGGACGCCTCCGCCCTGAACGACGAGGCGGTGAACGTCTTCGGCATGGGGAGCTGGTCCATCGGCGGCGGGGTCGCCACCACCGACCCGAGCATCCCGCCGGACGTCCAGGGCGGTGACCAGGCGGCCCAGTTCATCGGCCAGGGCAAGGTCACCGCCACGCCCCTGTTCATGGCCTCCGTGGCGGCCACCGTCCGGGGCGCCGGCTTCCAGCAGCCGATCATCCTGCCGGGACAGCACCAGGAGACGGCGTCCCGGCCCATCTCCGCCCGCACGGCCGGCTATCTGCAGTCGATGATGCGCAGCGTGGCCACCAGCGGTACGGCGGCACCGCGCCTGGGCGGACTGGTGGGTGTCGGCGCCAAGACCGGCACCGCGGAGGAAGCCGACCACACCAACGGCTGGCTGACCGCCTACAACTCCCGTATCTCGGTCGCGGCGCTCGTCGAAGGCGGCAGCTCGGGTGTGGACTCGGCGGGTTATGTCGTACGTCGGCTGCTGACCGGCAGCTGAACGTCTGCCCCCGGCAGGATGGTCAGCCGTCCTGCCGGGAGCCGTGTGCTCGGCGGCAACTGGCCTGCCGTCGCCGGCGGGCGGTCGCTCGCCCCGCCGGTCACTCGCTCACTCGGTGACCAGGGCGAGGGTGAAGCCGTCGTACCCCTTCGAGCCGACCGTCTGGAGGGTGGTGGCGGTCAACCGCGGGTGCTCGGCGATGAGTTCGGTGAAGTGGCGCACGCCCTGGACGCGCGGGTCGTCGCTGGCCGCGTCGGTGACCGCGCCGTCGCGCACCACGTTGTCGCCGACGATGACGCTCCCGGGCCGGGTGAGCTCCAGGGACCACCCCAGGTACTCAGGGTTGGAGGGCTTGTCGGCGTCGATGAAGACCAGGTCGAACGGGCCGGCTTCCTCGGCCGCGAGCAGCGGCAGCGTGTCCTGGGCCTTGCATGCCCGTCGATCTCGGGCTGCCGGGCACCGACGGCCGTTCGCACGACCCCGTGGCCGCCCCCCGCCCGACGGTGCTGTTCGCCTACCCCGCGGCCGGCATCCCCGGTGTCCCGGCCGACCTTGCCGGGCGGCCGATCCCCCGGCAGCGCGGGCTGCACCCTGGAAAACCGTCAATTCCGCGCGGCCTGGCCGCAGTTCGAGGCCGCAGGCATCGCCGTCCACGGTGTGAGCACCCAGACGCCCGAGGAACAGGCCGCCTTCGCGCGGGCCGAAGACCTGCCCTTCCCGCTGCTGTCCGACGCCCAGCTCCAGCTCACCGCGGGCCTGCGCCTGCCGACCTTCCAGGCCGGACAGCACCTGCGCATCAAGCGGCTCATCCTCGTCATCGGGCCCGACCGGACCGTACGGCACACACTGTTCCCGATCACGGACATCCCCGCGGCAGTGGCCCAGGCGTGCACCCTCGCCGTCGCCGCGATCGCGGATGCGCCCGCATGAGTGAGCACCTGTGAGTGGCTCTCTGTATGGGAAGATCAGGCATATGACGGTGAGGCGCGTTGGCCTTGGACGCTCGAACCGTCGACCAGCCGCTCAGTGCTGTCAATCCACCACGTTGCGGCCAGATCGGTCCCTGAGTGTGCGCCGTTGTGCGTGGCTGTTGATGTCAGGATGGCACCCCGTTGCCGCTGGTCAAGTGGGGAGATGGGGCGCGGGGCGTCTTCTTGGGATGTGTCACGCCACCTGATGAAGATCAGGATGATCACAAGATCGCGAAGTGGGTCACCGTTCATCCTCGACTGTGCCTACGCCAGCCTGGATCAGTCGCCAGTACTCCGTCTCCAGCTCAAGCCGACGTTTGCGTCCCCGTCTTGCCATCAACACGCCTCTCATGATCAAGGGTGTTGCGACAAGCACTAGAACTCACGCGCCCCATCAGCGGTCAGATTTCACGCGTCGCCGAGACTCTCCCCGGTTTCCGGTTGACATGCGGTTCACCGGTGGGAGGGTGGAGGTAGTAGCACACCTTGTGAGACGCATGTCTCTCGCCGCGGGCGTGGCCCTCGGAAGCAGCCGCTCGGCCGTATGGGCTTCTACCTGTAATGCTGAGCGTACGCGCTGTTCACCTCTGGTTGAGTCCGTACTTTGCGTCAGTCCGCAACGCCTCAGCGTGCACCGATCCATCTATTGGTAATGCGCTCTCTGTGCCAGAGACAGGTAACCAAGAATGTCTCACATGTGCGTTACATGAGTTGCGCATGCAGGAAGGTGGCGGGAATTCCATGAAGGCTCTGGTATATGAGGGCCCGCGCACGGTGAGCGTCCAGGATGTCCCGGACGCGAGGATCGAGCGGCCGACCGACGTGCTGGTGAAGATCACCTCGACGAACATCTGCGGTTCGGACCTGCACATGTATGAGGGCCGCACCGACATGGAGGCGGGGCGTGTCCTGGGGCACGAGAACATGGGTGAAGTCGTCGCGGTCGGGGACGGCGTGGACCGAGTGCGGGTGGGGGACCTGGTCTGCTTGCCGTTCAACATCAGTTGCGGGTTTTGCCGCAACTGCGACAAGGGCCTGACGGCGTTCTGTCTGACCACCCCGGTTGATCCCAAGATGGCCGGCGCCGCGTACGGCTTCGCGGGGATGGGCCCCTACAGCGGCGGTCAGGCGGAGTTCCTGCGTGTTCCGTACGGTGACTCCAACTGCCTGGTGCTTCCGGAGGAGGCCTGGGAGAAGCAGACCGACTACGTGATGCTGTCCGACATCTTCCCAACCGGCTGGCACTGCACCGAACTTGCGGGCGTGCAGCCCGGCGAGACTGTCGCCATCTACGGAGCCGGCCCGGTCGGCCTGATGGCCGCATTGTCGGCGACCCTGAAGAGCGCCGCCAAGGTGATGGTTGTCGACCGTCACCCAGACCGGCTGCGACTGGCCGAGGAGATCGGCGCCATTCCCATCGACGACTCCAAGGCCTCACCGGTAGACCAGATCAACGAGCAGACCAATGGTCTTGGTGCGGACCGCGGCTGTGAGTGCGTCGGCTACCAGGCGCACGACCCGCAGGGCCATGAGCATCCGAACCTGACGTTGAACAATCTGGTGGAATCGGTGAAGTTCACGGGTTCCATTGGCGTGGTCGGCGTCTTTATCCCCAAGGACCCGGGCAGTCCCGACCCGCTGTACAGGGAAGACGGCGAAATCGCCTTCGATTACGGGCTGTTCTGGCTCAAGGGCCAGTCGGTCGGCAACGGGCAGGCCAACGTCAAGGCGTACAACCGGGAACTGTGCAACCTCGTCCAGCAGGGCAAGGCCAAACCATCCTGGATCGTCTCGCACGAGCTGCCCCTCGACCAGGCGCCGCAAGGCTACGAGCACTTCGACAACCGCGACGACGGCTGGACCAAGGTCGTCCTCCACCCCGGCGGCGCGGCCTGACCCCTACACTCCCCGGACGAACGGGAAGGCCGAACGCTATAACGGCACGCTCGCCCGCGAGTGGGCATACGTGCGCGACTACACCTCCGAGCGCGAACGCCGCACCGCACTCGCTGACTTCCTGAACTACTACAACCACGAGCGGCCGTTCGCCCTGGGCGGGAAGCCGCCGATCAGCCGGACGTCTGGCAGCGACTACCGCGTCACCTTCGATCAGCCGCCAGAAGCGCTCGACACCTTCCCTCAGTAGCTGACCATCGAGGACTTCGTGGAACCAACGTCCTGAGACACCACAGCTAGTAGCCTGCTGCGCCAGTGGGATCATGACGCATCCACATCTGCCCACCACCGAGGCCGCCGTCACCGCGATACGTGAAATCGCGCAAGGGTACGGCCTCGCGATGACCGTGACCGACGACATCGGCGCGGACCACTTTGGTCCAGCGGAAGCGGACGCGGCCGATCTTCGGCAGGTTGACCATGCCCCAGCGACGGTGGACGCGGACGATGTTCAGGTCACGGCCCTGCGGGATGTCCACGGACATCACCGTGCAAAACCGGGCCTTGAAGTTCGGCTCGTCCGTCCGGCCTACCCAGCAGTTCACCCAGGCGCGGGAGTATGTCTTCAGCACCGCCTGGGATGCTTGCGCGGGCAGCTCGGCAAGGAAGTCGAGGTCTTTACGGGCTTCCCTTATCGCCGCGTCGGCGGCGGCGAGGGTCCGCTTGTTCTTCGGCATCATCTGCCACCAGGCGTGCAAACAGTTCCACATCGTGTGGGCCGCGTGCGCCTGGTCGTCAATGACCCGGACGTCGCCAGGGCTGAGTGCCAGTCGGGCACGGTGCCCGAACTGCCGCTTCACCAGGCCGAGTTCAGTCATATGGATCACTATCTTGCACTTGGTTGATGTCGCCACGCTGGAATCCGAATCCCGATGTCAGAACCGGACGTCACGTCGTCTACAACCTTCACGTCCACTTGGTGTTTGTCACCAAGTACCGGCGGAAGGCGTTCAGCGATGAGATGCTGACGCGCTGCGAAGAGATCATGCGGGAGGTCTGCGCGGACTTCGGGGCCGACCTGAAGCAGTTCAACGGCGAGCACGATCACGTACACCTGCTCGTGCACTACCCGCCGAAGGTTCAGCTCTCCAAGCTGGTCAACTCCCTCAAGGGAGTCTCCGCCCGCCTGCTTCGCAAGGAGTACGACGCGCACGTCCGC
>NZ_JBFAWG010000136.1:0-12976 GCF_040680215.1 Streptomyces sp. NPDC052107
AAGCACCGTCGACGTCCTCCGGACGGGCACCGACCCGATTTTCCCGGCCGCGGGGCGGGACCGAAAGGGCCCGGGACGACTATCCAGGACGGCTCAGACGCCGTGATCACACCAGCCACACCAAGATCATCTCACCCGTGACCAGCAGTCACGGGACAACCCTGAGGCAGTTACCCGTGCGCGCCTGCGCTCCGTCGTCAGGGCGCTGCCGGAGGTCGAGAAGTCCCGTCCCACTGTGCCTGTTCAAGACACAGCGGGGTAAGGACTCTGGCGGATTCTCACCGCCCTTCTGTTCGCTCTCTTCCGGCGTGGTGACGGGCGTCCTGCGTGATGAGGCTTCCTGAAAACGGCTCTGCCGGAAGGCGAACTCGTCCACCCCCAGCACCCGCTGGGCGCGGTCTGGGATCGCTGGCGCCTTCAGCAGTCCGAGCAGCCGGGTCCTGCCCGCCGCGAGCTGCAGACGGCGGCTCGGTTGTCGGGCGGCCTGGTCACTCTGCCAGGCCGCCCGACGTATAAATCCTACGCAGTGTCTCTGGTTTCGACCTCAAGCAGCCCCAATGGCTCTAGCCAGGGAATCATTTTGGTCGCGTACCACCCAATGTCACAGAAGATGGACCCCTCCAAGCGTCTCGGGTTCACACCGATGACGCATGAGACCACTTCTCTCCCTGGGTGGAACAAGAAGTCACCGCCGCTGATGGAGTCAGGGAAGTAGAGAGTGATGCCGACCGTATGGTCTACTAGCCGTTTATCCCCTATAGCTGAAATGATTTCATCCAACCCAGAGGACGCCGACTTCTTCCAGTCGAACATTCCTTCCTCGTCGATCAAGTACGAGACATCGTCATCATTCGACGCCCGCATCCCGGATTCCAGCAGAATCCTGATCACTTCGACAACGCCGACCGATCGACGAAAGGTGAAATCGAAATCAACCGACCTGCTCAACGCAACCACTTCCTTCTTGCGTCACCTGGACATCACTTCCCAAGGGATTCCCTTTTTGTCGAGCCATTTCGTTACTTGAGCGGGTATCGGGTTCTCGGAGATCACCTTATAGTCTATCCCTTGCTCAGAAGCGATGCCCGCCTTCTGTCCTTCGGTCGAGTAGAACTTGCTCAACCTCTTGGGATCTTTCAGTGTGTTCTCGAAGAACTGACCTGACTTGGCCTCATACCACGTGCCCCTTCCAGTGGCTGGGTCTACGTAAGCACCGTCGAACTGACGCCCCTTCTCGGAGAAGCCGCCGCCGCCGCCAAGCTTCTCCTGAAGCCATTCTTCATAGGCATCACCATGCTGTTGAGCGGCCCTTCCACCGCTGGCTTCTCCGTCGGCCTCTCGAAACGCGCGGCCTAGCTTGTCTGAGCCCGAGTCCCACATCGTCTTCCCGAAGACAACAGCTCCGGCGCCGCCAGCGATCGAAGGAGCACCTGCTTCGCACAGAACCACTGTGCCGCATTCGACTACACCCGATGCACCGAGGATGGTGCCGCCGGCTTCGCTGACCCCTCCGAAGAAGCTTTGGAGTAGGCCCGACCAGAAGTCGCTATTCCCTCCAAGGCTGGACAGGTAGTTGCCGACGTAGCTGTTGCTGTCGCCGGGGCCCTTGACCGGGGCGCTGCAGTACTGCGGCAGACCGGTTCGGGCGCAGAGGTTGCCGTTGTAGCTGTTGCCGGAGCTGACATTTCCAGAGCTGTTCGTGGGCGCCGTTCCTGAGCTGTGGTAACTCAGGTGCTCCTCTTCATAGATGGTGTTGGCGGACTTTCTCGGCTTGTGGGGGATGGTTCCGGGGGTGTTGTTCTCGTAGTCGGGGCCCGGTCGGGTCGGGCAGTCCACCTCCGCGCACATGCCGGTGGGGTCGGCGCTGGTTACGGGTGTGTTGTTGGCGTAGGCGTAGCCGTTGAGTGACTGGTGCTGGTCCAGGGTCAAAAGCGGGTCGACGCTGATGAACTGGCCGATGGTGGGGTCGTATTCACGGGCACCGACGTGAGTCAGGCCGGTCGCGCCATCGGTCGGCTTGCCGAGGAACGCCTTGTCGTCGGGCCAGGACGTCGGCTTGGTGCCCCGTGGGGCGCCGAAGGGGGTGCTGTAGCGCTTGGTGACGGCGTACGTGCTCGCGTCGAGGGCAATGCTGGATGTGCCGTGCTGGTCAGCGGCCAGGAAGCTGAGCTTCGTGCCCGAGACGCCGGAGTTAGCGGTGCGGGCCGCGATGGTCTGGCCGTTCGCCGTGTAGTAACGCGTGCCGGAGGCGGTCTTCGTGGTGCCCTTGGTGGTGAGGTGGAGTTCTGTGCCTGCGCCCAGGTAGAGGATGGTTTCGCCGTCTCCTTTGGCCCGGCGGATCAGCAGGTCGCCGTTAGCGTCATAGAGGTAGCTCGTCTCCTTGGTGCCTTCGGTGAGCTTGGACAGGTCGCCCTCGGTGTTCCAGGCCAGGGTCTGCTGGGCGGTCGGCCCGGGGCGTGAGGTGGTGTTGCCGCTGCTGTCGTAGGAGTAGGTGGCGGCACGGGCGCCGGTGGTCTTGTCCAGGGTGTGCGGCTTGTTGTCGGTGGTGTCGTCGTAGGTGTACGTGGTGGACTTGTCGCCCGACGCGGTGTGCTGCGTCTCCGTCTTGCGCTGGCCGGCGTCGGTGTAGGTGTACGACGTCCAGTAGGGGGCCGCCCCGTCGAGGTTGGAAACGGTGCGTCCGGAGGCCGAGCAGTCTGCGGTCTTCGGGGTCCAGGACTCGGTCAGGCGGCGGCTGCCGTCGTAGCCGAAGCACTGATAGTCGGCCTTGGCCGTGCCGCCCTGCGTGGTGCCGTCGAAGATGGAGGTGACGTTGCCGGCGTCGTCCTGGGTGAACTTCAACTCCTGCGGCATGTAACCGTGCACGTCGTCAGTGACGTAGGAGCGGGTAAGGCGGCGGGTGCCCTCCTCGTAGTCCCACGTGAGGTAGGCCTTCTTCGCCGAGGACGCACCGTCCATGCCGAGGGTGAGCTGGCGCAGGTCGCCCTGCGGGGAGAAGGCGGCGCCCTGCAGGTAGCCGGTGGTGCCCTTGGCCGTGAGTTGCTGGCCTAGGGCGTTGAAGGTGTAGGAGACCGTTTCCGTGGCCAGGCCTCCTGCGGCCGGGGCGGAGTACTGGCTGATCGAGCCGTCCAAATTGAAGCCGGTGGTGAACGACAGCTTGTTCGGCACGTAGCCGCCGGAGACCAGAGGTTCGGTGTCGGGCAGGATCAGCTGGCTGCCGGTCACGTGGTACATCGAGTCGTACGACGTGACCTTCTCGGTGTAGGCCTTACCACTCACGCCGCCGTCGTAACGAGTGGCGGTGTCCTGCTGGCCCTTGGCGAGCTGGTCGAAGCCCCAGGCAGCGAGCTTGTTGGCGTCGGTCTTGTCGATCTGCCACATGTCGGTCTTACGGCCGAGGTCGTCGTAGGCGTACAGCAGCTTCTTCGACGGGTCGTCGTTCGGGGTGGTGCTGGTGACCTGATCGAGGGTGTTGTACGCGGTGGTGGTCTTGCCCTTGTCGGGGTCTGTTGCCGTGACCTGGCGGCCGAAGAGGTCGTAGGTGTACGACCACTTGGTGTGGTCGGGACCCGTGACCGTCTCCTGCTGACCAGCAGGGGTGTAGGTGTAGTCAGTCGTGGTGAAGTCCGTACCGGTCGGCGTGGGGCCGGCATACTCGCGGCGCTGGGTCGTCTGGCCGAGTGCGTTGGTGACCACGGCGGTCGCCTGCCCGCCGGTCGGGGCGGTGGTGGCGACAGTGTCGCCCGTGTAGGCGGTGTCGATCGTCCAGCGGGTGTCGCCGTGTACCTTCGTCACCGCCTTCGTCAGCCGGCCCGCGCCGTCATACGTCGTGTCCGTCTGGATGGGCGCCTGACCGCCGGAGATCTCCGCAGCCTGGGAGCTGGGCAGTGAGCTGCTGTCCCAGATGTCGGATTGCTGGCTGACCGCGAGACCCCGCGCGTCATAGAGCGTCAGGGAGATGAGCCGGCCGCCCTGCGGGGTCGGCGTCTGAACCTGGCGCGAGCGCAGCAGGGAGTCGTAGAACTCGTAGCTGGTGTTGTAGCCGGAGCCGTCGTACTTCAGGGTGCCGGTGGACACCCAGGACATTCCCGTTTCGTCACTGGTGATGTGGTAGTCGTAGACGTAGTTCGGGGTCTTGCCCAGCGTCTTGGAACGGTTGGGCAGCCAGAGCTTGGTGATGCGGCCGAGGCTGTCGTACTCGCTCTCGGTGACCTTGTTATTGGGGTCGGTGACCTTCAGGTCCGCGCCGCTCGCAAAGTCCAGAGCCGTGGTGGTCTTGTACGACTTGGCGTCTGCGACCACGGTCG
Organism: Streptomyces sp. NPDC052107; assembly: GCF_040680215.1. Classification (NCBI taxonomy): domain Bacteria; kingdom Bacillati; phylum Actinomycetota; class Actinomycetes; order Kitasatosporales; family Streptomycetaceae; genus Streptomyces; species Streptomyces sp. NPDC052107. Next base: position 4,308 of record NZ_JBFAWG010000136.1, read on the forward strand.
ACGTCAACGGGCCTGATTCCTCAGGCACGTAGGTGGTCGAGGAGACGGTGAGGTCGTTGGTGTTCTTGACGGTCTTGGGGCGTCCGAGGGGGTCGTACCAGGTTGTGGACACCTTCTGCCAGGTGGGAGTGTCGTCGCTGCCGTATCCCTTGGCACGTCCCGTCCAGGTGGCATCGCCCTTGACGGGCTTCTGCGATGCCGACCAGGTGGTGGCCGTGGTGTCGTCGTAGACCGTGGCCGTGTCGGAGATGACGTCACCGGCGCGCTTGGAGTCGGCGGGCAGGTCGAGCGCCGAGTCCGCGGCCGCGCAGGACGCGGCGACGGTGCGGGTGCGTGAGACGAGAGAGTTGATGCCCTTGTCGTCGTTGCGGGCGTACCAGGTGCGGGTGCACTTTTCGTCGCCCGTGGCCGCGTCGTCGCCCTGGTCCTCGACGGTCTCGGCCATGCCGTAGTCGTCGTAGGTGGTCTTCACCGTGTTCACCCGGTCGAACGGGGTGAGCTTGCTGGTGATGTTGGTGCGGGTGTGGGTGGCGGCGGTGCGGACGTAGTACGCCTCGGTGTCCGCGTAGGACTTGTGCTGGGTTGCCGTCCGCTTCGACCAGGGGTCGTTGATGGTGCCGCTGACTTCGGTGTTGCCGTTGTAGGTGACCGATTCGCGGGTGAAGCCGGCGTACTGGTCGGAGTCGGTGATCTCGCCGGCCTTGATGCCGGAGGCCTTGACGGTCTTGCGCTTGTCCGGGTCGGGGGTCTTGCCGTCCGGGCCGAGCACGCGGTCGCCGTTCATCCCGCGCAGGTAGACCGTGGTCTCCTTGCTCTGGGTGTGGCCGGAGATGCCGGTGAGGTGGGTGACCTGCTGGTAGCCGCGCCAGATGGACCAGGTGCGTTCCTTGGCGGGTGTCAGCGGGTCCTCGTCGAAGTGCCAGGCACCGCCGCCTGTGTACTGGTAGCCGTGTTGTACGGCTTCGGAGCCGCCCTGTGGGTCGGTGGTGGACACCGAGCTGACCGGGTACTTCTGGAACCAGTCGAGGATGGGGTCCTTCTCGCCGTTGGGCGACCAGTACACGGGGTAGCAGCGCTTGGTGTTCTCGTCCAGCTTGGGCTTGGTGCCGCTTGCGGTGCAGTCGGCGTCCATGTAGGTGACGATCGTCTGCGCGCCGGTCTCGGAGGTGATGGTCTTCAGCCGTGGCTTGTTCAGCGGCAGGATGTCGTCGGCCGCGCCGTCGACGCGGTTGGGCAGCATCACGTGGCTGAACTTGACCGGGTCGAGGGAGAGGTCCGTACCGCGCTTGCCGGTGTGCTTGATCTCGTCGAGCCAGAGGGACTGGTCGGTGGAGTCACCGGTGTCGCCGGGATCGAGGTAGAGCTGCTTGAGGGACCAGACGTCCACCGGCTCGAAAGCGGGGGCGGACGCAGCTGCGTTCCAGGCGTAGGTGGTGATCGCCGTCATCCGCTTGCGGGTGAAGAACGCCGGGCCGACGTTGCCGGTGCACTTGTCGCCGTCTTTGCAGATCGCGTCGAACGGGACGTCCGGCCAGTTGTCGCGGGTGTCCTTGGTCAGCGAGTCGCAGCCGGTGCCGGAGGCCAGGCAGCGTTCGTCGTAGGTGAAGACGACCTTGTCGGATGCGGCCGGGGAGGCGGAGAAGAGGGCGCCGGCGTGCTGGCCGTAGCGGATCTCCTTCAGGTAGCCGCCGCGGACGTAGTCGGTGCCGGTGTTGTCGTCACCGAGCATGTCGTAGTTGTTGTGCTCGGCGGTGTACCAGTACGACTCGGCGTTGCCGTGGGTGTCCTCGACGTAGTCGAGGTTCCACCGCCAGGCCTGCGTCTTGTGCCGGCCGGAGAAGGAGTCACCGCTGGTGTAGCCGGGTTCGCCTTCGTCGTCGCCGAAGACGGGCACCGTCCAGACCGATTGGGTGCGGTCGTCCGCGCCGGCTCCGTCGAGCTTGTTCAGACCGAAGACGTACTTGGTGCCGTCGCCGGTGACGACCGTCCAGTACTCGCCGTCGTCGTCACCGTTGTCGGCGCCGGTGGAGTGGGTGACGGTGGAGGCGTCGTCGTCCTTCAGCCGCCATTTGCCTGTGGTGTCGTCCTTGACGAGCTCGGTGGCCTTGCCGCCTAGGACGAGGGAGGCGTTGTCGTACTTCCAGCACAGGTCGTGCTTGCCGTCCTGGCCGTCGTCGTCGCAGGAGCCGTACTTGCGCTCGATGTAGGAGGAGGTCAGGTCGAAGCCGGTGCCGATCTGGCTGCCCTGGTTGTTCGAGTTCGCTGTCTGGCCGTCGACACTTCCCGAGTCGTATGAGATCGACAGGTCCGGCTGGGGACCGGCCGCAGCCGGTGGCACGCGCAGGGGGTAGGACCAGGTGAACGAGCCGGAGGAGCCGCCGGCCTCCCACGTCGAGGAGGCGGAAAGCGGCGTCGCCTTGTAGTCACCGGCACCGGACTTCGTACCTGCCGCAACGGCCAGCAGCATGGGCTGCCCGCCGGACGCGAGGGTCACCGGCGCGGAAATGCTGTCTCTGTGACGGTTGTTGACGGTGTCGAGGTCAGTACGCTTGCGGCACTTGGCCGTTGCCGGATCTTTCTCGGCGCAGTCGGGCAGGCGCATCAGCTGCAGCCGGCCGGCCCACTCACCGCCGTAGGCTGCGGCGAAGGAGGAGTAGTCGATGCCGAGGCGGGCCTTGGCGCCGGTCTCTGGGCCGGTGAGTTTGAGGACCACTCCCCTGACACCGAGCTCGGCAGCGGTCTTCTGGTCGAGGACCTCAACCGTGACCGACTTGGCCGCCTTGCCCTTGCCTAGAGCGGTCACCGTGACGGGCAGGGAGCCCGGGGCAGCCTCGACGGTGCCCTTGCCCGGGACGGTCAGCGACGCCTTGCCGGCCTTCGGCCACGTGACCTTGCGCTGCTGATCGTGGCGGGCTCGGGCGGCCGCCGCCCGGTCGGCCTCGGCGGCCTTGCGTACTTCGGCGGCTGCCTTCTTATTCACCTTGGCCGTGAAGGGGCTGACCTTCGTGGCGTGTGGTGGCTTCAGGTGCGGGCGTCCCAGTGGGTCGGTGTCCGCGGCGAAGGCGACGGGAGTCAGCAAGCCGGGCAGAAGCGCCAGACCCGTGGTCGCAGCGAGGTGACGGGACCAGCGTTTTCCGTTTCTGCCCCTACGGCCTGGTGATGGTCTGGGTATGCCAAAGGGATTCATGGCGGGTTCTTCCTACGCGGCGCCAGGCTGTGTCACGCCGGGCGCGTGCCATTGAGGAGGAGAAAAAGAGAATGAGGAGGCGTCTTTGAGGCGTCCGGTGTCGAGCGGCCCGCTCAAGGAGCGGGCCGCCTGTTCGTAAATGACTGTTTGTCAGTCGACGTCCAGCACCTGAGAGCGGATCTGGTCGGCGCTCATCGCCCCGGTCCACACCCGCAGTGACTCCAGCGAACCGGGCAGGTAGTATCCCGTGGATCCGCCGGCCGCTCCCCTGCCTGCGGACAGCACGCCGGTGCCCTGCTGGACCGCTGAGAACCCGGACTTGTCCTCGCCGGGCTGCTCAAGACCGCCCACGTACAGGTGCAGTCGGCCCATCCGGTCCTCGGTCTGGGACGCGTCGGCCGGGTCGGTTCCCTGCCACGTCTCCTGTGCGTCGAACACGCCGGTGACGTCCACCCCGGTGTCAACTTCGGCGGGATCGCCGGCTGCCACCTCAGCGCTCTGTGTGACCTTGCCGTCCGGTCCGACGGCGGTGCGGGTGAACTTCCACTGGTAGATGCCGACTGCCGGCTTGACCACCCACAAGGCCCACGAGGATTCACCGTCGATCGCCTGGCCTGCCACCTGGGCCTGGTAGCCGACCGGCTTGGACGCCAGCTTCTCGGCATCCAGCCTCACATGGGCCGAGACGGTGAACGATCCGGTCTCATCGGTCACCGGGCCGGTTGCCGAGGCATAGCCGGATGTTCCGTCCAGGACGAGGGTGTTGTTGTCCTCGTCCAGCACCGCACCGGTGGAGGACAGCGCGAGCGGTGGCGCAGGGTAGGGGGTCAGTTCCTTGACCTGGGTGCCGGTGGAGGAGGTGGCGTCCCAGTCCGCGACGAGTTCGTTGGCCGCCACGCCGTCCTGGGTGAGCTCCGCCTCCTGAGCGATCTGCTCGGGGCTGAGGGCGTACTGCCACACCGAGACCTCGTCGATGCGGCCGCGGAAGTTCTCGCCCCCGACCCCACCGACCAGCGAACGGCCGAACTGAAGGCCGGCTGTGGACGTCCAGGGCTGGTATGCGGTGGACAGGTCGTTGAGCACAACCGGCTTGCCCTGCGGGCGGCCGTTGACGAACAACTGGATTGTGTCGTTCGTCTTGTCGGTGTCACCCTCGGTGTCGAAAACGGCCGCCAAGTGCGTCCACACATTCAGCGGCGGCGCCCCGGCATCAGCGATCGACCGGAGGTAGACCGGGCTGTTCATAGTGTCCGCGGCAGTCCGGTTGAATACCCACTTCTTGTAGCTCGCGGAGTAGTACAGCGTGAACGCCGATGCGGACGTGCCCGGCGCCGACAACACCACATGCGTCTGTGAGGCATCGGTCAGGTACACCCAGGCCGAGACGGTGAAGGAGTCCTTGGTGTTCACCGCCGGTGCCCCAGTGGCCGCATAACCATCACGCGTGGTGTCAGTGCTGGAGTCGTTGAGGTACAGCGAGTAGTCGGACTCTCCCCGGCGCCCGAGGGTCGACCAGCCAGCGTGTGAGGTGTAGAGCGTGGCGTCGTGGCGAGTGCCCCCGGTCGCACTGTCCTTGGCCACTGTGGCTCCCGAACCGGGAGCGGCGTCGTCCAAGTGCCAGCGGCCGACGGCTCCTGCGGCCGGAGCCACCTTGAATGTGAACTCCGCGGGAGTGCCCCACCGGTTGTAGACGTCCTTAGCCCGCACCGAGAGCACCTGCGTGCCCGCGAGCGGGGGTTTCACGTCCTTGACGTCAACCTTGAGCCCGCCTGTGACCTGTCGGGCAGGCGTGGACAGCAGCTTCCACTCATAGGCGGTGACGTCGGTGTGCCCGCCTGTGAAGTCGGCGGCGTTGGGCTGGAAGGTGAAGGAGCCGGGCACGCCCGGTCCCCCGTGGCCTTCGCAGACGTCGCCGCACTCGGTGTAGGGGGAGCCTGCAGTGATCCGGGGCGCCTTCGGCGCCGACGAGTCGATCTTGAAGTAACACCAGGAGCTATAGGCAGACCACAGGTCGCCGCTCTTTCCGGCATACGACCAGTGGGACTGTGTCCGGGCTTTGTAGCGGTACAGGCCGCCATCGGCACGGTCGCTCGTGCGCGTGTTCTCCAGCGTCTCATCCGGGTCCCAGCCCGTGTCGGGCCTGTGCCCCGTCCACACCTGATGCCAGGCCGCGTCGTCGCCGCGCTCCACGACGTACTCGGCCTGGAGCGAGCCCTCGTCGCTGCCCTTGTGGGCTTCCACCAGCGTCTGCACCCGGGCCTGCACCATGGGGTCCTTGCGGGTCACCACGAGAGGATCGGTGGAGGACTTGTTGCAGTAAGCGGTGGTGCCGTCACCGGGAATGATGCCGACGTTGGTCGGCACGCCCGGCTTGTAGGCGAAGTTCACCTGCAGTTCGGCGCTGTCGTCGAAACGCTTCCAGGCCCGCGGGTCACTCTCATCCTTAGCCCTCAGCATGAGCGTCAACCGGCTGATCTTGCCGTCCGCGAACGAGCGGACTGTGTTGGTGAGATTCTCGTCCGATTCCTGCGGGTTGTCATTGAACTCAATCCAGGAATCGGGCTGATCGGGACTACACAGCGAACCACGGCCGGCCGAGACGTAGCGGTCGCCCATCAGGTCTAGCTGCTTGGGGCCGGGCCATCGGGTGCCCTCGGAGATGTTGTCGGTGCGTACCAGGTCCACCCAGTGGGGGTCGCAGTTGAACGACCACGTCTCATGAGCCCGGAAGGTCGCGTCCAGGACGTACTTGCCGGCCAGCTTGGTCGGGGCGAACTCGAAGTACATGCGGTCGACGTAACCGCCCCCGCAGTAGTAGCCGTCGGCCGTGCCGCACTTGCCGACGCCCTTGTCCCCGTCGAACATCCAGAACTTGTCGCCGTCCGACGAGATCTTCGTGCGTTCCGAGACACCCAGGCCCACCGAGGGATCGATGTAGACGGGGTAGACGGTGTTTTTGCCGCGCAGCAGGTCCAGGTCCGGGTGCACGGCGATCGCGCCGTCGTCGACCTTCACCGGCAGTACCGCGGTGGCATCACCCTGTCCCGGCTGTGACGGGTCGTCCTGCGCCTGTCCGTTCGCGAGCCCCCCGGCGTCGGTGCGCATCAGCTGCGTCTGCGGTCCTGAGCCGCTGTCACCGGCCGAGTCCCACATCTGGCCGGCCGGGCCACGGAAAACTGCGTTGCCGTCTTCGTCGATGGCCCTCAGACCGCCGCCGGCTCCGGGTACCACGGACAGACCGTCCCCGGACGCGGCGAGTTTGACCTGTTCCAGCGCCGGGTTCTGCGCCGCCTCGGGCGTCTTGACGACGAGAACTTCCCGGTAGCTCTCAGCCGTGGCTGTCAGCTGCAGGTCCACCCCGTCGAACACGTTGGCATAGGTCGCCGTCGCACCGTTCAACGTCGGCGTCGGCAGGGCACCAGGCCAGCCCAGGGTGACCGATCGTCCGTCCTTGCCCAGCTGGATCATGTCCGATCCCGGCCCACCGCCGGAGAAGGACAGGTCCACCACCGCGCCCTTGGGAGCGACCCGGCCGTCCGCACGACGCTCCAGTACCGGATCGACCGCGCCCCACCCGCCGCCCTTTTCCTGCACCCGCTGGGGTGTGGTGGACTGCGTCAGCGTGAACGAGCCGTCCGGGTTCGCCTTGGTCGTGGAGTACTCGGTACGGTCCGTCGTCACCTCCACCGGCTCACCCGACGCCTGAGCCCGGGCAGACGCGGTAGTCTCATCGACCAGCCCTGTCCCTGCTGCCGCACTCGACATCGGAACAGCTGCCGCAGTGGTCAACCCGGGCAGCACCGACAGGACGAGCGAGGCCACGGCGCCGCCCAGAAGGCAGGCGCGCGCTCTTCGTGCCCTCCGAGCCGACGACATGCCGGCCCACTGAGACTTCACGAAAGTCCCCCCGTGTATGGATCTTGTAAAGGTCCTGGAAAGTAAACGGCCGATGACCGTACACGGTCAATCAGGTGTGAGGCTGCTCACACAAAAGCCCTGACCTGCTCGGGTGAATCCAGCCACAAGATCCACGACCTCAAATCCCGGCGTTCAAAGAAACACCACACAGCCAGGACCATCACTGTCCATCCCCTTCTCAGCCACGACACCGCGGACGTACGCGACGCGGCTCTGGTCGCTGCGATCCCTCTCGCAGAGCACCCCGTCCTCACCACACGCCGGGCTGAGCTGGTCGACCACGCCCGCCGTCTACTGACCACCAGCACCGACCGCCACAGTCGAGACGGCGTCCTGGACGCCATGAAGGCATGGGGTCACGACACCAGCGCCCTGGAGAACGCGGACGACATCGCAGCCCGCGAGCGTTACGCCCGCCTCAAGGCGGAACGTGATTCCTGGTGGGCGTCCGACGGGACAGGCGGCTACTGCGAAGACCCACCGTTCTGAGTCATGGACAGGCAGCGCCCACAGGCATACGTCGATCACTCAGCGTGGGGCTTCAAAGAGGTTGAACCAGAGCCGCAACTCGCGTACAGGCAAGGGCGGTTGCGTTTCGGCGGGACGGACGGTGACCGGCTCGCCAGGCCGGGCACAGGACCATCTGGCCGGGGTCACCGCCAGGGGAGAAAAGAAGGGGCCGTCGCACCGCTGCGAACGACTGCACCACACGCCGCGTACCCGGCCACAGGCGTGATTCGCCCCAACAAGCCGTGCACAAATGCCCTGCGGGCGTGAGAAGCCGTATCTCAACCGAACATGATCGCTTGATTTCTACTGGTCAGGCATGGTTCAGCTCGGAATGAGGGAGGCATGCGGCGTCTTGTTTTTTCGGCTCCGTGATCGAGGGGTGCACGATGGCGTCGGTGCTGGGAATGCTGGAGGAGCGGGAGACAGCGGCCCGGGTTCGGGTGGAAGAGCTGAGAGTGGAAGTCGCGCGGCTGGCTGGGGTGTTGGAGGCCGCGGAGATCGAGCTGGACCGCCGGGTGATCGCGCGGGAGGAGCTGGTAGAGGCCCTGGCGGCGTCGGCTGCCGAGACGACCGCCGTGACTGAGGCGGAGGCGGAAACCGTGTCCTCGCCCGCGCCGGTGCCGGGCTCGATCGTGCCGCCTTGGCGCGAAGGACTGCCGGTGACGGTGCTGACGCCGGACTACCAGCGGATTCTGGGTGTGCTCGACGAGCGGCAGCCCGCGGGCCAGGGGCCGCTGAAGGCCAGGGAGATCACGGTTCAGCTGGGCTTGGAGACAACGCCGGCGAAGGTCGAGGGCGTGCGCTCGAAGGCCCGACGTCTGGCGGAGCGCGGGTGGCTCCTGCAGGAGAGGTCGGGGGCATTCAGTGTCGGCCGACGGCCCGTGGCCGTGCCAGACGCCGGCTCATCCGCGTGACCATCGACCACCGGATCATCGCCTCGCTGCTGGCCGGCAACGTCTCGTAGTCCCGGGCCAGTCGGCGCGAATGCATCAGCCACGCGAACGTGCGCTCTGCCACCCAGCGCCGGGGCAGCACCACGAACCCTGTCGTGTCG
>NZ_JBFAWG010000137.1:0-12877 GCF_040680215.1 Streptomyces sp. NPDC052107
CTGAACATCACCGCCAACGAACTCGATCCTCCGCCCACCATCCCGCTTCGGCACCAAGCACGAGGGCAGATTTGAGAGATCAGCAACGGGGTCCTCCAGGGAGGGGGATTCTCACGGCTCGCGCCGTGATGCTTTCTGCTTCGTCGCCGACTGCCCGCCCGGACTCCGTTGAGGTCTTACATCAGCTCCACAGACTGTCACCGCCAGCCCGGCGGCCAGAAGGTTCTTCGCCGCGTTCACGTCCCGGTCGTGGGTCGTTCCGCAGTCGCATGTCCAGGTACGGACGTGCAGCGGCATCTTCTCGGCAAAGATGCCGCAGGTGGAGCACAGCTTGGAGGAGGGGAAGAAGCGGTCGACCGCGACCGCTTCCCGCCCGTACCACAGGGCCTTGTACTCCAGCAGGGTCCGGAACTGCGACCATGCCGCGTCGCTGATCACGCGGGCCAGCCTCCGGTTCCTGACCATGTTGCGCACGGTCAGGTCCTCAATCACGATCATTTGGTTCTAACGAACGAGACGAGTGGTCAACTTGTGCAGCCCGTCACGGCGCCGGTCGGCGATCCGGGCATAGACCTTGGCGACCCGTTGCCGGGCCTTGCGGCGGTTGGCGCCGTCGCCCTTGGCCTTCTTCGCCAAGCGACGCTGGGCCAGCGCGATCAGGGCCCGGTCGGCACGTTCATGCCTCGGGTTGGCTACCTTCTCCCCGGTGGACAGGGTCAGCAAGTGGTCGCGTCCGACATCAACCCCGACTGCCGTGCCGGTGGCGGGGAGCGGCTTGACAGCGGGGTCGTCGCACAGCAGGGAGACAAACCAGCGTCCGCCCGCGTCCTGGGAGACGGTCACCAAGGACGGCTTCGCGCCCACCGGAAGCGGCCGGGACCAGACAATCGCCAGGGGCTCACGCATCTTGGCGAGCGTCAGAGCACCGTCGCGGAAACGGAAACCGCTGGTGGTGTACTCAGCGGACTTCCGCGACTTCTTCCGCGACTTGAAACGCGGGTAATTCGCCCACTTGCCGAAGAAGTTGGTGAACGCCGTCTGCAAGTGGCGCAGGCACTGCTGGAGCGGAACCGAGGAGACCTCGTTGAGGGGCCTTCACGTCTGAGTAGCGGGGACAGGATTTGAACCTGCGACCTCTGGGTTATGAGCCCAGCGAGCTACCGAGCTGCTCCACCCCGCGTCGGCACGGTGCACTGTACGGCACCGATCCGGATCGGCCCAATCGACTTTCGCCTGCACTCGGACTGAAGCGCGCGAGATCCAGGAGTCTAGGCAGCCCTTGGCCGCGAACCTGCGCGCAGCTCGTGATTCTGCTGTCTTGTCGGTGCGAGTTCCGGATCTTACGGCTGTGCCCCGCGACCCGCCCGGCCTCAATTCGGCTGGCGGGCGCCGGGGCCAGTGGTTGGCAGAGTGCGCGGCCGCAGGCGCTCGCCTTGGGGCCCGAACATGATCAGGTATTCGACTGGCCCGCCGGGTCCGGCGTTCGCCACCCCGTGCGGGGTGCGGGTGTCGAACTCGGCGACATCCCCGGCGGACAGGACGAGGTCCTGGTCCCCGAGCGCGAGCCACAGCCGCCCGTACAGGACGCACAGCCACTCGTAGCCCTCGTGGGAGACCTGCCGCAGTCGCGCCGGCGGCTCCTCGACGGCGGGCAGGACGTGCTTGTGGACGTGCAGTCCGCCGACGTAGCGGGTCAGCGGTAGCACTGCCTTGTCGTCGCCGAAGCTCAGCGGCGCCGAGGTGCGGCGTTCGGCCGCAGGAGCGGGTGCGGTGCCGGCCAGCTCGTCCAGGGAGACGCCGTACTCCTTCGCCAGCTGCAACACCACCTCCAGGGTGGGCTTGCGCCGGCCGGTCTCGATCCGCGACAGCGTGCTCGGCGAGATGCCGGTCGCACAGCTGACGCCGGTGAGCGTGGCGCCGCGGTGCTCGCGCGCGGCCCGCAGCCGGGGGCCCATCGCCGCCAGCGTCTCGGCCACATCGTCGCCTGCCACCGCCCCTGCACCTCCCGAACGTGGCGCTCCATCACCCTGTCCTGCAAGTTTGCCAGAATGGCAAGGCTAATCGTGTCGGGCGGTCACCGCGCCGCATGATCGATGGGTACCCGCGTCCGCCCGCGAACCGAGGAGAAGCCCACATGCAGTCCGAGCCGTCCGCCGAACTCCGCCACCGCACCGTTGAGGCCCCGGCCGGTCGCCTGCACCTGGTCGAGCAGGGCGCCGGCCCGCTGGTCCTGCTCGTGCACGGCTTCCCCGAGTCCTGGTACTCCTGGCGCCGCCAGCTCCCGGCCCTCGCCGCGGCCGGCTACCGGGCGGTGGCGCTCGACGTGCGCGGCTACGGCCGCTCCTCCAAGCCCGCCGCGACCGACGCCTACCGGATGCTCGACCTGGTGGAGGACAACGTCGCCGTCGTTCGCGCCCTTGGCGAGGAGAGCGCGGTGGTCGTCGGCCATGACTGGGGTTCCAACATCGCCTCCGCCTCCGCCCTGCTCCACCCTGAGGTCTTCCGCGCCGTCGCCATGCTGAGCGTCCCGTACGCGCCGCCCGGCGGTCCCCGCCCCACCGAAGTCTTCGGCCAGATCGGCGGCCCCGAGCAGGAGTTCTACGTCTCGTACTTCCAGGAGCCCGGCCGCGCCGAGGCGGAGGTCGAGCCCGACGTCCGGGGCTGGCTCGCGGGCTTCTATGCGGCCCTGTCTGCCGACACCATGCCCGCCCAGGGCGAGCCCGACCCGCACTTCGTCCCCCACGGCGGCCGGCTGCGCGACCGCTTCCCCGCCGGCACTCTCCCGGCCTGGCTGAGCGCGGACGACCTCGACGTATACGCCGGGGAGTTCGAGCGCACCGGGATCACCGGCGCCCTCAACCGGTACCGCAACATGGACCGCGACTGGGAGGACCTCGCCCCGCACCGTGGCGCCTCGATCAAGCAGCCGTCCCTGTTCGTCGGCGGCGCCCTGGACGCCTCCACCACCTGGATGTCCGACGCCATCGACGCCTACCCCACCACCCTCCCCGCCCTGTCCGCCTCCCACCTCCTGGACGGCTGCGGCCACTGGATCCAGCAGGAGTGCCCCGACGAGGTCAACCGCCTGCTGACCGACTGGCTCGCCACCCTCCAGGGCTGAACCAGGCGGGCTTCCTGGGCAGCTTGGCGGTTCGTTCGGGGCGGGCGGCGGTGACGTAGCGCATGGCGGCCTGCTCGGTGATGCCGAACAGACGCATCAGCCTGAGTGGGTCGGCGCTTTCGGCTGCTTCGTTGAGGATGCGGTCTTGTTTCAGGCCGCTCAGCGTCAGCCCGCGGGGAAGGGCTCCGCTCAGGGTGCCGATGCTGGCGGCCGGGTGGTCGAGGTCGGCCGCAGTCTTCTGGCTGACCAGCAGGTGAGGGTTGGACGAGTCCGCCCACGCCCGCTGGCGCGCGATCACCGCCAGCCAACCTGGTTCCGCTAGTCCGCGCGGGCGCCAGGTTTGAAAATGGCATCCTAGTCGAGCGGGCTGAGCCTCAGGCCGCCTGACATTGACGTACCCCCTGGCGGACCTCACCAGGATGCCTCCCGCATGGGGCTGCTGGAGGCGCCGATCCGGTCGGCTGCGCAAGCTAGGGTTCGCGACCATGGACGCAGCCGACCTCGACCACCGCCATCGCGCATACGACGGCTGGATTCCACCCACCGTTGCCGCGCTACTTCACGAGCACGGCCACCACGGCATCCTGCGCGAGGCAGCCGCCCACGGTGACTGGTTCTGCGCCCGCCGACTCGCTGAGGCCGCTTCCGCGCATGGCCCGGACGGGCAGGCGATAGCCCTGGCATTGCTGCGGCCGTTCGCAGCCACCGGCTGGTGGCCGGCTGTCAGCACCGTCGCTGGGCTGCTCGCCGACTGGGAGCGCGTCGACGAGGCCATCGTGTTGCTGCGTCCGCTCGCCGAAACGGGCCACCGGTACGCACTACGCGACCTGGCGCGCCTCCTCGCCCGACAGGGCCACCTCGACCAGATCGTCGCCCTGCTCGGCCCGCGTGCCGCAGACCTCCTGCTTGCCGAGGAGCTGGTGGAGCTCGCCGCAGGCCACGGCCGCGACGCCGAGATCGACACACTGCTCCCCAGCGTCGGGGTCGGCCCGACGGACCCGTTCGAGCCCTGGGGCTCGGACGCTTCGGACACTGTCCCCCTGCACGCCACGTTTCTGGAACGCCAAGGACGGATCGACGAGGCGATCGTGCTGCTGGGCAGGCACGTGTGTGTCGGCGGCATCGTCTACGCCGGCCACGCCGAGCAGCTTGCCCGTCTCCTGGCCCGTCACGGACGTGAGGCCGAGCTGCGCGCCTTCCCGGCCGAAGGCGGCGAGGAGTACGCCCTGACCGCCCTCATTGACCTGCTGGAGAAACAGGACCGGGTCCCGGAGGCGGTTGCCCTACTGCGGGAGTCCGCCGGGACCGGAAATCCCCATGCGGCCTTCCACCTCGCTGAGCTCCTCGCCCGTCACGGCTGCCACGACGAGGCGGTCGAGGTGCTGCGCCCGGTCGCGGAGACGGCTGGCGGCGACTCAGACTGGATCATCCATCTGCTCTGCCGCATCCTGGTCGATACAGGGCGGGCCGACGACGCCCTTGCCTATGTCGACGACTACTTCGCCCGCCACGGCGGGAACCGCCAGGAACAGGCACTCATGCGGGCCAAGGTCATGAAGCAGTGCGGCCGTGCCGTGGATGCCGAAGCGGAGCTGGCCGCGTTCACCAGATCTGACGAGGAGCTTCTCCGCTCCGGAACGGTGCACGGCGCCATCGCACTCGCCGAACGTCTCGTCCAGCGCGGTGAGCCGCAGAAAGCCGTCGCCCACCTCCGCGTCCGACTCGACGGGGCGAAGGTGCTGCGAGGGGAGCACCTGCGACAGCCAACCTCCCGCCCTGAACCATGAACGAATGGGAGGCCAGCCTGTTCATCGAATGTCGTGTGACAAATCCTGAGCTCGTGGCCCTCACCCGCGCTCGCTCGGCGAGGGCCACCCATCCGAGCTGATCCACAGTTCTTGACAATTACTCTTCCCGCAGGAACCAGTGCTCACGGAATCGCAGACCTTACAGCGCATGTAGGTTCCGTAACGGGGGCTCTTCGCCCGGATGTGTGGGTCAGTGCGCGTCCTGACATGAACAATGCCGCACCCTGCGTAGTGATGAACGTAGAGGTTCGGGCAGCCGGGGTCGAGCGGACGGTGGTCGAAGGGATTTACGTTCACCCGGTCGAACCGTGAAGGTTGTCTGTGTGCGGCCGGACCGGCGGTGGATGCGGCGGCCGCGGTGCGGGGTGTGCCGGCAGCGCGTGCCGCTGTACGACCGGGGCCACCGCAGGCGCTGGCGGTCGCTGGAGGACGGGCTGTTGAAGGTCTACCTGGAGGCGGACCTGCCCCGGGTGGCCTGCCGGGTGCGCGCGGTGGTGATGGCCGCGGTTCCGTGGGCGCGGCACGGCGCCGGACACACGGTCCCCTTCGACGAGAGACCGCGGTCACGAAACCCTGAAAGCTACCGGCGGGTTACTTGTTCCCTGCTGTTAGGACTCCGGAGCCGACCCCGTTGACGCAACCTATTGGTTGCCATAACATCGCAACCAGGTGGTTGCTATACCTATGGAGGTAGTCATGGCATTCCCTGATCGCATCGAGCGGACCATCGAGATCGCGCACACGCCGGCCAAGGTGTGGGCGGCGCTCACCACGGCCGAGGGACTGAGCGCCTGGTTCGGCCAGCAGGCGGGGATCGATCTGCGCCCGGGCGGCTCGGCCTGGATGAAATGGGACGGCGGCCACACCGCCGACATGCGGGTGGAACGGGTGGAGGAGCCGACGGTGTTCGGCTACACCTGGAAGGTCCCGGGGCTGCCCGAGGATGATCCGCGCCGCACCTATGTGGAGTTCACGCTCGAACCGGTCGCCTCCGGCACCCGGCTGACGGTGGTCGAGACCGGCTTCGCCCAGCTCCCGGACGACGTCCGCGGCAAGGAGTACGACGACCACACCAAGGGCTGGACGCACGAACTGGGCGAACTGGTCGACCACCTCGATGCCGCAGCCTGACACCGAGGCGATCGCCGAACAGGTCTTCGCCGCCCTGGCCGACCCGAGCCGGCGCGCCATCCTGGCCGCGCTGGCTTCGGGAGGGCCGGCCACGGCCACGGACCTGGCCGCGCGGCTGCCGATCACCCGGCAGGCGATCGCCAAACACCTAGCCCTGCTGGCCGAGGCCGGCCTGGTAACGGCCGAACCGGGCGAGCGGCGCCGGGTGCGGTACCGGCTGTGCTCCGCGTCGATGCAGGTGGCGCAACAGTTCCTGGCCGCGCTGGCGCGCGACTGGGACGGCCCGCTCGGCGCGCTGCAGGACCACCTCGACGACCAGGCGCGCGGATCCACATGACCGGGACCGGCGCGGAAGGAGATCCGATGGTGCACGCCGAGTCCCAGCGGCCGGCCGAGCCGGCGATCGCGGCAGGGGTGGCACTCGGGCTCGCCGCGGCCTGCTGGGCGGTCTCGCTCTGGCTGATGCGCGGCATGGACATGGGGCTCGCGACCAGGCCCGGGTCGTCGGGGCCCTTCGCCGCGACGTGGACGACGATGATGGCGGCGATGATGCTGCCGGGCGCTGCCCCGGCCCTCGCCAGGCATGTCCGCCAAAACGGCGGGTTGCGTGGTGTGCTGCCGTTCACCGGGTCCTACCTGGCCGTCTGGGTACTCGCAGGCGTGGTGGCGTACGCGCTGGACCGGCCACACGGGTCGGCGGCCGCCGGCGTGGTGGTGATCGCGGCGGGTGCCTATGAACTCACGCCGGTCAAGCGGCACTTCCGGCAACGCTGCCACGAGGACGCCGGTTGCGGACTCAGGTTCGGGTTGTACTGCGTCGGCTCCGGCATCGGGCTGATGGCGATGCTGGTGGCACTGGACGTGATGAGCCCGCTGTGGATGTCGGTGGTCGCCGTCCTCATGTGCGCACAGAAGCTGCTGCCCGCGAAGAGCGCGATCGACGTTCCGGCGGCCTTGGCGATCATCGGGCTCGGACTGCTGATCGTCGTCGCACCCTTCCTGGTCCCGGGGCTCGCACCACCACCGATGTGACGGCAGGAAAGCAAGACAAGTAAATCGAAAAGAAACAAGATAAGGAGACAGACGATGACGACTCATAAGACGGGGACACGCGAGGAGTGGCTGGCCGCGCGACTGGAACTGCTCAAGGCGGAGAAGGAGCTGACCCGCCACGGCGACGAGGTGTCCCGGCGACGACAGGAGCTGCCCTGGGTCCGGGTCGACAAGGACTACCGCTTCGAGACCGACAAGGGCACGGTGTCACTCGCCGACCTGTTCCAGGGACGCTCGCAGCTGCTCGTCTACCACTTCATGTTCGGGCCCGACTACACCGCCGGATGCCCGTCCTGCTCGGCGATCGCCGACGGCTTCAACGGCTCCGTGGTCCACCTCGCCCACCACGACGTCACGTTCTGCGCGGTGTCACGGGCCCCGCTCGCCAAGCTCCACGCGTACCGGCAGCGGATGGGCTGGACCTTCCCGTGGGCGTCCTCCTACGGCAGCGACTTCAACTTCGACTTCGGGGTGGCACACACCGAGCAGGAGTGGGAAGCGGGAGCCGTCGCGTACAACTTCGGTGAGGAGGACCTGCGGCCGGCAACGGCCGACGAGAAGAGTTCCCGCGACGCCTTCACCCAGTCGATCGTAGACACGGACTGGGAGACCTACCGGCGAGAAGGACCCGGCGTGAGCGCGTTCGCGCTGCAGGACGGCACCGTCTACCACACCTACTCGGCGTATGCGCGCGGGCTGGACGCCCTGTGGGGCATGTACCAGTGGCTCGACCGCGCACCCCTCGGCCGCAACGAGACCGGCCACTGGTGGCGCCGCCACGACGAGTACGACAACCAGTGAGTGAGGCCACTGACTTCGGCTCGTCAAGGTGACGCTGGACCGTTGAGGGTCAGGCCGGTGCCCGCTGTGAAGCCGACGAGGGTGCCGGGGCCGGCATGGGAGGCGTTTGAGTCGGTTGGGGACGAGTGTTTCCAGGCGGTCGAGGGCGACGGCGGCGAGGTTGGCGAGGCTGCGTTTGACGTGTGCCCACAGATGCGCGCACCGCCGAAAGATCATCCGACCAGGACCCCTGTTCGACCCAGCGTTGCTCAGCAGGCAACGACGGGCGTCCGGACGGCCTACGTGCGGGGGTTGCGCCCTGATTGGGCGGTGGCTGTGCGGATCAGTTTCCTGCGGGCGACTCCCAGACGGTCAGGTCCAGGGCGATGGTGTCGCCGTTGAAGTCGATGACGGTGGCGAAGGCGGGTCTGCCCTGGGCTGAGGTCATGCACAGGCGCATCCCGCGCCGGTTCACCGTCACGGAGCCTTCCGGACGGGTGGTCACCAGATCGGAGCACTCCTTGCCGGTGGGGTTGGTCTTGGACGTCCATTGCGCCACGTTGCCCTGCATGGTGTCCGTGCTTCCGGTCCAGGAGACGTCGTAGGGCCCGACGTCCGCTACCGACGGCGGCACGTCGTCGAGGTGGGTCCCGTAATAGATGACGTCGAGCCTGCCGTGCCAGCGGATGGTGTCCGGGACTCCAGAGGAGGCGGAGGGTGACGGCTTCGATGCCGGACCGGCGGACGCGGGCGAGGACGCTGACGTGGCAGCGGAGGTGGAGGGCGTAGCTGGCGTCGATGAACCGCGGGTCGGTGGTGTGTCCCGGGCTTGCGGCGGCGTATCGGCCAGTGTGGCGCCGATGCCGGCGCCTGCGGCCACCAGCGCCGCCGCCGCTGCGAGCGCGGCCCAGATGATCCGGCGCCTTGCGCGCTTGGGGCCCGGGAGGAAGGTGGGCGGCAGGTCCGGCACCGGCGCCTGCGCGTGGCGGGTCACGTCGGCCGTCACGGTGGGAGGCAGCCAGCCTTCACCGATGTGCAGTCGGTGATCGGCGCAGGCTTGCCGGCACAGCTCGATGATCTGGGCCGGGGAGGGACGGTCCTCGGGGTCCTTGGCCAGGCACGCTTCCAGGACGGGGTGCAGCCTCGCGTCGGCGTCCTCCCAGTGGGGCTCCTCGGAGGTGATGCGGTGGAAGACGGCCGCGTCGCCGCCGAACGGCAGTTCGCCGGTGGCGGCGAAATAGGCCAGGGCGCCCAGGGCGAAGACATCCGTGGCCGGGCCGAGACCTCGGCCGCGGACCTGTTCGGGTGCCATGAACGCCGGAGTGCCCATCCTGACGCCCGTCGCGGTCAGGGCCAGAGAGGAACTCTCCACCGCGCGGGAGATACCGAAGTCGATCACCCGCGGACCGTCCGCGGCCACGATCACGTTTCCCGGCTTCAGGTCCCGATGCACGATGCCGGCGGTATGGATGGACTGCAGAGCCTCCGCTATTCCGGCCACCAGCACAAGCACCGTGTCGGCTGGGAGAGGTCCCCCACGTGCCACCACCGTCCCTAGGGAGGGAGCTGGTATGTAGGCGGTCGCCAACCACGGACGCGGCGCGGCGTGATCGCTGTCTATCACCGGAGCCGTGTACAGGCCCTGGACCTGGGCGGCAATCTGCACCTCCTTGGCGAACCGGCTGCGAAAGCCCGGGTCCGCGGCCAACTCGGCCCGCGCCACCTTCAGTGCGACCGGCCGTCCGCCCGGGGTGTAGGACAGGTAGACGGACCCCATCCCGCCCTCACCGATCCGCGCGCGCAACAGGTAGCCGCCCACCTCGCGCGGATCGTCGGATGCCAGCGGCGTAAAGGCGCCCTCCGTTGCTCCTTGGGTTTCGAACCCTATGCGGACCGTCGCATCCCCCTCGAACGCCATCGGCCGTACTCCTTCGCATCGATCGCCCCACAGCCGCGGCCAGTAGATCGATGACGTGACATACACGCAACCCCTCTGCCACCACGAGGAGTTGGGATGTCTGCACCCGAAAGGCCTAGCACTTCGTCACGTCATCGCCGCGGCACTTAGAACTCCTAACGGAATGCGTTCGCCCTGACCGCCCTATAGCGGAAGACGCGCTCCTCAATACGCTCTTCGGTCTCCCTGTTCCGGGGCAGGAGCTTGCCGGGGGCTGTGCAGGCGGCACCTCAGCCCCCATCATGGCAACTGCTCAATGTGGGATGCCTCTTGAGCATCCGTTGCGCAACAGGCAAACGGGGGGCGACATGACGGCAGTGCCGGCGAGGACCAGGACCATGGCCTGGATCGGGTTGACGGTGATCGGGCTGTTTCTGCTGATGGCGCCGATCATGGACATACTCTCCGACCGTTCCCACGGCCTGCCGACTGACCATGCGCCGGTCTTCACGAAGCTGGCCGGCGCCTCGTTCAACACCGTGAAGGGCTCCGCACCAGGAGCGGCGCACTACATCACCACACTGGAATACGGCTATGCGCTGCACGAACTCACTTTCGCGCTGCTTTTCTTGGTCATTGTTCTCGTTCCCTTCCGTCGAGGGGAACGGTGGGCGTGGTTCGCCTGCTGGTTCGTTTTGATCGCGGCGATCGGCTACACCGCCACCATCGCCGACCACGACAGCACGCTGCTCGCACGGAGCCTGATCGCCGACATCGCGGTACCCGTCCTGTTGTTGCTGTCAGCCCGTGCCTTTCTCGGCGCCACCACTGAAGGCAAGCGGCAGGGCGCGGCGCCAGGCGGCCTCGGCCGGTAGGCGCAGGCCGTAGAGGCCCACGATGACGGTAAATCCCGTGTCCGGCGACACCCAGCGGTGCGGCAGGGTTCCTACGAGGTCCCAGATGACCAGGCCTGTGATGAACAGCGAGGCGATGATCAGGCTCTGCACCACCAGGCGCCGGGCCTGCCGGGACAGGGCTGACGACGGTGGGGATGGTGGTGAGTTCGTCGCGCACGATCACGGCATCGGCGGTCTCCAGCGCAAGGTCGGATCCGGCGCGGCCCACGGCGATACCGGTGTGGGCGGCGGCCATGGCAGGGCCGGCGGAACCCGTCGTTGCGAGCCAACAGCCCGCGCTTTCGCTGACAATTGGCCATCGTTCCACGGCGATTGGCCGTAGGGGCTCGCAACGGTGCCGCACAGTTAGGACTCCTAACAGAGTCATCCAACTCCCCTTCGGGGACGCCTCGCAGGCGCGAAAATGGGGCCGGGTGGCCGCCCGCCGATGCCGCTCCCTCTTTGGGACCTCGAACCCGGGACAGAGTCTGGCACCGGGCCGGCCGGAGGGGCCGCACACTGTCGCCTTCGAGCACGCCGTTCAGATTCTCGTTGCCCCTGACGGCCCTGCGGGCGGCTGCTTCCTGGCGGGTCCGAGCATCGGAAGGGGATGAGGATGGATGACTCCGAGGTAGTGGCCGAGCAGGCGGCGGAGCTTGTGGAGCGAGTCGCCGCGATCGATGTGGCCAAGGCGTCCGGGATGCTCTGCGTACGACTACCGCACGAACGGATCGAGGGACGCCGCACCCAACGGGTATGGAACGTCGGCGCCACGACGAGCGCCATCCTGGAGCTGGGAGATCACCTGATGTGCCAGGGCGTCACCCGGGTGGTCATGGAAGCGACTGGCAGTTACTGGAAACCCTGGTTCTACCTCCTCGAGGCCCGTGGTCTGGAATGCTGGCTGGTCAACGCCCGCAATGTGAAGAACGTCCCGGGACGACCCAAGACCGACAAGATCGACGCCGTGTGGCTGTGCAAGCTCGCGGAACGAGGCATGCTCCGTCCGTCTTTCGTCCCGCCCAAGCCGATCAGGGAACTGCGTGACCTTACCCGGCTGCGCGCAGTCTTCATCGGCGAACGCAGCCGCAACAAGCAGCGCGTCGAGAAGGTGCTGGAGGACGCACAGATCAAACTCTCCTCGGTGGCGAGTGACATCTTCGGCCTCTCGGGCAGGGCCATGCTGGAGGCACTGATCGGTGGCGAGCGAAGCCCCCAAGCCCTGGCCGCTCTCGCCCGTGGCCGGCTGATCTCCAAACACAACGCCCTCGTTGAGGCGTTAACCGGCCAGTTCGACGCACACCACGCTTACATGTGCCGCGTGCTGATGGAGACCATCGACCGCCTCACCGCCCAGGTCGACGAACTCTCCGAGCGCATCACTGCCCAACTCGCATGCATCGCTCCACCACGGCCGGGCGGGGACGGCAGCACTCTGCCCGACGAGACCGACCCATCCGGGGAGAGCGGGCTGCTGCCGCTGGTCGAGCGCCTGGACGAGATTCCCGGAGTCGGCCGGACTGCCGCCGAGGTGATCCTGGCCGAACTCGGCCCGGACATGCGGATCTTCCCGACGGCGAACTATCTGGCCTCATGGGCCAAGCTGACTCCCCGCACTATCCAGTCCGGCGGGAAGAACACCTCCGGGCCCACCGGGCACGGCAATCCGTGGCTGAAGGGAATGATCGGCGAAGCCGCCATGGCCGCAGCACGCACCGATACCTTCCTCGGTGCCCGCTACCGCAGGCTCGTCAAGCGTCGAGGTCACAAGAAGGCCATCGTCGCTGTGGCCCGGTCGATGCTCGTTATCATCTGGCACCTCATCGACGATCCGACTGCCCGATTCGAAGACCTCGGCCCCGGCCATCACCAACGCTCGGTTAATCCCGTCCGCAGGACTCGAGACCTCGTACGGCAACTCGAAGCCCTCGGCCACACAGTCACGCTCGCCCCCGTCGAACCAGCCACCTGACTCCCACCGAACCGGACCGTTCAGCCAATGCCGATCGGACACTCCACCCTGCCCGGATGAACTGGGATTTTCCGTTCAGTGGGAGGTTCCTCAGTCGTCGCCAGCAGATGATGCTGCAGGCCAGGCTAAGCCTTGTTCCACCGACGTGGCCTGAAATGGATCTTCTGATGGGTTTTTGAGCGGGTTCCGGGTCGGTGTCTGTGCCTGGGCAGGTGGTAT
>NZ_JBFAWG010000138.1:0-12868 GCF_040680215.1 Streptomyces sp. NPDC052107
GCAGCCGGCCTCTCCGAGGCACACCGGCAGGGAGTGGTCCACCGGGACGTCAAACCCGCCAACGTGATGCTGACCACCGACCGCACGGTGAAGATCACCGACTTCGGCATCGCACGCTTCGCCGAGGAGGCGGCCAGCGGCCTGACCGCCACGGGAAAGCTCATCGGCACGGCCGACTACCTGGCTCCGGAACGCGCGTTGGGCTGTCCCGCGCAGCCCGCGTCCGACGTCTACTCCCTCGGCTGTGTCCTCTACGAACTCCTCACCGGGCGGCCTCCGTTCAGCGGAGCCACGTCACTGGCCGTGGTCCAGCAGCACGTCGGTGCCGCACCGGCACCCCCCGACCGCCTGCGCCCCGGCATACCGCAGCCGCTCTCCGACTACGTCCTGCACATGCTCGCGAAGGACCCGGCCCACCGGCCCACCGCCGAACAGGCAGCCGCCTGGCTCGCCACGCAGAACGGGACACCACGACCGGCCGAGCACGACGGCAGCACCCTCATGCCCACCCCGGCAATTCCATCGTCACCCACCCCGCACGCCGGTGAATCCCGCGCCGGCACGCACTCCCGTCCCAACGGTCGCCGCAAACTGGCCTCTAAAGCCGTTCTCGCCGGCGCCGGCCTCGTGCTGTTCGCCGGGGCCACGGCCCTCGGTGCCTCGCTGAACTCCGGCGCCACGTCGCCTCGGTCTCCGGTCTCTCCTTCACCCACTCGCATCGCATCGACACCCACAGGTCGGAACCCGGCCACGACGCCATCGCCTGCCCCTCCGTCCGCCAGGACGTCACCCGGGCCGGAGCACGGTGGCGACAAGGGCGGCGAGTGGTCGGGCAAGCAGGACGACGGGAAAGGAGGAAGAGGACGGCAACGGCGCTCCGGTGACTGAGCGCTGGGAGATGCCGCGTACAGCCGTGAAGGCAGGCAGAGGGACCCAGGTTCGCCTGCGTGAGGACTGCGGTGAAGATTCGAGGGTAGTCGGGTGCGCAACCAGTGGCGCTTCGGATCTGAGGCCGAACGTATGGAGCTGCCTGGTCAGGAGGAGGGCCCAGCCGCTCGTGGACCGTCTGATCTCGGCGTCTGCCGCGTTCGAGGGCACTGAGGGAGCCCATCACGGAGACGGCGGTCCGCGAGTTGTACGAGGGGACCGGCCTCACGGTGAAGCCCGAGTCCCTCAAGGTGGCCCACATCATCCACGGCGCTTGGGGCGTCGAGGCCCCCAACGGCTTCCTCACGGTCGTCTTCGCCGCCCACGAATGGACCGGCGAACCCGAAAGCCGCGAACCCGCTAGCGCTCCCAGGTCCACTGGGTCGATGCCAACGCCGTCCCCGACCCCTTCGTGCCGAGCACGGCAAGTGCCCTTCGCGTGGCCGGGGAGACACAGCTCCAGCGCCGGCGCGGTATCGGCGACGACGACGCGGCCGGCCAGAACCGGTCTGCGGGCTCGTAGCGGACCGGACCGGCGAATTGCCGTCGCAGTACCGCGTTCTGGTGCCGCAGCACCAGCAGTTCGGCGTCCTTGGCCGTGTCCCGACGCAGCAGCGCGCAGGCACGGACAGCAACGCCCGGGTGGCCCGGTACAGCAGCGAGATGATCGCAGGGTGCAGCGTCTTAGCCACCACCGAGGGCCTTGCACATGGGCTGCCACCAGCAGCGACGACTTTACGAGCCCCACACATGCGCCCGTCTTGGAAAGAGGGACACAACGTCTCCCACCGCAAGCTCCGCGCTCGCGTCGATCACAGCTTCGCCCGCATGAAGGGGTACAACGGACAGACAGAACCGACGACCGGGAAGAACAGCGAACTACGTCCGTCCGCAGCGAGCGGGACCACGGTATTGAAAGGAACAACCACGATGGCCCTGACCCAGCAGACGATGACCGATGAGCAGCGTAAATCGGTCGTTCTGGAATACCTCAAGGCCTTTGACCACGGTGGTGTGACTTCCAACGGCGGCAACATGCTGGAACTGTTCGCCGATGACGCTCAGGTGTACTTCCCGAAGTGGGGACTGGCTACCGGCAAGGAGGAGATCGGCACGCTCTTCGCCGAAGTCGGCACCACGGTCCAGGCGATCAAGCATCACTACGCTGACTTCAACTGGATCTTTTCCGGCAGCGATGTGGTGGTGTGTGAGGGGACCAGCCATGGCGAGCACCGTGACGGTCCGTGGCGCGCCGGAGTGCCCGAATGGGGCGCCGGACGATGGTGTGACGTATTCGAGATCCGCGACTGGAAGATCCAGCGCTGTTTCATCTACCTGGATCCCGACTATGCCGGCAAGGACACCGCCCGCTACCCCTGGCTAGCCAAGCGGGCTAATCCCTGAGAGCGGCAGATGATTCTGATCACCGGCGATGTCTGGGCCTTGGCCGAGCCGGTCGTCACAGCCCCACCGGTCTGTCAGCAGCCGCGGTCGACGTGCAGAGGGTGCAGCCCTTCGGGGCGTCGACTCAGGGAATTTCGACCCCGCAGGGATGTCAACTGAAAGTCGGATAATCGGCAAGTCCAAACATTATCAACTGATTGTAAATCCAAGCGTCGCCCTGGGGATTTACACGCGCGTCTCGGTCGCTGTGAATGTGTCCGCGGCGCCGGTCTGCGCCAGCAGCCTCAGGGTGGCGACGGGATTCATGGGTGGACCTGATGTCGCGCTTTCCGTGACCTCGGCCGGCGGCCTTGGTCTCGACGGTCGCGACGGTATGCGTGGAGGCGTTTCTCGTGGTCGTAAGGCCTGCAGCGGAAGCGGAGCTGACCGTGGTGAGGAGGACGCCTCCGGCCATGGTGAGAGAAGCGGTAGCTATGGCGACACGCCGGACTGTCTTGTTCATCGTCTTTCCTTCTGGAAGTCCATCTCGCAATGTCCGCGAGTGCTGTCCTGCATCGTGGCTGCGGGCACTGGGTCGAACCTACGCCAGGAAGGATGGTTGAACAATAAACTATACCGGTGGTGTGTGTCACGTGATTGGCTGGGAATAGACGACCTGTGCGCAGGTCAGGAACGTCGCAGACTTTGTCTACGTGGAGGTGTCGGGCTTGAAGTGGCGGCCGTGGCGGGGGTCATGTCTCGATCGGTGCCCCGTCACCATCCGCAGGGCTTCGCTGTGGGGGATGCCGGCGGCCGGTGGTGCAGCACGGCTTCGTGCAGGAGCCCCCAGGGCTCGGCTCTGGACGCGGTGTCGACGCCCGGTGCCTGGATCCCGGCTGCCCCGCCACCGGTGCCGACCGCACCGTCCGGCGGCGGCCCGGGCCACTATCCACGTTCTTTCAGGGGCGCGCCGTCTTCCTCGGTGCCGCACAGCCGGTGGGTCAGGACCGTGCGGTGCTTGTTCACCCGGTCAAGGGCGAAGGCCGCGATGAGAGCTCCCACCATGGGGGCGAGCAGGTACACCCACAAGAAGGACGACTGCCGGGACGCCACGGCCGGTCCGAACTGGCGTGCCGGGTTGACCGAGCCTCCTGTGGTGGTTCCCAGCAGGGCAATCGCTCCGCCGATCAGGAGGCCGACCAGCCAGGGGACCAGGCCTGCCCGGCGAGGGGCCTGCAGAAAGAACCCGACGAGGTACACGATGACACCCATGCTGACGGCCTCAGCGCCGAACAACTCAGCTGCCGTCCAGCCTGCGCCAGGCTGCAACACGGCGTAGGCGACCGGGGGGTCTTTGGCCGCCGGGCCCCATACGGCGCCGGCCAGGAGTACTCCCAGAACGGAGCCGATGAGTTGTGCCAGGACGTATGGGACAACGGAAACGCCCGGGAAGACGCCGAACCGCCACATCGCGAGAGAGATTGCTGGATTGATGTGTCCGCCGCTCGTCCTGCCTGGCCGGCTGACGATGAGGGCGGCGATCAGTAGTCCGACGGCTGCACCGACGATCAACAATTGCAGATGAATCCGATCGACATGGTCGGAGATGAAGGATGGGCCCATCACCCATCGGACGATCGTGGTGACGCCGAACAGCAGCACAAATGCGAGATAGCACTCCAGGGCGCTGTGCCCCGCGATCGTCGCCGACCGCGAAGGGGCGCTGCCGGTTCGCCCGGCCGGCCTTGGGTCGCTGGAGGGCGCGGGAGTCTCTGGCATGGCGATCCTCGGGAACGGAAAGAGTGGACCGGCGACAGGCACCGGGACGTCGCCCGGGTGACCTCGAACGTGGCTCTGGTGCCGCCGACTCAGCCGCTGTTTCGGCGCGCCGGAAGATAGTGAGAGACCTTGAACGGGTGCTCGGGATCCAACAGCGATCTGGCCTTCTCCTCGGCTGACCGGTCATATCCGGTGAGCCGGCCGCTGTGCTGCCGTTCATGCTCCTCCCACGAGGCCACCGCGAAGACCTCCAGGTATGTGTCCGGCTGGGAGCCGTCACGGAACAGATCCCAGCGCAGCGCACCGGTGCGCAGACGGGAGCGGCCCACAGCCTCCATCGCGTCGGTGAAAGCATCGGCGTGGTCGGCTGGAACGCGGTACTCGACCGTGACGAGAACTGGTCCTGTCGATGCCGATGGATCGAGAACCATGACGGGAGCCGGCCAGTGCATCGAGGGCGACCGGTCCAGAGCGGTGTCAGGCACGGAGAAGAACAGTCCGGCCAAGGAACCGATCACCAACACTGCGGCCGCCACCAGCAGCGCTCCCCTCAGGCCGATCCCGTCGGCGAGCCCGCCCCATACCGCGGCACCGATCGCCAGGCCGCCTTGAAAGATCGTCAGGTAGACGGCCAGGGCCCGAGCGCGCACCCACTCGGGGACTGTCACCTGCATCTGGGCATTGAGGATCGACAGGACGCCGACCCAGGCGAGCCCGGAGAACACCAAACCCACGCCGACGACCCAGGCAATCCCCACCAGAGCGAGCACGACCAGCGTCATCGCGAGCAGGATGCCCCCGCCTGCCAGTGTCACATTGCTCGACCACCGGTCGCGTACCTGCGGCAGCAGCACCGCCCCCAGCACCGCTCCCGCTCCGACCGCCGCGAGCAGCAGGCCGTACCCGCCCACCCCCAGCCCCAGCTGCTGATGCGCGGCGACGGGCAGCAGGGCCCACAGTGCCGCCGCGCAGGGGACGTACACCAGCGATCTGCCGAGGGTCTTGCGGACCCTCGGTGCATGGCGAACGTAGCGGTAGCCTGCCCTGATCGCGGGGAGCATTCGCTCGGCGGCCACAGGGCTGGTGGCTGCCGGCCGGTGCCATGTCGCCAGGGCGGCCAAGGTGACGAGGAAGGATGCGGCGTTGAGGGCGAAGACCGTGGCCGTACCGGCCACCGCCACGACAAGGCCGCCGAGAGCAGGGCCGACCGCACGGGCCACGTTCATGTTCACACCGCCCAGAGCGGCAGCAGCCGGAATCTGGTCGCGTGAGGCCACGAGGTCGGGTTGGATGGCCTGCCACGCCGGATTCATCAACGCCGTGCCGCAGCCCAGCACGAAGGTCAGGACCAGGACACCGGAGGGGTTCATGTGCCCCAGTGCGGTGAGAGCGGCGAGCAGTCCGGCGGCCGAGAGCATGAGGACCTGGGCGAAGAGCAGAAGCCTGCGGCGGTCGACGATGTCGGCCAGGGCGCCTGCAGGGATACCCAGTATGAGGACCGGCAGGCTCGCGGCTGTCTGTACCAGAGCGATCTGCCCTGCGGACCCGGACTGTTGGGTGATCAGCCACTGCGCGCCGACCGTCTGCATCCAGCTGCCGACATTGGAGACGAACTGGGCCAGCCACAGCGTCCGGAACACCCGTATGCGCAACGGTGCCCAGGACGACGCGGTGCCGGAAGGCGGGGTGGGTGGCTGGGCCGTGACCGTGGAACCGCCGTTGGCAGGTGGAGTCATCCGCAGTCGCCCTCCGGAGCAGAGATGTTGGAGACTGGGCCGAGGGCGAACGAGGGTGGCGCCGGCCGGCTTGGAGATTCAGCCCGTGTGGCTGCCGAACATGGCGCGGGCGTAGCTGACTCCTATTCCGTAGGCACCGGCGTGCTGCATGACGATGTCCGTGACCGGGTCGTACGTGTCGGTGCGCCCCCAGTCGCGCTGCCATTCGAGGAGGGTGGTGAGCCAGGTCGTGGGGACGATGCCACGCTGTGTCATGCGCGTGACGGCGTTGTTGTGAGCAACCGGCGACACGCCGCCGCAGGCGTCGGTGGGAACGTACACCTGGTAGCCCTGGTCGGTCGCGGACAGGGCGGCGAATGAGATGCAGACCTCGGTCCACAGGCCGGCCAGCACGATCTTGGGTCGTCCGGTGGCCTTGACGGCGTCGACCACCCGCTGGTCCTCCCAGCAGTTCATGGTGGTTCTGTCGATGGGCTCGGTGCCGGGGAACTGCTCCGCCAGCGGGGCCAACAGGGGGCCGGAGAACGACTTGGAGGCCACGGTGGTCAACACCACCGGTACGTCGAAGACTTTCGCGGACTTCGCGAGAGCGACGGTTGCGTTGATGATGTCACCGCGGTCGGCGCTGCTGGTGCCGAAGAACATCTGAGGCTGGTGATCCACCAGCAGCACGACGCTGTCCTGCGCGGTGAGAAGCTGTGCGGCGGGGGCGTCCGTCACGTTCTGGATGTTCACCATGGTCCTTCTACCCTTCAGCTGTTGTGGATGCCCTGGTACCGACGGATCGTTGCCTGGCCTGCCGTACGGCCAGTCACAGAACGAAGCAGGCGTCGAAGATTTCGGATGCTGCGGCATCGTCGGGGGCGAATCCCTGGACGATGCGCCACTGGCGGTGCTCTTCTGATTCGGCTGCGGCCTCGATCAGCGCTTGTGCCTGCCGAACTCCGGAGGGCGGGGTGGGGAACATCGTGCGGTGGTAGCCGCCGTAGTAGGTGACCGGGCTCCAGGACGGAGATGCGTCGGGCAGGGCGGGGGAGAGCCCCTCGAACTCCCCGGCCGCGTAGACGACTCGTCCGCCGACAACGGTCAGCAGCGACTCGATGTGGGAGATGTCCTCTTCTGGAACGGTGAAGTAGTCCGCCGACAGGACCGCCAGGTCGGCGTAGTAGCCTTCCTTGAGGATCCCCTTGACATCGCTCTCGCCGGTCAGTTGGGCGCCGGCGGCGGTGTACATACGCAGGGCGGTGTCCCTGTCGACCATGTTTTCGGGGGAAGCCAGGACCTGGCCGCCGATGGAGCGCCCTCGTACAAGCCACTCCAGGGACAGCCACGGGTTGTAGCTGGAGACTCTGGTGGCGTCCGTGCCGGCGGCGACCGTGAGGCCTTGGTCGAGCATCTTACGGATGGGCGGGGCATCGGAAGCCTGAGCGGCTCCGTACCGGTCGCGGAATGCGCTGCCCTGGAACATCATCCGGTTCTGGATGGACAGGGCGCCACCCATGGCCGCGACGCGGCTCAGGCTGGCCTGGGACACCGTTTCGGCGTGGTCGAAGAACCAGGGGACACCGCGCGGGAAGCCGGTGTCCGCGGCCACCTTGTCGAACACGTCCAGGTTGGCGGCGATGGTCTCCCCGTAGGTGGCGTGCAGGCGGAACCCCCAGCCGTTGTCGAGGAGCAGGCGCACTGCTGATTCGAGTTCGCTGTCCGCACGCTCCGGCCGCAGAGGCCGTGGCTCGGTGAAGTTCTCGTAGTCGGCTGGCGACCAGGCCAGGTTTTCCCCCGCCCCGTTCAACCGGAGCCACTCATCGCCGTCGCCGGGCCGTACCATGCCGATCCAGCGTCGCAGATCGTCCAGTTCCTGCCCGGCGGTCTGCGGGAACAGGTGGTAGGCGATACGCATGGTCAGCAGGCCCTGTTCGGCGAGTTTCATCACCGCCCCGTAGTTCTCGGGGAAGTTCTGGAAGCCGCCACCGGCATCGATCGCGCTGGTTAGGCCGAGCCGGTTGAGCTCATGCAGGAAGTGCCTGGTGGAACCGATCTGTTCCGCGTCCGACAGTTTGGGGCCCTTGGCCAGAGTGGCGTAGAGCAGGCCGGCCGCGGGAGTCGCGAGCAGAAGACCGGTGGGTTCTCCCGAGTGGTCCCGTACGATCTGGCCGCCTGGGGGAGCGACGCTGTCCTTGGTGAACCGGACTGCTCGCAATGCGGCCCGATTGAGAATCGCGGACTGATAGAGATGCAGTACGAAGACAGGGGTGTCAGGCGCCGCAGCGTTCAACTCCGATACCGTGGGCAGGCGTTGCTCGGCGAACTGTTCTCCTGTCCACCCGCCCACCACGCGCACCCACTGCCCCCTGGGCGTGCGCGCCGCCTGCTCTCGCAGCATCCACAACGCGGTGCGCAGGGAAGGGACGCCGTCCCAGCGCAACTCCAGAAGGTAGTTCAGACCACCACGGATCACGTGCAAGTGGGAGTCATTGAGCCCCGGAATGACGCGTCGGTTGAGGGCGTCGACGATGCGCGTGTCCGGCCCCACGAACGGGGCGATGGTCGCATCGTCACCGATGGCGGTGATACGGCCGCCGCGTACGGCCAGAGCAGCAGCGCTGGGCCGGGCTGCATCTCCTGTGTGGATACGCCCGTTGCGGATGATCAGTTCGGCCGGCTCTTGTGCGTTTGGGACAACGGCGATGCCGTCTACGGACATTGTGTTGATCATGTAGATGCTCCATGACGCACGTGGCTGCGGGTTCGGTCCCGCCGGTACCGCCGGATGACGTACAGATGCCGGATGTGCGGGAGCCGGCATCGGGCAGTGCCAGACAGCGCACTCAGGAGCCTGCGGGCCCCCGGCTTGCCGGAGAGACGGCTGCCGCACTGGTTTGGGGCCTGGAGACCTCCTTCACCGCTCGGCCTACCTGTGAAGGCGTAGGCGCCAGCCGCGGAACTCCCAGGACTGGCATCAAAAAGTCCGAGAGGTGACGTTATGTTCCCATTCAGGAGGTTAGCTGTATTCAATTGCGTGGGCATCTCGGGCTGCCATCTCCGCCGTGCGGGCAACCGCGTGCGTCGCTCGGCCTGGTGGCGGGCGGCGTCGCAAGTCTCGTCATCCACGGGTTCACCGGGTCGGTGTAACCGGGAGGGACAGTGGTGCCGCCGGAGTGGTGGATGGAGTGGTGGAGAGCGAGGAGCGTGTACTCCTGGCCGCCGCGAGCGGTGGCGCCGGTGGCCAAGCAGTTGTAGACCTTGTTGACGAACTTGCCCTGTTCCCACAGGCCGCAGAGTGCGTCGACGAACTGCTTGAGCTGCGAGGAAATAGTGCCGAAGCGCGCCAGGGGGTCGACGATCGCCGTGTCGGCCCACTCGGCGTCGTCCGGGATGGCCACCGGCATGCCGGCGCTGGTCGCGGCGCGGCCGCCCAGCCCTCGTTGGAGACGACGGCGGCCTCACGGTCCAGCTCCGCCGGCGACCGCGAGCCTGAGGTTCCCGTGAATCTTTAACTATCTGCTCAAGTGTTGCGACCCGACCGCCGTGGGGAGGGTCGGCAGCTGGAGGGCCAGGCCTCGAAGGTGGCTCGCTGTGAACGGTATGAACCCACATGGTCCCGGCACGGGACGCGATCCTGCCCACCCGCCCCGGCTGCTGGGAGTGCTCACTGTTCTGACGATGGTGACCGGGCTCGTGGACGCCATCAGCTATCTGGGCCTCGGGCACGTCTTCACTGCGAACATGACCGGCAATGTGGTGATCATCGCATTCGCGCTGGTGGGCGCACCGGGCTTCTCGTTGCCTGCATCGGTGATCTCCCTGGCCGCGTTCGTCGTCGGAGCCGTGGCGGCAGGCCGCATGGAACTGGCACTGCGCCGTCGTCCGCGCCACCACTGGCTGCGAGCCTGCCTTGCGGTGGAGGCAGGGCTGCTGGGGGCGGCCAGTGCCGTGGCTTTTGCCCTCCCGTCCGGGGGGGTCAAGTACTCCGTGATCGCCTTGACCGCGCTGGCTATGGGGATGCGCAACGGTACGGTGCGCAAGCTGGCCGTTCCGGATATGACAACCACGGTCCTGACCTTGACGGTCACCGGTCTCGCCTTCGATTCCTCCCTCGCCGGCGGCACCAATCCACGTGCCCTACGGCGCGTCGCCGCGGTGGTGGTGATGCTCGCAGGCGCGCTGCTGGGAGGCTGGCTCGTCCTGCACCATGATCTGGGCTGGCCGCTGCTGATCAGTGCCGTCACCGTGGCGGTCACCGTTCTTGTTCTGAGCCCCATTCCCGATGAAGGCGCGTAGGCGCCGGGATCCGGCCTTTCACTGCCCGTGGTGCACCGCCGTCAGGGCGAGACATTCGGCTTGCGGTCGACGGGGGTGACGGGTGCGATCTTCTCCTTGCACGTGCGCCGCGGACCGGACCAGGGGGCAGGGACGGCATCCAGGAGATAAGCGAAGCGGTAGGCGAGGTCTTCGTAGTTGACGCGCCAGCCGCAGAAGTGCGGCCATGCTTGCTCCGGGGTGCGTTCGACCGTGTAGCCGTGCGCGGTGACATGAGCGACGGCCTCGGCGAACTCCTCGTACGTGAGCTGGATGGGCGAGTCGGGGGAAGGGTCCGGTTCGAACGGCAGGCGCCAGACCTCGGCGATGTTGCGTAAGCAGACGAAGCCGCCCCGCAACGCCAGCCGGGCATCGGCCTGCGGGCAGCTGGGACTGAGGGCGAGTTGCATGGCCGCCGCGTCCATGACGGCCAGCAGGGAGACCAGCCAGTGGTCGCCGGCCCTCGGCGAGCGGAAGCGGCTGAGCACCACGTAGCTGGTGTGGCTTTCACTGACCTCGGCCGACCAGCGCTCCCAGCTGCGGAACAAATCCGTCATGCTGTCGGTCAGCCCGATCTGTGCATAGCGGGCCAGGATCTCCGGTCCCCAAGGCGGACTGCCGGCCCGTGCCTGCAGCGTTGTCACTTCGGCTTCGCGGCGGGAGTAGGCGCCGTACAGAGCCGGCAGGTAGCCGATCTGGAGGCCGATGATGATGGGCCCGGTCGCAGCCGCGCAGAGGTCGAGCGCCGTCAGCTCCACGTTACGGCTGCTGGCGAAGCCGAGCGTGAAAAGCGCTACACCTGTCTCCCATAGGGCGCCCACCGCGCCGAATCCGCTGATGGCCATCTGCAGCATTGAATAGCCCAGCCAGGCCGCCGCCAGCCATCCGACCAGGTGGAACAGGACGGAGACGGCCGCCTCCGGAGCCAGTACACGATCCTTCGTCTCGAAACTGCGGAAGCGGTCCGCCATGAACTGGAACGGGACGTGCACCATCCTGTGCAGCACCCGTGTGAAGGCGGACCGGGTCGGCCGGGGGATCAGCAATGTGCGCAGCACCGACGAGAACGTACCCAGGACGATCAGCGCACCGGCGACGCCGATCAGGACACGCAAAGGGACCTCCCGCGGTGAAGAACTGAACGGGGCTGACGTTCTCCGTTGTACACGACGCCCTGAGTGCGCCTGCGGTCGAAGCGGCGGCGCGCGGTCAGCGGGACGTGACGTCATGGATCTCGGCGATGTAACCACCGGGAAACTTCACGATGGCGCTATGGCGGCCCGCCGAGAGGTGAGGTCCCCACAGCACCGTCGCACCGGCGGCCTTGGCCTTGGTCAGCGTCTGCGTCAGGTTCGCGACCTGGTACCCGGTGACCTCCCGCCCGAACGGGTAGGGCAGGTGTCCGTCGGACACCGTGACGACGGTCTTGCCGAAGGGGGAGGTGAGGCGGATCTTGCGGTACGTCTTCCCGGGTAGCCCGATCTCGCCCGCGTCCGTCTTCGGGCTGTCCGACACGACTGACCCACTGGTGAACTGCGTATAGGAACGCAGGAATGCGCTCACCGCGTCGGCCGGCACATACACCCGGTTCTCCGGAATCGTCGTGAGCGGCTTGTACGCGGGTGCCGTGGTGTGCCAGTACAGCTGGGTGTTGATGCCGCCAGGGAACTGGATGACCGCATCCCGGCCGACAGGGTCGGGGAAGGGGGACACCAGCACATGGGCGCCGCTGGCCCGTGCCTGCCGTATGCCGGTGTCCATGTTCGTCAACAGCCAGCCGGTGCGCTCTGCTCCGAACGGATACGGTATGGGCGTTTGGAAGTCGAAGACCGACAGGGTGCCGACGGGCGAGAGGACCAGTTCGGACTTGGTCCGGCTGGGGGTGGGGGTGACGTCGGTGACCGACACGGCGGTGTTCGTCCCACCGAAGGTGGCCTTCCAGCTGGCGGTGAACGCGGGCACCTTGCCGGGCTCGACGTACACGTGTGTCGTGTCGTACTGAGGCCCGACGGCTATTCGGAAGCTGCTCCGGGTGGCCTGTTGCGGGTTGTCCGCCGAGGTCGTGATCGCACCGGTGGCCAGCAGGCCGGACGTGGCCGCCAGGGGCAGGATGCAGGCGAGAAGACGATTCCTCATGAGGCTCCTCCGATTCGAGGCGGCTGCCGGAGATCGCCCGGGCAAGTCCCTGCCGGGGGCATGCGGCGACAGCCCCGATGACTGCGCAGCGAGGTCGCATACCCGCAGAGCGTAAACAAACCGGCATGATGACGCACCTGGGAGGCGCGGAGTCTCTGCAGGGGTACAACCTGATCGGATGCCTATGGCGACTGTGCCGCGCCCGGCCCTACGTGGACAGACAGTCCGGCCCGGCAGCGAGAGGCATCCGTGATGACGGTCCAGTGGTTCTCCGCGTTCCCGTTCGCCCGTCTGTCCCGAACCCTGATCGCCTTTCGCGTCGAGCCACCGAGCGCTTGGAGGCACACTTCTGGGTTGCCCGCAGTAGGCCGCTGACCTGGTCAGTCGTACGGCCTGGTGGAGCCTTGCACGCCGACTTCGACACGCATTCGACAGGACCGCTCTGGCCTCAGCGAGGTCGCCTGGCTCCTTAACCTGCTGGGCAGCCAACCTGGGCCCAGCCTTGTGGTGCTCTGAGGTTCCCCCGCTGCGCGGGAGTGGCTGACTAGCAGGTCAGGGCGGGTTGACGTGGTTTCAGGTTCACTGGTTCGGTCGCTGCCTGGCTGGCG
>NZ_JBFAWG010000139.1:0-12716 GCF_040680215.1 Streptomyces sp. NPDC052107
GCGGGTGAACCTCATGTCCCACCACCGCCGAAGCACCCCAGGATTCTCATCCCGCCACGATGGCACCGCGAAGCGGCGTCATCACAACTTTTCCCAGAACCTCGATCGTGGCCTCCTGCTCGCGAACCTTCCGCCGCAGCCGGACCAACTCCTCACGCTCCGCAGTGGTCAAAGCCCCGGCGGGTCCCTCTCCGCGGTCGACCTTCGCCTGCTTCACCCACCCGCGCAGCCCTTCCGGACTCACGCCCAGATCCCTCGCGACCTCGGTGACCGTCTTCTCCGAGGACAACGCCAAGGCGACCGCGTCCCGCTTGAACTCGGCCGTGTACCGCTTACTCATGTTGCTCTTGCTACTCACTACCTGTGACTGCTTCCTCCGGGACCATCCGTCCCAGTATCAAGCTGTCCGGCCGGCAGGGGGAACCTCAACCGGCCCGCCCGCGACTTCCAGGCTGGGCTGGAGGAGACCGCCGACTGGTACCGGCGCAACGCCGATCGGTGGGCGCCGCTCTCCCGCAGCCCGCTCCCTGCCATGCCCTCCCCGCGCACCGCTCCGACCTCCGAAAAGGAGCGACAGCATGCCTGACCAGCCCCCGCGCCGAATCCTCGTGACCGGTGTCGGCGCCACCCCGGGCTTCGGCCTGGCCCTCAGCCTGCTCCGCCTCGGCCATCGCGTCGTCGCCGTCGACGCCAACCCGCTCGCCCCCGGCTTCTTCCTGGGCGACGTCTCGCCGTACCGCGTCCCGCTCGCCAAGGACCCCGACTACCCAGAGGCCATCATCGGCCTGTGCCGCGCGCTCACCGTGGACGCGATCGTCGCTGGCATCGAGAACGACCTGCCACCGCTGCTCGACCTGCGGCCCCGCCTCGAAGCCGACGGCGTACGCCTGTGGCTGCCCGACGCCAAGTCGGTGCACGACTGCATCGACAAGGCCCGCTTCCACCAGGCCGTCGCCGCGCACGGCATACCGACGCCCCGCACCTGGAAGCCCGATGACCTCAACCTGGTGCCCGCCGGCATCGAGCTGGTCGTCAAGCCGCGCAGCGGCCACGGCTCCCAAGGCGTGCACACGGTGACGTCGCTGCGGCACGCCCGCGTGCTGTGCGAACTGATCCCCGGCGCGATCGTCCAGGAACGCATCTACGGCACCGAATTCACTGCCGACTGCCTCGTGGACCGCGACGGCCGCGCCTCGGCGATCCTCCGCCGCCGCGACCTGGTGAAAGGCGGCTGTGTCGCCGTCTCCACGACGTTCGAGGACCAGGCCGTGCACGACTTGGTGGTGGACACGCTGCGCACCGTCCGCGCCCAAGGGCTGTGCTGCGTGCAGGGGTTCATCACCGACGACGGCCGGATCACGATCACCGAGCTGAACGTCCGCATCGCCGGGGGATACGCGCTGACCGAGGCGGCGGGTGCGGACCTCGTCGGCCAGATGGTCAACGGCCTGTTCGGCCTGCCGGTCGACCACGACCTGCTCACCTACCGCACCGGCGTGTTCCTCACGAACTACATGGAGACGCTGCGCGTCGGCGACGTCGCCGAGCTGGAGATCGCAGCCGCCCCGAAGGGAGCCGTCGCATGACGGCCGCCGTCAGGCCCGACGCCGGGCGCAACAATACGCCGTACCTGTACGGCGAGGAGGCCGCCGCGGTCGCCCGCGTGCTGGAGGGCGGCCAGTACGGGCACAGCGAGGTCACCGAGGAGTTCGAGAGCCGTATCGCCGCCTTCCTCGGCGTCCGTGACGCCGTTGCCGTCATGTCCGGCACCGCCGCCCTGCACACTGCTCTGCTCGCAGCCGGGGTCGGCCCCGGCCATGAGGTGGTCGTGCCGTCCATGACGTTCTGTGCGAGCGTCCAGGCGATCCTTGCCGTCGGCGCCACGCCCCGCTTCGTGGACATCGACCCGGTCACGCTGTGCGTCACCG
Source organism: Streptomyces sp. NPDC052107 (assembly GCF_040680215.1). Lineage (NCBI taxonomy): Bacteria > Bacillati > Actinomycetota > Actinomycetes > Kitasatosporales > Streptomycetaceae > Streptomyces > Streptomyces sp. NPDC052107. Next base: position 1,929 of record NZ_JBFAWG010000139.1, read on the forward strand.
ATCAGCTCGTCATGGACGCCGTCACCGACCGCACCCGCGCCGTGATGCCGGTCCTGTTCGGCGGCCGGGCCATCGACTTCTCCAGCGTCCGCAGGGAGCTGGACGCGCGGGACATCGCCATCGTGGAGGACGCGGCGCACGCCTTCGGCTCCCGCAACCGCGCCCGCCGAGTCGGCGCCACCGGAGACCTGACCTGCTTCAGCTTTGGCCCGATCAAGAACCTGACGTGCGGGCAGGGCGGCGTCGTCGTCCCCCGCACCCGCGCCGAGGCCGACACGATCCGCCGGATCCGGATGCTCGGCGTCGTCCAGTCCCAGGCCGAACGCGGCCGCACGACCAGCTACCAGGTGGACGGCTTCGGGCTGCGCTACCAGATGTCCGGCATCAACGCCGCGATCGGCCTGGCCCAGCTCGACCACTTCGAGAAGGCTGAGACGACCCGCCGCATCCTGTGGCGCGCATACCGACGGGCGCTCGCCGGCCTGGACGGCGTGCACCTGGTCGACGTCCACCCAGACCGCTCCGTGCCGCACCTGTGCCAGGTCCTCATCCCCTACCGGGACGAGGTCCACGCGCAGATGAAGGCCCGCGGCATCGGCGTCGGCGTCCACTACCCGCCCAACCACCTGCAGCCCGCATTCGCCCAGTGGCGGCGCGACTTGCCCGCCACCGAGCAAGCCGGCCGCGAGGTGCTGACGCTGCCGTTCCACCAGCACCTCACCGAGAACGACATCGACCGGGTCGTCACCGTCCTCGGTCAGGCCCTCAAGACCGTGGGAGCCGCATCGTGCGCAAGGTCCTGACCGTCTGCCTCGGCAACTACTGCCGCAGCCCGTTCGCCGCCCTGGCGCTCGCCAAGCGGGGCGCCGGCGAACTCGAGGTGCGCTCCGCTGGGCTGATCGGGAAGTGGGAAGGCCAGCCCGCCAACGAGCAGATGGTCGAGGCCGCCAGGCGGCTCGGGCTCGATCTCACCGGCCACCGCGCGCAGCAGCTCACCCGGGAGATGCTCGGCTGGGCCAACAGCGTCCTGGCCATGGACGCCTCCGTGCTGGACGTCCTCCGCGAGATCGCCGACGAGGACGTGCAGCCCAAGCTCGCCCTGTACCTGGGCGACCGCGACGTCCCCGACCCGATGGGCAAGGATCAGGAGGCGTTCAACGCGTGCGCCGTCCTCATCGAGGCAGGGACGGCTCTTCACGTCGGCCAGCCCCAGCAGTGACCGGCTGCCCCTGCGCGGCGGCCAAGATCTCGTCCACCAGCCTGTCCGCCGCGTCAGGACGGCCGTACGCACGGGCCCGCTCCGCCATCGCCTGCCGCAAGTGGGCATCGGCCAGGAGCGGGCCCACCGCCGTCTGCAGATGGCCCGGCGTCACCTCGCCGGTCAGCGCGACCGCAGCCCCGGCATGCTCCAGGTGCCGGGCGTTGTGGACCTGCTCGTTGCCCGCCGACGATGCCAGCGGCACGAATACAGCCGGCTTGCCCAGTGCGGTCAGCTCCGCCAGCGTCCCAGCCCCACTCCGGGACACCACGACATCCGCCAGGGCGAGGACGTCGGGCAGCTCGCCGCTGACGAACCCCGCCAAGTGGTAGCGGGCCGCCAGCTCGGCCGGAAGCCCGGCCGCCCGCGCCCGCAGGCCCGCCTCGTTCGTGGGACCGCACTGGTGGATGAGGTTCGCCCGCTGCAGCAGCCACTGCGCCGACTCGCCGACCAGCTCGTTGATCTGCTGCGAGCCCTGGGCCCCGCCCGTCACGTACACCGTCGGCAGACTCCGGTCGAAACCCCACAGGCCGAGTGCCTGGACAGCCCGCTCCGCCTGTCCGGCCAGCACCTCGGGCCGCACAGGGTTCCCGGTCACCACGGCGACCGCCCGCGCCGACTCCGACAGCAGCTCCAGCGTCGATTCCGACGACACGCAGATCCGCGCGGCCGACGCCGCCAGCTTCCGGTTCGCCAGCCCCAGCCGCACCGTCTGCTCGTGCAGCACGAGCGGCCGGTGGCACATCCGCGCCGCCAGACCGGCCGGGACCGCCACGTAGCCGCCCGTCGCGAGGACGACATCCGGCTGGAACTGGTCGATGGCCCGCCGCGCCTGCAGCACGCCGAGCGGCACCCGCGCCATGTCCTTGACGTTGGCCGGTGACACCAGCTTGATCGGGTTCTTGGAGCGGCGGATCTTGCCGGTCGCCACCGTGGTGAAGGGAATGCCCTCGGCCGGGGCGACGCGCGCCTCCAGCCCTCCAGCCGTCCCGATCCACAGAGTCTCGAGTGCCCGCCCCTCGGCGGCGAGCCGGGCCTGCAACGTGCGCACCGCGGTCAGCGCGGGATACGTGTGTCCACCAGTCCCGCCGCCTGTGACGACGAGGCGGAAAGTGGCGCTGTGCATCGGGCTGCTCCTCGGCGAAACGGAGATCAGGCGAGCTGCCACCCTAGCGGCTACGGCAGCACCGCTCGCCCGCCTTCCGCCAATCCACGCCACGCGTCGACATCCGATCGACTCAGCCCACCCAGCCGGCGTCGTACACCTCGGTATCAGCCATGGTCGACGAGCGGAGGCAACAGACCATCGCCTGGCCAGAGGGCTTGCTCGGCCACGAGTTCGGCAAGGTACATATCGACCTCCGCCAGGACCGTCTCGCGCTCAGTGGCCCCGTAGACAAGGAAGTCATCGCCCGCCGCGTCGTAGGCGCGGACGTGACTGTGCGGCCCGGTGCACAGCAGGGCCCGCGCGATCTCGGGCAGGCCGAGGCTGAGGGCGTCGCACCGGCCGGCGTAGACGAGCTGGACCAGGTCGGCGGTGACGCCCTCCCAGTCGCCGACCTTCGGCCAGTCGGCACCGCCGCTCAGTTCGTGGGTGAGGGTGGCCAGCGGAATGATCTCGCCGGATCGACGCCCGCGGGTGAGGAGATCGTGGATGCGCGCGCCGTCGGGCTGGCGCACCTGCGGGTGCAGCAGGGAGGCGGCGGCCACCACCGTGGTGTTGATCTCCTGGGCGCCGGGGCCCGGGTAGTACGGCTCGTGCGCAACGAGGAGGTAGACGTCCGTGGTGCGGTTGGCCGGGCTGGATTCGGGCTGGGGCATGAGCACGGTTCCCTTCAGTAGTGAGGTGCCGGGCTTTGGGCGAGGCGTGGCCGGCTGGCTGCCCGGCGGGCACGGGCCTGACGGGCCCTCGTGCCCGCCGGGCGTCCTTTCGCCGGAGCAAGCCTCGGCGTGGATGCGCTCCAGGGTCTGGGTGACTTGGTCGGCGAGCTGGACCATTAGCCGTTCGCGATGGATGAGTTGGGCCGAGACCATGCGGGTGTCCTGGTCCTGGAGCAGGCCGGCGGCGTCCCACAGCAGGTTTTGGCCGATCTCGGCCGAACGGCGCAGCTCGTAGCGGTCGTTGTCGGCGGCGGCCTGGACGAGGTAGGTGTGCACAGCGGCCAGGCGCTGCAGGTACTGGCAGGCAGTGGCGTCTTCGACGCGTCGGACGTGTTCGCCGGCCCGTTCGTCGATCCGGTCGGGCAGGTGCTCGGCAAGCAGGGGTGCGAGCAGCATCGCCGGCAGCACGGTGTCGGCGGGGACGTCTCGGTTCAGGGCGAACAGGGCTGCGAAGAGGCTGATGACCCCCACGGCGGCGGCGGAGAACCGCACGGACACGGGGCTCGTACGGGTCAGGGCGATGCGGAGGGCGGGGCGCCTGGTCAGCCAGTACGCGGCCAGCCGCTGTGTCCTCGTCGCGCCCGGGGTGAGCACCCCGATCTGCTGTGGGCGTTCGGGCAGAGTGCCGTCACCGGGTACGGTCCAGGCCAGCCAGCCCCATCCGGTGCGCTCGTACACGAGCGCGGGCTCGCATGTGCCGGTGCATGCGGTGTCGCGGCAGACGTGGCCGGTCCGCAGCGCACGCTCCTGTTCGGCCTCCCACCTTCGGGGATCGCGGGCGAAGGGACGCAGAGGCGGCTGGGGTGTCATCCGGGGCGGTGTGTGGGTCGTGGCCGTCATTCGGTGCTCGCTTCCAGAGGATGGGTCAGGGCGGCGGTGCAGGTGGTGCAGCGGCCGTCGCCGTCGGGGTGAGCGCGGCGAGGGGTCGGCCCGGGGCAGGTGCGGCACGGGGGCCAGTCGAGGCAGGCCGGGCAGAGGTCTTCGCCGGGGGCGGTGCCGGGCTTGCCGCAGCCTGCGCATTCGACGAGGGCCCGGTAGGTGAGGGCTTCGCTCACGGTGCGGGCCGCCGGAGCCGCCGACGACTGGCGGGCCGGGAGCGCGAACGGCTCCTGAAGCACGGGCTCGTCGTGGCCGCCGGCGGCGGTGGCGGGTGGCGGGTAGGCCTGGGCAGCGCGGAGCCGTGCGGCGATGATCGCGCCGACGGAGGTGCGTACCGGCTTCGGCAGCGGCCGGTCGGCGATGACGTGCCGCAGCTGCTCGCGACTCCAGCCGGTCTCCAGCATCGCGGTCACGACGCGGCCTTGATCGGTCAGCGTCTGTCCGGTCAGCAGCAGCTCAGGACGAGCCGCCCCAAGGTCGAGCAGCAGCCGGATCCCCGGGTGCATCTCATCCGCCGCGAGCGGGGCCGGCGGGGGCGTCGGAGTCTGTGGCTGGTCCGTCCGCCCAGGTTCTCGCGCCGGTTCGCTGCGGCCGCACGGACGGAGGGGTCTGGTGTTCTGCTTGTTGGTCTTCTTTCTGTTGGTGTTCTTAGTGGGCCGATGAACCGATGTCGGGTTATCCACCGGTGGAAAACCCGACATCGGCCCGGACCTGCTGTTTCGCAGGCTGGGCAGGTCGGTGATGAAGTACGCGGCTGCGCCGAGGGTGCCATCGGGGTTGCGCCCGCGTTCCCTGAGCAGGAAGCCGTGCATCTCCAGTTCCTTGAGCCCGCTCTTCACGGCTGCCTCGCCGTCGCGGCTGCGGCGCGCCAGGTCGGTGACGGTCATCCGCCAGCCGTCCCGGTGCGTGCTGATCAGTCCGAACAAGCCCTTCGCCTTGAAGGACAACCGGGTGTCGCGGAAGAGGCCGTTGGCGATCTGGGTGAACTGGTCCGCCGCCATCACCCCGCGCCGGATCCCCGCCCCGAAGCGGCGACCCGCCTCGCCGGCCGGAACGGAGGCGAACGCCGTACCGGCCGCGTGCACGAGGTCGGTGTCCATGACCGCTGGTCGGTCCGTGATCGAGTAGACGATCTCGCCGAGCGTCCCGTTGTCGTGCCGGAGCTGTTCGCGGATGAGGTAGCCGTGTCGCTGCAGTTCGTTCAGGCCGGCGCGTACGGCGTCCCGCCCGTCGGGCCCGGCCCTGGCGAGGTCGGCGACCGTCACCTGCCAGCCGGTGGCGTGGGTGCTGATGTAGCCGAACAAGCCCTTCGCTTTGAAGGACAACCGGGTGTCGCGGAAGAGGCCGTTGGCGATCTGGGTGAACTGATCGGCCGCCATCACCCCGCGCCGGATCCCCGCCCCGAAGCGGCTCACCGCCGTGCCCCCGACGCATGCCGCGGGCGGTGCCCACGGCGGCACACCGGGCCCGCCGCGGTGGGGCGGCCGGGGGTCCTGGGCGTGGAGGCGTGCGTGCGTGCCATGGCGTCAGCTCACCGGCCGACCCCGACCAGGCTGACGGCCACGAGCCCCGACCATCGGTCACGATCCGGCAACGGAGCCGTCTAGCCTCGTACTTCGCAGGTCACCCGTTAGTGACGCCTGGGCGCATGATCGCCGCCCGTTCTCGACTGGTATCAAGCGGGCAGTGATACACGCACGTTCGGGCCGATCGCTGTCCGATCGGCTGTGACCACTTGATCTTCACGATCGGGTGACCTGCGAAGTACGGGTTTAGCTGCCGTGGTCGGGCTCATGGTCGGGCCAACCACGCACCTTCAGCCCGGGCGCTCAGCCGTTGCGCGGCCGACTGCGCAACCCCGGACGGCCGTTGCGCAATCGGGCTGCGCAACCGGTCGAGGATCCTGCGCAGTCGAGTTGTACGGGGGTGGCTGCGCAGTCCGCCCGCGCGCTCCTGATCTTCTCTTGCGCAGGTTCGGGTGGCCCACTGCGCAGGCGCCTAACGGGGCCCGGTCGGCTTCTGTCTGCGCATCGGTATCTGGGATTGGGTGGCCGAGCGGCACGTGATGGCACAGCGGTCGCCGGTCCGGGGAACGTGCACCGGACGCGGTGGCCTGTCGCCAGCTCGCGGCTGGCCCATCGTCGGGCCTGTGGTCGGGCCGACCATGGACTTCGTGTCCCCATCGTGACCATGGTCGGGGTCTCGTGGTCGGTGGTCGGGTCGGGGCCTGCGGGTTTTCTCAAGGTCAGCAACATCCGTTCTGACCTGGGAGTTTGACCATGTCTCCTGGCATGCGGGCCTCACAGGGCGAGGCTGCTGCTCCGATGGCGGCCGGTGTCTACGCACCCGGACGCGATGTAACGATCTACCACGACGGGATCTACGTCGGCGGCGGCCGGATGATCAACGCCGCCCGCCCGGGCACCGCCGTCCGGCTGGACTCGGTAGACGCCATGTCCGGCTTTGCGGGAGGAGCACGGCTGCCGTGACCACCACCCCACGCTCACCACGTCTGCTGCTGAGCACCGTCATCCTCGTCGTCGCCGGCATCGCCCTGCTGGGCGTGCCGCATAGTCAGCAGCCACCGTCCTCGGCGACATCCCGGCCTCGCGCGCGACCGCCGGTCCGTCTCCCTCGCCTTCTGCGGCCGCTGCATCTGCTGCCCGGCCGCCCGTTGGCAGGAGCGCATCCGCGATGCCTGCCGCATCGGCGCCGCCGGCCCGTGCATCCGCTCTGCCGCGCATGGCGAGGGCGCGGCCGGTGATCAGGTGATCCAGCGGTCGCTTCAGGCGGCCTGGCCCGCCGACCTTCCCGCCACCGATGAACGAAAGTTGCTCGCCGATGGCCGTGCGCTGCTGCGCGCGGACGCCACCAGAGTCGGCCGCGCAACGTGGCCGGGCCTCTTTCCCGACGCGGGCCAGGTGGCTCTGGCGGCGTTCGCCACCGCTCGCTTTCGCATCCAGGCCGCGATCGCCCGCCGCGGCCACAGCCCGGACACGGCGGTGGTCCACCTGGTGTGGGCGGGCACGGACCGCGGCGGGACCTTCACCGACCTGCGCATCACCGACTGGCACTTCACCCGCACCACCGCAAAGAAGGGGGCGTCCACGTGGACTCCGCAGCCCCGTACCTGACCGGCCGGGCCTCCGCATCGGCATCCGGGCAGGTGCTCGGCCTCGTCTCTGGCATCGTTCACACCGTCGGCTGGTTGATCACTTACTGGTGGGTGGTGGCCTTGGCCTCGCTCGCAGTCTGGGCCGCGGGCGAGGCGGTGATGCGTCATCTGGCGCGGAAGGCCTCGGCCGAACGGATGGCGCTGGAGCTCATACCGTCGCGGCACTTCGACCCTGATCTGGAGGAGATCTTCCGCCGGGGCGTTCAGCTCGCCCGAGCCTCGACGAGCATGCCGTGGTGGGCGCCGCGCCGGTCGAAGGCGGTGCAGATCCGGCTGCGCGCCGACGGCTCCAGCCCGCTGCGCTATCGCATCGAAGGCCCGGCCGGCGGCGAACGCCTGCTGTCGATCACGCCGTTCGGTCCGGACGTCACCGTGAACCGGGCCCGTCCCCTCGTGGACAAGCTCCGTGACCACGTGGTGCGGGCGGAGTTCATCCTGCGCGGCAAGCCGACCTCCCCCCTGCGTGAGGTTCCGCTGATCCCGGACCCGTTGCAGCCGCTGATCGACGCCGTCTCGGACCTGCGTGCCGAGCTGGGGGACCTCGCCGAGATCCGGCTCGACATTCAGCGCGCCCCCAAGTGGGCGCTAAGAGCGCGCCGTCTGCAGTTGATGAGCGACGCCCGTCGCGCGGAGCGGCGGGAGGCCCAGCGGGCCGCCCGGTGGGTGCGGCAGGACGCCACCGGCATCGAGGACTCGCTCACCTGGCAGTTGCAGCAGCTGGTAGCCGGCAAGAAGGGCGGGGGCGGGCGCCGGCTGGTCATGCCGCCCGTTCCGCGCCGGGTGGACCCAGAGGAGGCGCTGGGCAAGCTCGCCGAGGACGACCACCTGGTGCGGGTGCAGCTGCTGGTGATGTGCGCGTCGAACACCGAGGGCCGCGCCCAGGCCCGGCTCGCTCAACTCCAGGCCGCCCTGGATGTTTTCGGCGGCGGCTCGCGCTGGGCGATGCGGGGCTGGAGGGTAGGCCCCTGGCGGTTCGGGGCGGACCGCTGGCCCAGCCGGCGCGGCTTCGAACGCCGCTGGAGGCTGGGGCACTGCCAGCCACCCCGTCCGAACTGGGTCCGGCTGGAAGAGCTGACCGGCCTGCTCAAGCCGCCCACTGTGCACTGCCGACTGCCTCTGCTCGCTTCAGACCTGCCGACGTTCGAACATGGGGATCCCGAGCTGTTGCTGCAGGGGATCTACCGCGGTCCGGACGGCCGCCGGCGCCTGGTCGCCACCTACGCCAAGGAGACGCTGTTCGAGGTCGGGGTGGGCAAGGCGGGCGGCGGCAAGACGGAACGCGCCCTCGCCCAGGCGATCGGCTGGGCCCACTCCGGCGGCGGGCTGATGTTCGTCGACCCGCACCGCGACTCGTGGCCGCGTGCCCTGCCGTTCCTCGCCCACGACCACTTGATGCCGCGGATCGCGCTGATCGACCTCAACGCCAGCGGGCCTGCTGCGCAGCTCAGTTGCTGGAACCCGATCGGCATGCACCAGGGCCAGGTCGCGCACGAGGTCGTCGAGGCGACCGCCGACGCCTACGCGTCCGTGCTCGGCTGGGACGACGCCACCGCTCCCCGCGCGCTGACCATCTTCACCGCCGCCCTGGCGGTGCTGGTGGCCGTCAACGAGGCCGCCTGCCAGGCCGGGCGGCCGGAAGACCAGGCCACCGTCTTTCACGTGCGGTCCCTGCTGACCGACCCGGTCTTCCGTACGACGGCGCTCACCGCAGTCGAGGCACGCCTGGATGAGGAGACCCGCTCGTGGTGGCGGACGGTGTTCCCGACGCTGCCCACCGACGCGTTCGCCGTCGTCCTCAACCCGATCGCCCGCCTGGCCGCCAACCCCGTCACCCGGGCGTTCCTCGGGCAGCCGGCCGGTATCTACAACATCCGGGCCGCGATGGACTCGCGGATGATCGTGTGGGTGTGCCCGGGCGGGAACGGGCCCACCGACCGGCTGATCACCGCGCTGCTGGCCCGGGACCTGCTGCGGGCCGTGCGCTCCAGGAGGGACACCGCGGAAGAGCGGCGGGTGCTGTTCCGCCCGTACTTCGACGAGCTGATCACGCTCACGGGCGCGGCCCCGGAGACGATCGCCGCGATGTTCGAGGACTTCCGCAAGTACAAGGTCCACGTTCATGGCATGACCCAGCTGCTGGCCCGCCTTCCCATCCCGGTGCGGCTCTCCTTGGTGCAGAACGCCTCCACTCTGGCGTCGACCGCGGGGTCGCAGTCCGCCATTGCCCCGATCACCGCGGAGTGGGGCGATAGGCCCGGCCCGGATGTCGTCGCCGCGCTGCACCGATTCGAGCACTACATGTCGTTGACCGTCGAGGGCCGCCGGGTCGGTCCCGTCCAGATCACCGGCCCTCACCTGGACGAGGTGTTCGCCGACTACGCCCGCCGGGGCCAGGCCGGGACCCTGGAGCGCGCCGCGCGGGCCACGGCAGGTGCCCTCCCGCTGGGCCAGCTGACCAACCAGGCCGAAAACCAGCTCACCCGCGTAAGCGACTTCCTCGCCCAGCACGCCTCTGCCGTCAAGCCGGCCGTCCATCTGCAGAAGAAGGGATACAAGTGACCACCGCCTTCGAGGCCATGCCGTCGGGCCGTACGCCGAGCCCCATCGAACCGCTGCCGCATCAGCTCCTGGCCGTGCTCGGCCAGCACCGGATGGCGACCTCGAATCAGCTCCACGAACTGCTGCGGCCCGGCGCAGCGCGGCAGACCGTCTCCGCGCCACTCAACAAGCTGCGCCGCGACGGCCTGGTGGACTACACGGTGCTGCCGCAGTCCAACCGGTCCCGCGCCTGGTACCTGACGAGCGAGGGCGCTCGGCTGACCCGGGACTTCCCCGCCCTGCGCGGACGTCCCGCGTACCCGATCAACTCGGCCACGGCGGCCTCGCTGAAGACCCCGCACACCCTGACCGTGGTCCGCACCCACCTCGCATTCGTCACCGACGCCCGTCGGCGCGGCGACGAGCACGGCCACCTGGACTGGACACCGGAGGTCTCCCACCCGCTCAGCGACGGCGAGCGCATCATCACGGACGCGGTGATGCACTACACCCTGATCGAGGACGAGGAACGGACGAAGCTGCGGGCGTTCGTCGAGGTCGACCGGGCCACCATGGGCAGCGAGCGGCTCGCCTCCAAGCTGATCGAGTACGCGCGGCTGTGGTCGTACGAGCCGCAGCCCGCCGGCCGGCCACGCTCGCGGCAACCCGCCGCTGGCGGGGCGGTGTGGCTTCGCTGGTATCCCGTATTCCCTCGGGTGTTGTTCGTGCTGACCGGGGCCTCCCGGTACGTCCTGAGCCACCGGATCAACGACCTGCAGGCCATGACGGCCGAGCACCCCCTCGTGGGCACACTCGCCCGGCAGGTACCGATGGGCGCGGCCATCCTGGACGACCTCGAGGACCGGGGGCCCACCGATGACGTCTGGGCACCTCTAGCCGGCGGCGCTTCGAAACCCTGGACGCAGCTGTGACACCGCGGCCTTGCGGCCGCTCGTTCACCGCAGCGTCTCTGATTGGCTTAGCGAGCCTGAGCGTTGCTCAGCCTTGGGAGCCAATCGCCTTCGTGCCCTGGTACTGAACGACAGGAGCCGCCAGC
>NZ_JBFAWG010000140.1:0-12702 GCF_040680215.1 Streptomyces sp. NPDC052107
ATCGACTTTCTTCGCCGATCGTTGATCCTCAAGAGTCCCGTTGCCTCGTTCAACCCCCTTGACCAGGCCGCTCACGGCTAAATGCAGCGGTGTTGGCCTCTGGTTCAGCGGACGATCTTGTGAGAGAGACCTGTCCTACCAGGGGCTTCATGTCTTTCCGCAACCCGGGGGCCGCACCCGCTCGCCAGCGACGCCACCGATCGCCCCGGCCCCACAGAGATCGTCTCGCTGATAAAACCTCACTGAGGGCCACTGTCAGAAGCAGCAAGTCCAGACAGGCGTCCTCGTCGCTCGGTCGCCGAAGGCCAACCCCGAGAAGACAGAGCGAATCCGGAAGCTCAAGGCCCATTTCGCACGTCAGGAAGCCACGGCGACCGAGAATCCGAACTCGGCCAACGGAATGAGAAAAGGCGCCCGACCTGGGCTGTTGCCCTGTCAGGCGCCTTGCACTCGCCCCCCCCCCGCAGCCCCTGTGGCTAGCAGGAAGCGTGATCGTTGTCGACGGCGTCGAGTTCCACGGTCACGCTGCCCTGGTGCAGCAGCAAGAGCGAATCGCTCGCCCAGGTTCCGAAGGACTTATGCAGTTCGACGGTGAATGATCGGTCGGGTTGATGGTTGATCCTGGTTGTCCAGCCCGCGCCGCGGGCAATCGCCGCGATGCTCTGGACGCTCTCGGTGGCCGCCTTCGCATGGAAATCCTCCGAGTAGGCAGGCGGCAGTTCCATGGTGCATTTCCAGCGAGTGACCGGATTGTCCGGCTGTCCCAGTTCTGCTCGGAAGGCCGTCAGGATCGGGTCCTTTCTGAGGACGGCGATCCGGGCTTTGACCTGGGCGTCCGGTTGAGAGCGGTACCACTCGGCGATGGCCAGTGCGGCCACCAGGAGCAGGACGCAGATGACTGCCTGCCGGCGACGCGAGCGAGGCCAGAGCCGTCTCGGCAGCCGCACTGCGCCATCACCCATAACACACCCTCGCCTGGTAACCCACATAACGCGGCACATAGGCGTCCCCGTAGCAGGCCTCCAGCCACGACCACCAGACAACGGTCCGGGCGAATGCCCGCCCGCCGCGCGAATAGTGGTAGTAGTGCATGACCTCGCCGACTTCGATGCCGATGTTGTTGTTGTGCAGCGCCATGTATCTGGAATCGTTGCCGGAGAAGTCCTCATGGCGTTGCCCCGCGGCGCGTGCGGTTCCCGCCCCCACATCGTAGGAGAGGAGTGCCATCCACAGGATGTGCTGGAAGGCATCGCCGTAGCTGCGACCGTTCACGCTGCCGAAGAGATACGTGGCCTCGGAGCGTGCGGCGTAGGCGTCCGCTGCGATGTAGGCGCAGATCCGCCAGTGCCAGGGCCAGTAGCACCAGTGCCGCTCGGCCGAAGTGCTCTGCGCGATGTTGCCGTCGTCGTACCGGCCGCTCAGATCGGTGCAGTTGACCGGGTCACCCGAGCAGTAGACGTAGTCGTTGGCGCCGCCGCCCGGTACGGGGTCGACCGACAGGAAGCGCCCGAGTGCCGGGTTGTAGAGCCGCGCGCCCATCAGAACGTCCTCGGTGGGCGTCTCGCTGGAGACCTCCTTGCTGCCGAGCCAGTCGTAGCGGGTGCTGGGGGTGGTGGCGATCGGGTTGCCGTACTCGTCGGTGGCCGTCACGGTCACCGACGCGCCCGCGTCGTTGATCGGCAGGGACATGGTGATGTCCCCGTGCAGATCACTGAGTTGCAGTGTGATGTCGCCGTTCGACGAGGAGTAGCTGGCACCCAGATCCCCGGTGATGTCGGCGATCTGGCGGGTGTAGGCGCCCGATGTGCTGTTCTCGAGGGTCCAGGAGGGAGCGCTGGAGGAGCCGTCGTAGTGGTTGGTCCTCGACGCGGTCTGCGTCCAGGTGCCGGTGGCGTCGGACTCGGTGGTGTAGGCCCGGATGCGGCCTGTCGGGTCGGTCAGCCAGGTGGACCTGCCGGTGCCCTTGGTCTGCTGGTAGACGAGGTCGTTGACGTAGTAGGCGGTGGTGGTGCCGCCTGGTTCGGCCGTGGTGCGGCCGAAGGCGTCGTAGGTGTATCCGCTGGTGACCAGCCGGTCCGCGCTGTCGTAGCTGTAGGTGGTCGCCGTGCCGCCGCTGGTGGGGCAGCTCGGGGTGGAGCCGTCGAGGGTGGTTGTGCCCACGGCGGTGGTCAGTGAGGTGCGGTTGGAGTCGGCGTCGAAGGCATAGGTCCGCTGCGTGCAGGTCTTCGCCTGGCCCTGGATCGCCGTCTCGGCCACCGAGGTGAGCCGCCCGGCCGCGTCGTAGCCGTAGCTGTCGTCGACGCCGAGCCCGCCCGAGGTGGACAGCGCGTGGCCGGCCTGCTGCCCGCTCGCGGAGAACGTCGCCTGGTCGCTGACCAGCACGTTGCCCGACGAGTCGGTGTAACTGCGGGCGGTGGTACGGCCCGTGGTGTCCAGGGTCTGCTGCATCGTGACCGAGCCGGGCATGGCCTCGGTGGCCAGGTTGCCGTCGGCGTCGTAACCGGCCGTGAAGGTGCCGGCGTTGGAGTCGGTCTGGGAGGTGAGCAGGCCGCGCGGGTCCTGCGCGGTGTCGTAGGTGTAGGTGGTCGTGGACGGGGCGGAGTCGGTCACCTTGGTGGGCCGGTCCAGCGCGTCGTACTGGGTGGCCGCGGTGTTGCCGTCGGCGTCGGTCGAGCTCATCAGCCGGCCGAGCTGGTCGTAGGCCTGGCTGACGCTGCGCCCGTCTGTGCCATTGGTCGACGACTCCTGGCCGTTGCCCGGGTCGTAGTCGGTGGTGGTGGTCTGCACCGCTTGGCCGACCCCGCCGGTGATCGTCACCTGGACCGGGCGGTCGGCGCTGTCGTGCGAGGTGGTGGTGGTCCGGGTGACGCCGTTCGCGGTCTCGGTGACGGTGGCGACCGTTCCGTACATGTCGTAGGTGGTCGTGGAGGTCACCCGCTGGGCCGGGTTGGAGCCGCCGCCGGTGATGTTCGCGGCCGGCCCGGTCTGGCAGACCAGGTCCGCCCATTCCGGGTGACCGCCGCAGGGAGCCGAGCCGGTGGCCGTGTAGTAGCTGGTCGTGGTCGTTCCGGCGTCCGAACCGCTGGAGGCGGGCAGGGACGTCGAGGTCGTCGACCCCTGGCTGTTGTACGCCTTGGTCGTGGTGATGGCCAGACCGGTCGGGTCGGTGACCGACCTGACCGGCTTGCCGAGGGTCCAGTCGTAGTAGGTCTTCACGGTGCGGGTGTCGGCGTCCGAGGCGTATCCCGGGATGCTGATGCCGGTGACCGTCGTGGTGATCTCGTCGGCGACGTTGGCGCTGCCGTCGGTGGGCCGGCCCTCGTCGAAGGTGTTGTGGATGTGGGCCCGTGCCGCCACCACGGTGCCCGCGGCGAGCGCGGCGGACGATCCGGAAGCCGCGACCGCGTGCTGCAGGGTGACCTGGTGGGTCGGCCCGTAGGTGTCGGTCTCGTCGAGACCGCTCGCGTCGTAGACGTACTGGGTGGACAGGGCTGTCGCGCGCTGGGCGGTGGTCATCGAGGACAGGCCCAGGGTGACCAGCTCGGCGTTGGCGCTCGCCGCGAGGGCCAGTTCGCGGTTGGACGCGGACAGTTCACGGACGGTCTTGCCGTCCCCGTCGTACTCGGTGGTAGTGATGTGGCCGCCCGGTGCGGCGGTGTTGACCTCACGCCCCGAGACGTCGAGGTAGTGCACGGTGGCCCGGGTGTAGTCGCCGGTGGCCAGGTTTCCCGCTCCGGTGTGGGACGCCGGGGTCTGATCGGGCGGGAAGACCGCGGTCGCGTCGGTGGGCACGTCGCTCTGCGCCCATGCCGCCACGTCCGAGGTCCCCATGGTGTCGGGGCCGCCCGCGCCGGTGGTCAGCGGCACGTCGTACACCAGGTTCGTGGTGGCGGTGCCGTTGGTGGTCGACGCGGTACCGGGCGCCAGGGTCGGCCGGGAGGCGGAGAGCAGCCGGCCGGCGTTGCTGTCGCCGTCGGTGCCCGCGGTTCCGTAGGCGAACGTCCACGGAAGCTGGCCGGGCGGCGTCAGCGCAGTGACCCGGCCGGTGGTGTCGTAGGAGTAGGAGGTGACCAGGTGGGGGCTGATCCGGGGGTCCCAGACCTGGCGCAGCATGCCGCTCGAGTCGTATGCGTACTGGGCCACGACCGTGGACGTCTCGGTGCCGTCGGCCGGGTCGGTGGCCCACAGCACGATCTGGTCGACCTGGCCCGAGTAGTCGCCGAAGGTGCCGTCGGTCGTGCCGGTGGCCGTGGTGGCCGACGCGTAGTCGACTTCCAGCACACGGCAGCCGACAGCGGGGGTGGCCGGGGTCAGGCACGAGGCGTTCAGGTCGGAGGCCGCGGAGGTGGGTGCGGCGATCCGGGCCGGCCGCATCAGGGTGGCGCCGCCCTGGGTCACGGCGTCGAAGCGGTACAGGCTGGCGTTGCCCGAACCGGTCGGCGTGGTCGTGGCCACCGTCCACACCCCGGCGGTGCTCGCTGACTTGGCGAACACCGTCACGGTGCCGTTGTCGTCGGTGAGCGTGTACTTGTCCGCCGAGCCGTTGTAGCTGAGGGCGTACGACTCCCGGCCGGGCTCAGGCGTCCAGGATCCGTCGCTGTTCTTGGTGAAGGCCACCTCGCTGCCGTCCGCCAGCACGAGCTGGACGGCGGTGGAGGTCACCGGGCGGATCTCGGTGTAGGCCGTTGCCGCGTTGGCGGAGACGCCGCCCATGGTCCACTGCGGTCCGAACGGGGCGGCCAGTCCGGTCAGCGATCCGTTGGAAGGGTTCCGGGAGGAGCTGCTGCGGCCGACCGAGATGCCGAACGCCGACGCATCGGTGGCCGACAGGGAGTAGTCGCCCGTCGACAGGTTCACCGTCCCGGGGCCGACCTGAGAGGTCGCCGACTGCGAGGACAACCGGTCCAGGGTGAAGGTGACCGCCGAGGAGTCATAGGTCCCGGAACCGGTGGCGAACTCGCCACGGACCTGCACGGACCCGTCGTCGCCCAGGGTGGAGGCGACATCCCACAGCAGGGACGGAGAGGCCTCGCTGACCATGTTGACCGGCCAGGCGGAGACGGGGTTGCCGCCGTTGGTCACGTTCGCGACCGGGACCGTGGTCCACGCATCGGTGGCCGAGCGCCGGTACTGGAAGGTCACCGACTGCGCGGTGCTGGGCCCGGCCGCGGCCAGGGTGACCCGCTTGTCGGTACGGGTGCCCTCCTCGGGCGCGGTCACGGCTCCCGCGCCCGCGTTGAACTGGTAGGTCGTCGAGGAGGAGAGGTTGCCCGCCAGGTCCCGGGTGGCGACGGTGAGGGTGTGCGAACCGTCGGTCGGCGGGGTGACCGACACCGTCACCGCGCTGCCGGTGGTCGCGGTGGTCGTCGGCATGTTCGCGTCCAACTGCCAGACCACGCCGGAGGTGTCGGAGCCGGAGGCGGGCGGAGTGATGGTGAAGTTGCCGGCCTGGCCGGCCCCGTTCGCCCACGCTCCGGAGGGGTAGTCGGTCGAGGAGACCGTCGGCGCACCCGGTTTGGTGGTGTCGACGGTGAAGACCAGGCCGCTCGGCACGGTCTGCCGGGCCCACAGCGAGCCGTCGTATCCCCACGGCCAGGCCGTGTAGGTGTGGCCGTCCACCAGTTTGCCGGCGGGCACGCTGGCGCTGGAGATGCCGCCCGAGTCCGTCCAGGAGCCGTTGAGGTCCGCGATGACCTGAGTGTTGCCGCCGCCCGTGGTGTCGTAGACGTTCCACTGGGACATGACGTTGCCGCCGTCGGCGTCGGTCACCGTGGCCTGCAGCTGCGGGGTGGTGGTGTTGCTGTACAGGGTGGTGGTGGATCCGGAGACCGCGGAGACACCGGGTGCCGCCGTCGGCGCGGAGGTCATCGGGTACGAGTTGTACGTCACCGACAGATACGGCACGTTGCTGGGCGCGTTGGCCGAGTAGAACCGCTTCCAGCTGTTGGAGTCGGTCTCGTTGGTCGCCCGGATACCAATGTTGGAGTAGCTGTAGCCGTGGTCACCCGCGTACTGCAGCAGCGTGGTGGGATCGATCGACACCCAGCCGGCCGGTATGGAACCTCCGCAGGAGGACGGGTACCCCTTGGTCTGCGTGGTGGTGGCGTACTTCGTCGTCCACGTTGGCTGGTTCGACCAGAGGGTGCCGGAGCCGGCGGCGCCGGTCTGCCACAACTCCCAGGAGTTCTGCACACAGTTGCCGGACCAGTACTCGTACAGGTTCAGCGACGAGGACAGAATCTTGGTGTTGTCCAGCTGGGAGACCGGGAACTGCAGGAAGGAGCGGGCGACATCGGTTCCCGCGTCGTAGGTGCCCAGCTTCAGGTCGGTCGACAGGTACTCGGCCGTGGCGTCGGTGTTCTCCACGAACGTGTCCAGCACGGTGGACAGGGTCGCGGAGGGGTCGACGGTGACCGGGTACCGGGTCGCGGGGTCGGCCAGGAACTTCGCGTCCGGGGTGAGGGTGAGGTCCACCGTGTCGCCGGACTGCTTCATCGACATGGACACCCGCATGCGGTGTGTGTGTTCCAGCGACTTGGCGTCGACCTTGGCGTCCCACATCGCCGGTGCGGGGATGCGTCCGGCGATCTTCCCGGCCGCGTTGGTGAAAGTGATCGATCCGTTCTTCGCCTGCTTGGCGGTCAGACCTTCGGCGGAGACCGGGATGGTGACCGAATAACCGGCCGCCGGACGGGACTTCAGGACGACGTTCTCCTCGAAGCCGGTCCGCGTCGCCTGGACGGTCACGTCCGCGCCCGGTGTGACGTTGGAGTACCGGGCGGTGTCGCCGTGCAGGGAGGGCTTGGGCAACGTGCCTTTCCAGCCCACCGCGACCTTGTGCCTGCCCGTGCCCTGTACGGCGAGAACGGCGTTCTTGCCGCCGTCCGCCAGTCGTAGACCGTCCGGCTGCGCCTTGGGAGCGACCGTGCCGTCAGCGGCCGCCTGGAGCGTGGTGTTCACGTCGACCCAGGCCTTGTTCCGCTTGAACCGGACCGGCGCAGCATAGGAGTTGGTGGTCAGCGAACCGTTGGGGTTGGCCCAGGTCGTCGTCTGGGCGGTCAACTCGTCCAGGATCTCAACCTTGCGCTTGCGCAGTCGCGCCGTGGCGATCGCCGAGGCGACGTCGGAAGCGGTGAGCGGGCCGTTGGCCTTTGCCCGCGTTTTCCCCTGCGGGATGTGCTTCTGCGCTGATTGTTGCCATCTGAGGTTGTCCGCGACTGCCTGTCCTGTCCCGCTCACCGTGGCCGCCGCCTGTGCGGTGAGCGAGAGGACCAGCGTGCCTACGACGCGCAGACTCCAGCGCCGGGACAGCAATCTGGGTGGTCTTCGCCGGGGAATCCCAAGCCGACTGGGCATGGAAGACGCCTCCTTCGAGCCTCGGCGACTCCATGTCGCCCGAGTTCGAGAAGAGGTATATCCGGCCATGATCAATTAGGACTAGCCCGAAAATCGACATGATCAGTTCCGGTTCTGATAAAGACTCAGTTCCCTTAGAGGTGGTTTTCACCTGAAAGTACGCTTTATCCAGGGCTTTTCGATCGCGTGGCATCATCCCTGCGGGCTTGGTGGAGTGGATGTGGCGGATGTGCCGTATGGGATGACGGCTGGGACGGGGTGCGGCTTACGCCTGTCTCATCCCAGGACGCCCGTCGCATGGTCTGTGCTTGCGGTGCGCGCCTGGGCGTGTCAACGGCCAGTTCGATCTCTGCGGGTGCCGATAAATCATCCACCCAGGTAGAGGCCTTGATCGACTGCCTTCGGATCGCGCCCGCTGACCATTCCGATGTCTTCATGCGCACAGACGCGGACGCCATCGTGATCTCGTGATGCTGCGCCTGGCCTACCTCGCCGCGACCAACACCCTGTCGCTCCTGCGCCTGCTGCGGATGAGCGACCGGGACAAAGACATCGAGATCCTTGCCCTACGGCACCAACTGCTCGTACTGCAACGCCAGGTCTACAAGCCCAAGTTCACCGACACCGACCGCGCTGCCCTCGCTTGCCTGCTCCACCATCTGCCGAGGGAGAAGCTGCGCGAGCTCCTGGTGCTGGTACGCCCGGACACGATCATGCGGTGGCATCGCAACCTGCTCAAGCGACAACATACCGCCGACCGCGTACTTCTGGGAGTTGCTCCTCATCCACCAGACCCTGTTCACGGTCAGCATGATCGGCCTGATCCGTCTCTGCTGGCGCTACTCCAAGATCGTCGGCCGGCCTTGGCTGCGCCGCGGCCAGCGCATCGTCACCGTGGGAGCAGTCGCCGGCCTGGGCTACTGCCTGCCCAAGGCCATCTCCCTCATCTGGGACAAGCTCGGCATCTCACCACTCGGCTTCGTCAACTCCGTTGTGACCCCCATGTTCGCCAGCGTCACGGCCGCTCTCTTCGCCGTAGGGTTCACCATGCCCGCCTGGGGCGTCGGCCTCGGCAGGGCCATGGCATGGATATCCGACTACCGCACCTTCCACCGCCGCTACCCACTTTGGCAGGCGATCACCCGTGCCTTCCCCGAAATCGTCCTCGTCGCCCCGCCGGCCTCCCGCAGGGAACTGGCTCGCGACCTCCGGTTCTACCTCGGTCGCCAGGTGATCGAGATACTCGACGGCGAAATGAGACTTCGTCCCCACCATGACCCGGAAATCAATCGCGTGACACGAGAACTAGCGGCGAACCAGAACATCACCGGTGACGAGGCGGATGCCGTCGCAGAAGCCGCGCAAATCGCAGCAGCCCTTCAGGCTCGGTCTACCGGCCACGAGGCCTCAACGATCTGTGCCCCGTCCGCGTCGATGACCTCGCGCACCGAATCGATGACCCGCCGGCCTTCGGCGTCCCAGCCCAGATGGACGACGAAGTGGACCGCGGAGGCCACCATCAGGTTCGTCGCCTCCACCGTGAGGCGTTCCGGGGCCTGCGCAGCGTAGGAGGCGAGTTTGGTGAACACCCCGCGCGAGGTGGAGGCGTGGATGGTGGACAGCGAGCCGTCGTTGCCCTGGCTCATGGCGTTGCACATCGGGATGACCTCGGCCCCGCGGATCTCCCCGACGATGACCCGGTCCGGTGACATCCGCAGCCCCCACCTCACCAGCTCCGCCTGGTCGATGCCGCCCTGCCCCTCGATGTTCGGCTCCCGGGCCTGCATGGCCACCACGTTCGGGTGCGCCACCGGGTCCGCGTCCAGACCGAGTTCGAAGGTGTCCTCAATCGTCACCAGCCGTTCCTCGGGCGGGATCTCGTGAGCGAAAGCCCGCAGCACCGTAGTCTTGCCGACATTGGTGCCGCCGCCGATCACGATGTTCTTACGCGCCCGCACCAGCGCCCGCAGGAATCCCGCCAGCTGCTCGTCGCACACGCCCAGCCGCACCAGCTCCGCCATCGAGGTGGCAGGGAAACGGTGACGCCGGATCGTCAGCGACACCCGCCCGGTAACCGCCATCACCGCAAACAGCCGCGAACCATCGGGGAGCTGCAGGTTCAGACGCGGCATGCCCCGGTCGAAGCGCCGTTCCTCCCCGCCCGTGCGGGCAGCCAGTGTGCGCACCAGTTCCACCAGTTCCTCATCCGAGGCGGCCACCGGTGCCTCACGGCGCCATGTGCCTGCCGCGTCCTTGACCCAGACCACATCGCAGCCGTTGACGCAGATGTTTTCGACTCCCTGATCGGCCAGCAGCCGCTCCTGGCGTCCAGTGCCGAACAGCGCGTCCTTGACCGCCTGCGCGATCCGCTCCTCCATGGCCGCATCCATCAGCTGACCGCCCCGGGCCAGCGCCTGACGCCGCTGCTCCCCCAGTTCCTCCGCGAGCAGAAGTCCGACGGTGGCTTGCCGCGCCGATTCGTCCTCCGCCGGCAAACCGGCCGACTCGCGTTCGCCGGCGTACGCCGCCAGCCGGGCCGCCACGCGCCGGCGCACCAGGTGCGCCACTTCCTGCTCGCCACCACCGGACACCACCCCCGGCGGCATCAGCAGCTCGCTCATGATCCACTCTCCTCGGCTCCCGGCACCCGAACCAGACCCGTCCAGCTCCGGCCAGCCCGTTGCACCGCATATCTCTCGGTCACACGGCCGCCGTCCCTGGCGCTCGTCCTCATCGTGCTCGCCTGCGGATCGGCCAGCTGACGCGCCAGCATGCGCGCGGCGGTCATCAGCGGTGACGGACGGAACCCGGCAATGCGCAGCGCGCTCTGCATGGGGTTGCTCACCGCGGCCACGCCCTTGGCATCCCAGGGCAGGAAGACCACATGCCCGATCCCAAGCGTGTTCGCAATCTCCTCAGCCGGGTACGGGCACGGCCCGACCACGGCCAACGTCAGCCGCCCGGCACACGCGCCAGCGTTCAGGCCATAGGCGGACACGTGCGTCAGAGGCTCGGCGCCGCCACGAGTCACCAGCACGATGCGGTCAGCAGCAGCGACAAGCGGCTCCACGTCATCACCGAGGCGCTCCACATCCAGCACCACGGTGCCCCGGTCGTGTAAGTCTCCCCGCAGCACCCGCTGCCCAGCCTCACCCGCCAGCAGTCGCACAGACTCCCGGCACGGGCCACGGCCAGGCACCGCCGCCACCGCCCGAACCCCGAAAGGCAATTCGCTCGCCGCTCCCAGCAACGAACCCGGATACCGCAGCCGCGCCGCCGCTGCGACATCCAACAGCGAAGGAGCCGACGGTAGACCAAAGCGAATCATCAGGTCACCGCCGGAGGAATCCGCCTCCACCATCACCGGCCGCACCCCGCCATCCGCCTCCGACGGCCACACGGCAGCAAGAGCCAGCGCCGTCGTCGTCACCCCCGGCGCACCGGTGATGGACCCGACGACGATCAGCCGCCTCACGGAGCCTCACGCCCCTCCGCGGGAAGCACCACCACACGCGGATGCTGCAGCTGCGCCGCCCGCCAAGCCGCGCCGGTCTCCACCAACACCGTGACCACCCGCGGCCCACCCGCCGACTCCGGCTCCCGCACCCCCGTCACCGTCCCGGCCACCGTCGACGCCGCCTGCTCCTCGTCGCCCGGCGCTCCGGCGTCGGCCGGGCCGGGAAGGACGGCGACCCGCTCTCCACGAGTGAGGTCCGGTGGCGCACCGCCGGGCTCGATGGCGAACGCCACCTGTGAAAACCCCTTCGGCGGGAAGACAGCGCTTGTGCCCACCTGACCGGGGGCCAGCAGTGATCCGGCAACCAGCGGCACGCTGGCCCGCCGTCCCAGCACCGTGGCCCGGCCCGCGACGGGCACTACGCCCGTCTCCGCGCCCACCTTCGCTACGCGCAGATCACCAGGCTTGAGTACCTGTCCGGCCGGCACATCGCGGGCAAGCACCAGAACCTGATTCCGCTCCCCCATCGCCTGCGCAACCAGGGTGAAACCGACCGCCGAGACAACCACCGCGCCCACTCCGGCCCACACCCAGCCCACCCTGCGCCGACGGGTACCCGTCACCGCCGGCTGCTGCTCCGGGCCGGACTGGCGCGCTCCCGGCACCCGCACTCCGCCGCCCTTCAGGCCCGGAGAAGACATGGAGGTACCCACAACTCACCCCACGATCAGAAGAGTTCCAACGTCCAATCGGCCGACCCCGACGCCAGGGGCCACGCCGCGTGCTTCGAGCCGTCAGCGCGTCACTACGGTCTGCACCTCATCCACCACCAGCCTCCGCTGCGCGGCCATCACCAGCCCCGGGACAACCCCGGTCTGCCCACCGCCATGCCACTCGACATCCCAGGTCACCCGCACCGACACCGTGTACGCCCGGCCCGGCACCGAAGCCCGCTGATAGGTGTAACCGCAGTCCGGCGACGACTCCTGGGGACTGTAGGCATCCGAGTACGGCGTCCCCGGCCCTTGGCACACCACTTGCCCGCCTTCGCCCATCGACCACACCGCCTTCCGCGGCCGCGCCGTCGCCGTCACGCTCACGCCTTCTACAGCAGCCGACGCCGACACCGGCCCCCACGTAGACCCCTCCACCCACATCCACGTCGGCACGTGCACCACCTGCACGAATTCCTCGTCCGGGCTCGTGCGGATCAGCGGCTTCGGCAACTTCAGCCGCTTCACCGCCTCTTGGACGACCACCTCTACGGGCACCTGCTGCCGGCCACCGCCCGGCTTCGGCTTCTCCGGCTTCTCGGGATCGAAGCGCGGCAAGATCCCAATGCCGCCACCCAGGTCGTACTCCCAACCGGTCGACGTGACCGTCGGCGGGCCTTCCGGCCCTCCTCCACCACCGCCGCCGCTGGGCTTCACCGCCCCGCCATGAGTCACCGACCTGTCATTACCCGAACTACCCGGATTCCTTCTGACGCTCTGTGCCTCGGCATCGCAAACCCCAGGTGCGCACGTAACTGCGGAACCTGTGCTCAACCCGTCATCGGCGGCAGCATCACGTGCAGCGAGCAGTACCGCGATGCACAGCACCGCCACGCTTCCAGTCATGGCCATTGATCCGGATGCGGAGATTGATCACGGCGCCCCGCTCACGCCGTACCGGCAACTCGCCGAGATTCTGCGTGCGCGCATCCGGCGAGGAGATTGGGCACCGGGACGCGCGATCGCGTCGGAGACTCAGCTAGTGGCTTGTCACGCCGCCTTGGCCGGGTAATCGACCTGTTGCCCGTCGGCCAGCAGACTGTCTCCAAGATCTGATCTTGGAGGTGGTCGTGGGGCGTCGACCGAGTGTGTTCGTCCGGCCGGTGAGCATGGAGG
>NZ_JBFAWG010000141.1:0-12605 GCF_040680215.1 Streptomyces sp. NPDC052107
CCCGGAAACCTCACCGCGCTGCGCGAGTTGGCGCTGCTGTGGGTGGCGGACCGGGTCGACGAGTACCTGAACGCCTACCGCAGCGAACACCGGGTGTCGACGATCTGGGGCTCGCGGGAGCGGATCGTCGTCGGCCTGACCGGCGGCCCGGAGGGCAGGACCCTGATACGGCGTGCCGCGCGCCTGGCGGAGAAGGGTGCCGGCGGCGAGGTGCTGGCCGTGTACATCTCCCGCAGCGACGGGCTGACCTCGGCCTCCCCGAAGGAACTCGCCGTCCAGCGCACGCTGGTGGAGGATCTGGGCGGCACCTTCCACCACGTGATCGGCGACGACATACCGGCCTCCCTGCTCGACTTCGCGCGGGGCGTGAACGCCACGCAGATCGTGCTGGGTGTCTCCCGCCGCCGGAGCTGGCAGTACGTCTTCGGGCCGGGGGTCGGCGCCACGGTCGCCCGCGAGTCCGGCCCCGACCTCGACGTCCACCTCATCACGCACGACGAGGCGGGCAAGGGACGCGGACTGCCGGTGGCGCGCGGCGCCCGTCTCGGCCGCTCCCGGGTCATCTGGGGCTGGGCCGTCGGAGTGCTCGGCCCGGTGCTGCTCACCTGGCTGCTCACCAGCGCGACCCCGGACGTCGGCCTCGCCAACGACATGCTGCTGTTCCTGACCCTGACGGTCGCGGCGGCCCTGCTGGGCGGGCTCTTCCCGGCACTGGCCTCCGCGGTGGTGGGCTCCCTGCTGCTCAACTGGTACTTCACCCCGCCTGTCCACACGCTGACGATCGCCGACCCGAAGA
This sequence comes from Streptomyces sp. NPDC052107, assembly GCF_040680215.1. Taxonomy (NCBI): domain Bacteria; kingdom Bacillati; phylum Actinomycetota; class Actinomycetes; order Kitasatosporales; family Streptomycetaceae; genus Streptomyces; species Streptomyces sp. NPDC052107. The sequence goes on from NZ_JBFAWG010000141.1 coordinate 797, forward strand.
ACATCGTCGCCATCGCGATCTTCGTCGGGGTCGCCGTGTCGGTGGCCTCGGTGGTGGACCTCGCCGCCCGGCGCACCCATCAAGCCGCCCGGCTGCGCGCCGAGTCCGAGATCCTCTCCTTCCTCGCGGGCAACGTCCTGCGCGGCGAGACCACCCTGGAGGCGCTGCTGGAACGGGTTCGCGAGACCTTCGGCATGGAGTCGGTGGCCCTGCTGGAACGGACCGGCGAGACCGCTCCCTGGACCTGCGCCGGCAGCGTGGGACCCCGGCCGGCCGGGATCCCGGAGGACGCGGACGTCGACGTACCGGTCGGCGACCACATGGCCCTGTCCCTGCGCGGCCGGGTGCTGCCGGCCGCCGACCGCCGGGTGCTGGCCGCGTTCGCCGCGCAGGCCGCCGTGGTCCTGGACCGGCAGCGGCTGCAGAGCGAGGCCGGCCGGGCGAAGGAACTGGCGGAGGGCAACCGCATAAGGACCGCGCTGCTCGCCGCCGTCAGCCACGACCTGCGCACTCCGCTCGCCGGCATCAAGGCCGCGGTGACCTCGCTCAGGTCGGACGACGTCGAGTGGTCCGAACAGGACCGGGCGGACCTGCTGCAGGCCATCGAGGAGGGCGCCGACCGTCTCGACCATCTCGTGGGCAACCTGCTCGACATGTCCCGCCTGCAGACCGGCACGGTCACCCCCATCATCCGCGAGACCGACCTCGACGAGGTCGTGCCCATGGCGCTCGGCGGGGTGCCCGAGGACAGCGTGGACCTGGACATCCCCGAGACGCTGCCCATGGTCCACGTGGACCGGGGGCTGCTGGAGCGGGCCGTCGCGAACGTCGTCGAGAACGCCGTCAAGTACAGCCCGCCGGGGGAGCGGGTCCTGGTCTCCGCGAGCGCCCTCGCCGATGTGGTCGAACTGCGGGTCGTGGACCGCGGGCCCGGGGTCCCGGACGAGGCCAAGGACCGCATCTTCGAACCCTTCCAGCGGTACGGGGACGCTCCGCGGGGGGTCGGCATCGGGCTCGGCCTCGCCGTCGCCCGGGGGTTCGCCGAGGCGGTGGGCGGCATGCTGCGTGCCGAGGACACGCCGGGTGGGGGGCTCACGATGGTGCTCGCCGTGCCGACGGCGCCGGATCGCCTGCCGGCAGCCATGTCCTGACCTCAGGTTCGGGGGGCTTGCCGTGTTCGTTCGGCTGCGGGGGGCGTTGAAGCGACCCCCGGCGCCCTCAGACCTCCGGCGGCACCGTGTGGAACTCCCGCTCCAAGTCCCCGGCGTTCATCCGCAGCCGCCAGATGTTCCGGCGGTGTACCGCCGCCAGGTCCGCCTGCAGCGGTGACGGTGGGACCGCGAGGACGGGGCACGTGGCGTGGGCGAGGCAGTAGCGGCTGACCGACGGCCACAGCGCCCGGCGCATTCGGCCCCGCCGGCCGGCGCCGATCACCAGCAGGTCGACGGCCCGGTCGGCGGTCCGCACCAGCGCCGGTCCGGGTGCGCCCCGGACGACGAGCGCCTGTCCCGGCAGCCCGGTGTCCGTGCCGCCGAACACCTCGCGCAGGGCCTTGATCAGCCGCTCGCGCGCAAGCCGCTCCCACTCCTCGGTCATGTGGCCCGAGGACGGGAACCTGCGGGAGACGACGTCCCCCTCCGGTGGCTCCCACGCCAGCACCGGCCAGAGTTCGGCTCCCCGGATCCTTGCCTCGTACGCGGCCCGGCCCAGGGCGGTCGCACCGCCCAGCGAGCCGCTGACTCCCACCACGACCCGGGCGGCCGAAGGCGGGCGGTTCTCGGACATCGGCTCCTCCTTGGAAATCCCCTCCATCACACCTCGCCCCGGGGCTCTCGAACAGGGCGTACGCCTGTTCCTGACACCCTTCTGACGGCCTCTCCGATGCCCTCCCGCCAGCGGCGTCAGCGTGCCGTCAAGGCCGGCCGGATCGCCGTCAGCGTCACGTCAGGGCCCTCCCCGTACCCCCGCCGACCGGGCATACCGTCGACACCGAGTCCCGGTCCGCCTCCCCGCTTCCGGGGCATCCCAGAACCTCGCGCACCGCCTTTCGGGAGGCACCCCATGGCAGAACTCCGCTACGGCGAAGACCCCGAGCCCTCCGATCCGTTCCCGGCCGGACCCCTGTACGTCCCGGTCCGGCCGGGGCCCTTCGGATACGCGGCCCGGATCTTCCGGACGCCGCTCGGCGACCGTACGGCCGTCGGCTTCACCTCCGAGCGCCGCCTGGCCGCCACCCTCGGCGCCGGCCAGGCCTGGATCCGTCTCGCCGAGCCCGCCCTGCGCGCGCTGACCGCGCCGCTGGGTGTCACCGTCCTCACGCTGGACCCCCAGTTCACCGCGCCCGCCCCCGGGCCGGTGTCCGACCCCGCGCCCGCCCCCGGGCCGGTGTCCGACCCCGCGCCCGTTTTCGCAGCCTGAGAGGGGAGGACGACGATGACCACGGCCCACGAACCCGCCACCGCCGCCGACCTGTTGGTGTGGCCCGCGTCCACCGCCGAGCCGGTCCGCGGCGACCTCTCCGTGGGCGGCGTGCCGCTCGCCGAGGTCGCCGGCCGCTTCGGCACCCCCGTCTACGTCCTGGACGAGGCCGAGGTCCGCGACCGCTGCCGTACCTATCGGGACGCCTTCCCGGACGCCGAAGTGCTGTACGCGGCCAAGGCGTTCCTGTGCCGTGCCATGGCCCACTGGATGGACGAGGAGGGCCTCGGCCTGGACGTCTGCTCCGCCGGGGAACTCGAACTCGCCGTCACCACCGGCTTCCCGCCCGAGCGGATCGTGCTGCACGGCAACGCCAAGTCCCCGCGCGACCTGGACACCGCCCTGCGGCCCGGCGTGGGCCGGATCGTCATCGACAGCCCCGCCGAGATCGCGCGGCTCGCCGCCGCCGTCGGGCCGGACGGCCACCAGAGGGTCATGGTCCGGGTCGTCCCGGGGGTCAGCGCGGGCGGCCACGAGAAGATCCGCACCGGCACGGAGGACCAGAAGTTCGGCCTGTCCATCTCCGACGGCCACGCCCAGCACGCCATCGCCCGCATACTCGACCAGCCACAGCTCGAACTCACCGGTCTGCACTGCCACTTGGGCTCGCAGATCGTCAGTGTCAAGCCGTACCTCGTCGCCGTACGGCGCATGGTCGGGCTGATGGCCCGCCTGTACGAGCAGCACGGGCTGGTCCTGCCGGAACTCGACCTCGGCGGCGGCCACGGCATCGCCTACCGCCCCGGCGAGGCGGCCCTGGACCTGACGGCACTGGCCCGCAAGGTACGTGCGGAACTCGCCGGCTCCTGCGCGGCGGCCGGGCTCCCCGTCCCGCGTCTGATCATCGAGCCGGGACGGGCGATCGTGGGTCCGGCCGGGATCGCCGTGTACCGCGTCCTGTCCGTGAAGCACACGGGCGACCACATCTTCGTGGCGGTCGACGGCGGCATGAGCGACAACCCGCGCCCGGCCCTGTACGGCGTGCGGTACGCACCCCGCCTGATCGGCCGGCCCAGCACCGCGGACCGCGCCCGGGTCACCGTGGTGGGCCGGCACTGCGAGGCGGGGGACGTCCTGGCCGCCGACGCGGAACTGCCCGCCGACACTCGTCCCGGCGACCTGCTCGCCGTACCGGTGGCCGGTGCCTATCACCTGTCCATGGCCTCCGGCTACAACCTGGTCGGCCGGCCGCCCGTGGTCGCCGTACGCGACGGCCACGCCCGGCTCCTGGTCCGCCGCGAGTCCCTGGAGGACCTCCGCAGCCGGGATGTGGGGCTGTAGCCCGGCCTGCTACGTTCGCCGGCATGGTGAACCGGCGCAGAACCGGGCCGGAGGCCGCGCCGGCCTCGGCGGCCCCGGCCCGGCGGATGTGGCCGCTGTACGCGGCCGGGTTCACCACGGCCTTCGGGGCGCACGGCATCGCCGCCAACCTCGGCGGTCACGCCCGGGGCGCGGTCACCTCCCTGCTGGTGCTGGGCGGGCTGCTCGCCCTGTACGACGGCGCCGAGGTGATCCTCAAGCCGGTGTTCGGCACCCTCGCCGACCGGATCGGCGCCCGCCCGGTGCTGCTCGGCGGACTCGTGGCCTTCGCCGCGGCGTCCGCCCTGTACGTGGTGGCGGACAGCCCGGGCTGGCTGTGGGCGGCCCGGCTGGGCCAGGGCGCCGCGGCCTCCGCGTTCTCACCGTCCGCGTCCGCGCTGGTGGCCCGGCTGAACCCGGCCACGGGGCACGGCCGCGCCTTCGGCAGCTACGGCTTCTACAAGTCCATCGGCTACACGCTCGGTCCGCTGCTCGGCGGGGTCCTGGTCTGGGCCGGAGGGCTGCGGCTGCTGTTCGCCGTCCTGGCGGTGCTGGGCGCGGCGGTCGCCGTCTGGGCCGCGCTCGCCGTGCCCGTCGTACCCCCGCTGCCGAAGGCCCGGCAGACCGTGCTGGACCTGGCCCGGCGGCTCGCCGACCCGGCCTTCCTCGCCTCGACGTCCGCGCTGGCGGCGGCGACCGCCGCGCTGTCGGTCGGGGTCGGTTTCCTGCCGGTCTCCGGCCGTGCCGCCGGGCTGGGCACGGTCGCGACCGGCGCGGCGGTGTCGGTACTCGCCGGCTGTGCGGCCGTGGTCCAGCAGCGTGCGGGGCGGGCCCTGGACGACGGGCGGCTCACCACTCGCTCCGGCCTGGCGGCGGGGCTGCTGGTCACCGCCGTGGGCCTGGCCTGTGCCATGCTGCCAGGCCTGACCGGCATCCTCACCGGAGCCGCCCTCATCGGCATCGGCACGGGTCTCATCACCCCGCTCGGTTTCGCCGCGTTGGCCTCGTCGACGCCGCGGGAACGGTTGGGGCAGACCATGGGGGCGGCGGAACTCGGGCGTGAACTGGGCGACGCGGGTGGGCCGTTGCTGGTCGCGGCGGTTGCCTCTTTGGCCACGCTCACCTATGGCTTTGCCGTGCTGGCGATTCCCATCGGGGCGGGAGCGGTGTTGGCGTTCACCTTCCGGCGCCCGGCACGGGGCGCGCCCTGACGGCATGGCGCGGCACCCCTGTGGAGCGCGCAGGAGACACCCTCCTCAGCAAGGCACATCGAGAGTGACCACCGCCCCACCCCCGGCATTGTCCGCCCGCACCGCACCCCCATGAGCCACGGCCACCGCCCGCACAAAGTCGTCGGCGCCGGCGTCGAGACCGGCGACCCGTTCGCTGATCGCGCCGCGCGCCGTCAGGAGGATCACGGGAACGTCGACGCCCTCGCCGCGCAGCGTCCGGCACACCTCGACCCCGTCCGTCCCGGGCGGCATCACGTCCAGCAGGACCGCGTCCAGGCGGGGGTCACGGGCGGCGGCCAGCCCGGAGGGACCGTCGTAGCGGCCCTCGGCGGTGTGTCCGGACTCGGTGAGGTAGCGGACGACGAGGTCGGTGAGGCAGATCCCCGCCCCGCCCACGGCGAAGCAGCGAACCGCCGAACTCCACCAGGTCCAGGCCCTCGCCAGGACCCGTACGGCCGCCGGGAAGAAGGCGGCCGGCTGGCTGGAGCTCAACGGCAAGAAGGACATCTGGAAGCGGTACCTGCACGACCAGCGTGAACTGATCCCCGCCGCGCAGGGCACCGCGGAGAAGGCCGAGCTCAAGGCGGCCCTGAAGCTGGCCAAGACGATCAGCGACCAGCTGGCGGCCAAGGACAGGCAGCCGGCCCCGTTCGTCCTGGACCCGAGCCTGCGCCCGGACAAGCGCATCGAGCCCGGCGCCAAGGGCCCGTACTCCTGCCCCTCCCGGCACGCGGCCCGCTCCGCCGCGGCTGTCACCTTCCTCGGCGCCCTCTCCCCGCACCGGGCCGAGGCCTACGCGTGGATGCGGGCCGAGGTCCTCTACTCCCGTCTCTACATGGCCGGCCACGTCACCGGCGACCTGACCGCAGGAACCCTGCTCGGCGACCTGATCGGCGACTACGAACTCACCATCAGCGGGCACTGACGGCAGGCACTGGTAGTGGGGTGGTGCGCCCTGGCCGTGGTCGCGGCCAGGGCGCGTCGCCGGTTCAGCCGACGTGCAGGGTGAGGGACGCGGTGTGCAGCTTGCCGCCGGTCTGGAACTGGAGGAACATCCGCCAGTTTCCGGACTGGGCGAACTCGGCGTGGAAGCTCAGCGTCGGCCCGCCGTGGTCGCCGTCGACCTCGGTCTCCGGGTGGAGGTGGGCGAAGGCCAGGTCGCCCTGGTGGAAGGCGGTCAGGTGGGCGTAGGTGTCGAGGTACGGCTGGAGGTCGGTGACCGGCTTGCCGTCCTTGGTGACGGTGGCGGTCAGCCGGTGCCCCATGCCCGCCATCGGATCGCCCTTCACCGCCACGGTGTAGCCGTCGACGGTGGCGGTGCCGGACGCCTTCGGCAGGGACGAGGTCATCGCCATGCCGGACACCTTCACGGTGCGGCTGAGCACGAAGCCCTTGCCCTTGCCGGCGCCGCTGTCCGGGGTGAAGGAGGCGTACAGCCGCCAGGTGCCCGGCTGCAGCGCGGCCAGCGGCGCGGTCCAGGTGCCGTCCCCGGCCATGGTGGGGTGCAGGTGCTGGAAGCCGGTGAGGTCGGAGTGGATGGCGTAGAAGTGCATCCGCTGGGTCTGGTCGACGGCGAAACCGGTGACCGGCTTGCCGTCCGGGCCGGTGATGGCGAAGCGGTACGCGGCCGCCTTGCCGGCGGGGACGGTGGCGGCCGTGGAGGTCACCTTGTAGCCGTCCTTCGCGGCGGCCAGGCCGTTGCCGGCGGACACGGGCTCCATGCCGGGCATCGACGCCATGTCGTCGCCCGGGGCCGAGGCCGAGGCGGACGGCATGGCGCTGTGGTCCATGCCGGAGCCGTGGCCGGAGCCGGAGCCGCAGGCGCCGAGGGTCAGGGTGAGCGCCGCAGTGGCGGCGGCCGCCGCGAGGGCGCGGCGGGACGTGCGGAAACGCTGGGACATGGCTGTGTCTTTCCGGGTGGGCGCCGTCAGGCGGCGCGGCTGAACGTGGGAGAGCCGTGCGGGACCGCGGCGACGAGCCGGATCCCGGAGGTCTCGTCACGTCCGCGCGATGCACACCTGGAGCAGGAGCCGGCGCCCGCCGGCCGGTGGACCCCGGCGCCGGGTGCCGTCCGAACCCGGCCGGGCCCACGGCAGCAGGACGGCGGCCGGGAACACGAGCCCGACCGCCGCGACCGGAGGCGCCGGGATCTCGGACCGGGGCGTCGTGGCCAGACACAGCGCGCCCCGCATGGCCTCGTCCGCGCGGGGGGTGGCCTTGGCGGCTGCGGTTGCGGCTGCGGGATGGCCGGTGGGGTGCGCGGCCGGCCTCGCGGGTGCCGGGCGCATCCCGTCCGCGTGCGAGGCGGCCTTGCCGCCCGCCGCCTGGACGTGGTCGGCGGGGTGCGCGGCCATCGGCGCGGGTGCCGGGCGCATCGGGTCCGTGTGCGCGGCCATCGGGGCAGCTGCCGAGCTCATGACGGCGGTGTCGGTGGCCGGCATGGCCCCGTGGCAGCCGTCGGCGGCCGCGGCCGGGCCGCCGTGCATGAGGAACAGCCCGAGCAGGACGGCGACCAGAACGGAGGCCCGCACCGACTGACGGATGCGGGCCCCGGCCGTGCCGACGGAGGGCTGCGCCACAATCACGGCTCCACCTTACGGGGACGTTCGAGCGGGCACGCGGGAAGCGGGCCGAACGGGGGAGGGTGGGCCGGAGCGGAGGCTCGGCGGTGTTCAGTGGCCGTGCCCGGGGTGGCATGAGGGCACCGGGGTGGCCGTTCCGGTGGCTTCCGGCCGCTGTGTGGGCCCGGCGGCCCGGACGGTGAACGCGGCGGTGTGGACCTGGGCGCCGTGCTTGAAGTCGAGGAACAGCCGGTAGGTGCCCGCGCTGGGCGCCGTGGCGGTGAACGGGATGTCCGGCCCCGCCTCGGCCGTGCCGTCGCCGGGCTCGCCGCCCGGGTGTACGTGGAGATAGGCGAGGTCACCGGCGCGCAGGGCCACCAGATGTCCGTGGGCGCCGAGGTAGGGCTGGAGGTCGCGTACGGGCTTGCCGTTCCTGCTCACGGTCAGCGTCAGCTCGCTGCCCTTGGCGGGTTCCAGACGGCCGCGGAGGGTCACCTCGTACCCGTCGACCTTCGCCGCGGTGCCGGGTGCGGGGAGCGGGGCGGGCTGGTACGGCCCCGACGCCGTGAGGTCGGCGCCGAGGGTGAGCCCTTCGCCGCCGCGGGGCGTGAAGTCGGCGTAGACCCGGTAGGCGCCGGCCTCGGGCAGCGTGACGGGTGCCGACCAGGTGCCGTCGGCCGCGCGGGTCGGGTGCAGATGCCGGTAGAGGGTCAGGTCGCGCGAGGCGATGATCAGGTGCAGTTGCTTGGTGTGCTCCCGCTGGTAGGCGGTGAGCGGTCGTCCGGTCGCGTCCTGTACGACCGTGAACCGCAGGTCGCTCGCCTTGCCCGCCGCGACGGCCGGGGTCTTCAGGTCGAGGGTGTAGCCCCGCTCGGACATCTGGAGTCCTCCGGGGAGCGCCGTGGACGCGTGGCCTGCGCCGTGGTGTCCGCCGTGACCGTCCCCGTCGTGCTCCTCGTGTGCCGCGCGCTTGGTCGCGGGTGAGATCTCACCGACGCCGCTGCCCACGCCGTAGGCGGTGCCGAAGGTGGCGGCGAGCGCGGTGGCGAAGACTGTGATCTTCAGTCCGGTGTTCATGGCCCCTCCTGGTCCGATGGCCACCCGGTGGGCGGATCGATGCACTCCAACATACCCCTAGGGGGTATGAAGCAAGCCGTGGATTCCCTTGCGTCATATACGGGTGGGGGGGTATGCATGGAGCCGTTGCAGGGTACCCCCACCGGGTATCCGACAGGTGTCCGACACCGATACGAGGAGAAACCCATGTCCGGCTGCTGCACGCCCGAGGGAACCTGCCGCACCGCCGCCCAGGCCAAGACGGTCTACAACGTGGACGGCGTCGGCAGCGCCCACTGCCAGGGCGTCGTCACCAAAGCCGTGGGCGCGTTGGACGACGTCATCGCCGTGGAGGTCGAGATCGGCACGGGACTCGTCACGGTGACGACCGCCGCCGCCCCCGACGAGGCGTTCGACGCGCTGCTCGCCGAGACCGTGAACGAGGCCGGTTACGACTACGCCGGCCGCGTCGACGCCTGACCGACCGCCACCGGGCGGGGGTCGTCACCGGAACCGGTCTCCGCCCACGCCCCCGTCCTCCGACCCCACACCCGCCGCGTCCATGAGCTGCGAGGACCAGAGAATGACCACCACCACACCCGGTGCCGCCGAGGTCGAACTCGCGATCGGCGGCATGACCGTCAAGCGCCTTCAGGGCGAGGGCCGTTCGGTGGCCATGGTCGGTGACGGCGTCAACGACGCGGCCGCACTGGCCCAGGCGGACCTGGGTCTGGCGATGGGCACCGGCACCGACGCCGCGATCGAGGCCGGCGATCTGACCCTGGTCCGCGGTGACCTGCGGGTCGCGGCCGACGCCATCCGGCTCGCCCGCAAGACCCTCGGCACCATCCGCTCCAACCTCTTCTGGGCCTTCGCCTACAACATCGCCGCGCTCCCGCTCGCCGCGGCCGGCCTCCTCAACCCCATGATCGCGGGCGCGGCCATGGCCTTCTCCTCGGTCTTCGTCGTCGGCAACAGCCTGCGCCTACGCCGCTTCCGCGCGTCCGACCAGTGAGCGAGCAGCCGACCTGGGGCCCGACGACCGCACGACCGCCGGGCCCCAGGCACACGCACATCCGATACGACGGCGGGGCTGTATCGATTCGCGGCTCCGCCGGGTGGGCGCGACCGGCCACGATGCACCCGCAGCCGGGGGCCGGCCCGCACCCCAACGGTGCTGTGCCGCAAACGGCGCGCAGGCGACGACGGCGCTGAGCGCCCCGTCAGGGGCGCGGGGCTGTATCGATTCGCGGCTCCGCCGCGTGGGCGCGACCAGCCCCCACGCACCCGCAGACGGGAACGGCCCGCAGCACAACGGCGCTGTGCCGCAGACGGAAACGGCCCGCACCCGCGCACGGTGCTGACTCCCGCGTCGCTCCGTTACCGCAGCATTGCGCGCCCGTCAGGAGACCCGGACCGTCTCCAGCAGCAGATGGAAGTCGTGGGCCGCCTCGGCGGTGGCCACCGCGGCCGCGGCCAGGACGGCAGTCGTCGCCGCGGTGAGAGCCGGGTGGCGGCCCAGCGGTGGAGCCAGAAGGGCGGCGACACGGCGGGGAACCGGCCCCGCCTTGGCGAGCCGGCTTCGGCGGCCGAGGAAACCGAGGGCCGCACCGGCGACACGGGCCGGCGCGGGGGTGCGGTGCGCGGCGAGGGCCGCCTTGCCGACCGTGCGGGCGACCCGCCTGCGGTCACCGGTCGAGGCGGCCGCGTTCTCGTCGGCCCAGCGCTCGATGGTGTAGGTGACAGCGGTGGCGAGGGGACGCAGGAACGGATTGGCGGCGGCGCCGAGTTGGGCCAGGGCGACGAAGGCGTAGTGGTGGGCGGTCAGATGGGCGCGTTCGTGGGCGAGCAGGATGTCGTGCTCGGACTCGTCCAGGCTGTGCAGCATGCCGGTGGAGACCACGACCCGGCCGGGCAGTCCGGGGATGGCGAAGGCGTCGGGGGCGTCGTCGGGGACGACGACCAGGCCGTCCCGGGCGGGCATGCAGGCGGCCTCCCACGCGGCTGCGGCCAGGGACCGGGTCCGTCGCCACAGCATGCGTGCCGCCATGAGCACGGCCCCGCCGAGCAGCAGGCCGGCGATCAGCGAGACGGACAGCGCGGCGGGGTCGTCGTGCTGCGCGGTCCCGGCCGACCAGTGGCCCAGGGCGGCGAGTTGCGGGACACGGATCACGCCGGCCACGGCCAGCAGGCCCAGGGAGATCGTGCTCGCCGCGCCCAGGACCAGGGCCGAGGCGGTGAGCAGCCAGGTGGCGAGGCGGGGTTCGCAGCGCTCGGCCAGCGGGCGGGCGCCGAGCGGGGCGATGAGCGAGAGCAGCAGCGGCAGATAGACGGCGACGTGCATTCAGAGCGGCCCCTTCCTGTTCCTACCGGTCCGGTTCCTACCGGTTCCTGCCAGTCCTAGTGACCGGGCTGCTGGTCGGATCCGAGCAGCTGGCGCAGCAACTCGGCGTCCGTGTCGGACAGCCCGTCGGCGAACCGGGCGAGGACGGCCTCGCGGTCGGGCCGCTCCTCCAGGACGGTGCGCATCCGGCGGGCGGCGAACCCGGCGTCGTCGGTGACGGGGGCGTAGGCGTAGGCCCGTCCCCGGGGCGTGCGGCTGAGCAGGCCCTTGGTGTGCATACGGGTGAGGATCGTCACCACGCTGCTGTACGTCAGCTCGCCCCCGAGCCGCTCGGCGACCTCCCCGGGGGTCAGCGGACCCTCGGCCCGCTGGAGCAGGCCGAGAAGTTCGGTCTCACGCACTCCGTTGGCCCGCTTGGGGCCGCGTCCTTGTGTGTGGGCGCCCATGGGTTTGTCGTTCTCCCGCTGATCTTCTACAGTCGTGTAGAACTTCTACGGTCGTGTAAATGCTGCCGTCGTCCGAGTGTGCCATGCGTCCCCGTCCCGGGGACAGGCGGGACGGTGGACAGCGAGGACGGCGAGGACGAAAGGACCCCGATGAGCGCCATCAGCCTCGGTCAGGCCGTTGTTCTCGGCATAGTCGAGGGGGTGACCGAGTTCCTGCCCGTCTCCTCGACCGGCCACCTGAAGATCACCGAGGGGCTGATGGGCATCCCGGTCGAGGACACCTCGGTCGTCGGCTTCACCGCCGTCATCCAGGTCGGCGCCATCGCCGCCGTGCTCGTGTACTTCTTCAAGGACATCAAGCGGATCGTCTCCGCCTGGTTCCGCGGTCTGACC
>NZ_JBFAWG010000142.1:0-12570 GCF_040680215.1 Streptomyces sp. NPDC052107
CCGCTGTCGTCTCCAACGTGACCGGCCAGGTCGTATCGGAGGAGCTCACCGACCCGGCCTACTGGGTACGGCATGTGCGCCAGCCGGTGCGTTTCGCCGACGGCGTCCGGGCTGCCCGTGAGCTGGGTGTGACGCGGTTCGTGGAGGTGGGCCCGCAGGCGGTGCTGACCGCCCTGACCCGCCAGACCCTCGACGAGGAGGCCGGTGAGCTGGCCTTCGCGCAGCTCATGCGCCGCCCCCGTAAGCCGCAGGACGAAACCGCCCCCGTCACACTGCTCACGGCGGCGGCCACCCTCCACACCACCGGCGTTCCGGTGGACTGGCACCTGCCCACCCCCGCCCGTCACCTCGGCCTGCCCACCTACCCCTTCCAACGCCACCGCTACTGGGTCGAGCCCACCGTCTCCACCGCCGACGTGGGCGCGGCCGGACTGGAGGCGGTCGGGCATCCGCTGCTCGGTGCGGCGGTGACGGTGGCCGACACCGGGGGCGCGCTGCTCACCGGGCGGCTGTCGGTCGAGACGCAGCCGTGGCTGGCGGACCACCGGGTCGGCGACGAGGTGTACTTCCCGGGGACCGGGCTGCTCGAACTGGTGGTGCGCGCGGGGGACCAGGTCGGCTGCCGGCGGGTCGAGGAACTGACTCTGCACGCGCCGCTGGTGCTGCCCGAGCCGGGGGCCGTCCAGATCCAGGTCACGGTCGGTGTGGCCGACGAGCACGGCCTGCACCCGGTCGCCGTCCACTCGCGGTCCACCACCCCGGACGCCCTCGAACAGTGGACACGGCACGCCACCGGCACGCTCTCCGCCGCCGCGTCGGCTCTGCGTGAACCGGACGGCGATGCCGAGTGGCCGCCGGCGGGCGCCCATCCCATCGAGATCGACGCCCTCTACGCCGACCTCGCCGAGTCAGGGCTCCGTTACGGCCCCGTGTTCCAGGGCCTGCGCCGAGCCTGGCGGTACGACGACGAGGTTCTCGCCGAAGTAGCGCTGACGGACGTACAGGACGGCGCCGGATTCGGTCTGCACCCGGCCGTGCTCGACGCGGCGCTGCACGCGGTCGCCCTGTCGTCGGCCAACGGCGGCACCGCCGCGCTGCCCTTCAGCTGGTCGGGTTTCGAGCTGCACAGCAGCGGAGCCGGCGCCCTGCGCGTGCGGATCACGCCTCTGGCCGCCAACGAGGTCGCGCTGCACATCACCGACCAGTCGGGGCACCCGGTGGCCGTCGCCGACTCGCTGTCCCTGCGTCCACTCGCGAGCCTCGACCAACGGCCGGACGGCGTCCCGCCCCTCTACCAGCCGGTCTGGATGCCGGTGCCGACGCCGCGCGAGCCGGTCACCGTGACGGAGTGGGAGTCGCTCACCCGGGACGCCGTGCCGCCCGGTGTCGTGGTGCTGCGTGACACCCGCGTCCGTGACGAGGACGGCGACATCGACGTAGTGGCGGACCTCCACGCGCGTGCCGCGCGCGTCCTCGCCGTCGTACAGCAGTTCCTGTCGGATCCGCGCCTGGCCGAGACCACCCTGGTCGTGGTCACCGAGGGCGCGGTCAGCGTCGCCGGTGAGGCGGTGACCGACCTGGCGGGAGCGGCCGTTTGGGGACTGGTCCGCTCCGCACAGTCGGAGAATCCGGACCGCCTCGTCCTCGTCGACACCGACAGCGACGCCGACACCACTGTCGACACCGTTACCGGCACCGCCAACGGGGCCGGAGACGATGGCGTCGGCGCCGACCTGCTCGCCCTGGCCGCCGCGGCAGACGAGCCCCAGGTCACGGTGCGCGACGGGCGGCTGTTCGCTGCCCGGCTCACCCCGCTGCCCGTCCCCGCCGCATCGGCGCCCGTGTTCACCGAGCCCGGCACGACGCTCGTGACCGGAGGATTCGGCGCACTCGGCGGCTGGGTGGCCCGCCATCTGGTGACCGCGCACGGCGTACGCCGCCTGCTGCTGGTCGGCCGGCGCGGTGCCGGCACTCCGGGCGCCACGCGACTGCTGGCCGAGCTGGCCGAGTTGGGCGCCGAGGTCAGCGCAGCCGCCTGCGACCTGTCCGACCGTGCCGCGGTCGGCCGTCTGCTGGCCGCGATCCCGGACGACGCACCCCTGGCCGCCGTGATCCACACCGCTGGCGTCCTCGACGACGGCGTGATCACCGCCCTGACCCCGGAGCGACTGGACACCGTCCTGGCCGCGAAGGCCGACGCGGCCCTCCATCTCCACGACCTGACCCGCGACGCCAACCTGTCCGCGTTCGTTCTGTTCTCCTCCGCCTCCGGCCTGCTGGGCGCACCCGGCCAGGGCAACTACGCCGCCGCGAACACCTTCCTCGACGCCCTGGCCGAGACCCGGCGCGCCCAGGGGCTGCCCGGTCTCTCTCTGGCCTGGGGCATGTGGGCCGTCGGCGACGGCATGGCGGACACCGACGCACCCGCCGCCGGCGGCGCGCTGCTCGGCCACACCGCGGAGCAGGGCCTCGCCATGTTCGACGCCGCTCTGCGCTGCGACCGGTCCCTCGTCGTGCCGCTCCGGCTCGACCTTCCCGCACTGCGCCGCGGCGCGGAGTCGCTGCCCCCGATGTTCCGCGCCCTGGCCCCCGTACGGCGCCGCCGGGCCGGTGGGGGCCGGACGACCGGCGTGTCCGCCCTGCGCCGGCTCCTGCAGGACGTGCCCGAGGCCGAATGGGAGCAGACCCTGCTCACGCTGGTCCAGCGTGAATCGGCCGCCGTACTGGAGTACCCGGACCCCGCCGCCATCGAGGCGACCAAGGCCTTCCGGGACATGGGCTTCGACTCCCTGGCCGGTGTCGAACTGCGCAACCGCATCAACACCGCCACCGGCCTGCGCCTGCCGGCCACCCTCGTCTTCGACCATCCCGAACCCGCCGTACTGGCCCGCTTCCTGCGGGAAGAGGCAGTAGGCACCGCCGCTGCCGCACCCGTCGGTGTGCAGGCACGCCGAACCGGCGCCCTCCGGGACGACGACCCGATCGTCATCGTGTCCATGGCGTGCCGCTACCCGGGCGGGGTGTCCTCCCCGGAGGACCTGTGGCACCTGGTCGCCGACGGCCGTGACGCCGTCACACCGTTCCCCGGCAACCGCGGCTGGGACAGCACCCGACTGGTGGACCCGACCCGCACCCTGCCGGACACCTCCTACGTCGGCACCGGCGGCTTCCTGCACGACGCCGACCTGTTCGACGGCGACTTCTTCGGCATCAGCCCCAACGAGGCCCTGATCATGGACCCGCAGCAGCGGCTGCTGCTGGAGACGTCCTGGGAGGTGTTCGAGCGGGCCGGCATCGACCCGGTCGCACTCAAGGGCAGCGACACCGGAGTCTTCACCGGCGTCATGTACCACGACTACCCCCACAACACCGCGACCGGAGCCGTCGCCTCCGGCCGCGTGTCCTACGTCTTCGGTTTCGAGGGCCCGTCGATGACCATCGATACGGCCTGCTCGTCCTCCCTAGTCGCCCTGCACCTGGCCGCGCAGGCGCTGCGCTCGGGTGAGTGCTCGCTGGCGCTGGTCGGTGGTGTGACGGTGATGTCGACGCCGGAGACGTTCGTGGAGTTCAGCCGTCAGCGGGGCCTGGCGGCCGACGGCCGCTGCAAGTCCTTCGCGGACGCGGCCGACGGGACGGGGTGGTCCGAGGGTGTGGGTCTGCTGCTGGTCGAGCGGTTGTCGGATGCGCGTCGGTTGGGTCATCCGGTGTTGGCGGTGGTGCGGGGTTCGGCGGTCAATCAGGACGGTGCGTCCAATGGTCTGACGGCGCCGAACGGGCCCTCGCAGCAGCGGGTGATCCGGGCCGCCCTCGCCAACGCCGGACTGTCGGTCGCGGATGTGGATCTGGTGGAGGGGCACGGTACGGGGACGCGGCTGGGAGACCCGATCGAGGCTCAGGCGCTGCTGGCCACGTATGGGCAGGACCGCGATGTCCCGCTCTATTTGGGTTCGCTGAAGTCCAATTTGGGTCATGCGCAGGCGGCTGCGGGTGTGGCTGGTGTGATCAAGTTGGTGGAGGCGATGCGGCATGGGGTGATGCCGCGGACGCTGCATGTGGATGCGCCGTCGTCGCAAGTTGACTGGTCGGCGGGTGCGGTGGAGTTGCTGAGGGAGGCGCGGGAGTGGCCGGGGGTGGGGGACCGGCCGCGCAGGGCTGCGGTGTCCTCGTTCGGGATCTCCGGGACCAATGCGCACGTGATCCTGGAACAGGCCGCTGAGTCCGAGCAGTCCGCTGGTGCTTCGGAGCCGGTGGTGGGTCCGGTGGCGGTGGCGTTGTCTGCGCGGTCGCCTGAGGCGCTGGCTGAGTCGGCGGGGCGGCTGGCGGATTGGTGGTCGGGGCGGGAGGACGTCGAAGTCGCGGAAGTGGCTTCGGCGTTGGCGCATGGCCGGGGTCGGCTTGAGCATCGGGCTGTGGTTGTGGCTGCGTCCCGCGAGGAGGCGATCGGGTCCCTGTCCGCTTTCGCAGCGGACGGTACAGCCGCCGTAGTTGGGCGTGTGTCGTCGGGTCGGACGGGGTGGTTGTTCACGGGTCAGGGCTCGCAGTGGCTGGGCATGGGCCGGGAATTGCACGCCGCCAACCCCGTCTTCGCCGGGGCGTTCGATCAGGCGTGCGCGGCGTTGGATGTGTATCTGGAGAGGCCGCTGCGTGAGGTGGTCTGGGGCGAGGACGCCTCGCTGGTGGATGCCACCGTGTTCACCCAGGCCGGTCTGTTCGCCGCGCAGGCGGCGCTGGTGGCCGTACTGCGGCACTGGGGCATCCCGGCGGATGTGCTGCTCGGGCATTCCATCGGTGAGGTCTCTGCCGCGTATGCGGCCGGGGTGTTGTCGTTGGAGGATGCGGCACATCTGGTGGCGGCGCGGGGGGCGTTGATGCAGGCCCTGCCCGCGGGCGGGGGCATGGTCGCCCTGGGCGCCAGCCCCGAACAAGCAGAACAACTCATCGCCGGCCTGCCGGCGGACGTTGCCGCCATAAACGCGCCGGCCGCAGTGGTGGTTTCCGCAGCGGTGGAGGATCTGGAGACGGTGGCATCGCGCGCCGAGGAGCAGGGGGTCCGGGCGACCCGGCTGTCGGTCTCGCATGCCTTCCACTCCCGGCTGATGGAGCCGATGCTGGACGCGTTTACGGAGGTCGCCGCCTCCCTTACCTACCGTCAACCGAACACCGCTGTCGTCTCCAACGTGACCGGCCAGGTCGTATCGGAGGAGCTCACCGACCCGGCCTACTGGGTGCGGCATGTGCGCCAGCCGGTGCGTTTCGCCGACGGCGTCCGGGCTGCCCGTGAGCTGGGTGTGACGCGTTTTGTCGAGGTGGGTCCGCAGGCGGTGCTGACCGCCCTGGCCCGCCAGACCCTCGACGAGGAGGCCGGTGAGCTGGTCTTCGCGCCGCTCATGCGCCGCCCCCGTAAGCCGCAGGAGGACACCGCTCCCACCACACTGCTGACCGCGGCGGCCACCCTCCACGCCACCGGCGTTCCGGTGGACTGGCACCTGCCCACCTCCACCCGCCACCTCGACCTGCCTACCTACCCCTTCCAGCGGCGCCGGTATTGGCTGTCGGCTCCGGTGGGTTCTGGTGTGGTGGGGGTGGGTGCGGCCGGTTTGCGGGAGGCCGGGCATGGGTTGTTGGTGGCGGCGGTCTCCACGGCGGACGGTTCGGCGACGGTGTTGACCGGGCGGCTGGGTGTGGGGCGTCAGGCGTGGCTGGCGGGCCATCGGGTGGCCGGGCGGGTGTTGGTGCCGGGGGCTGCGTTGGTGGACATGGCGCTGCACGCGGCGGACGTGACCGGTTACGACGGGATCGGTGAGCTGGTCGTAGGCCGGCCGTTGGTCTTGCCGGAGGCGGGAGAGGTGGACGTGCAGGTGCAGGTGACGGCTGCCGGTGAGCGGGCGGAGGTAAGTATCCACTCGCGCCCCGCCGAGGCAGCCTCGCAGGCGCCGGGCCCGGACGCGTCCTGGACCACCCACGCCACCGGCACCCTCACCACCACCACAGCCGGCACCCCGACCACCACCCCCGACCTCACCACTTGGCCCCCACCCGAGGCAGTCCCCATAGAAGTCACCGGCGGATACGAGGAATTGACTGAGCTCGGGCTGGACTACGGCCCCGAGTTCCAGGGCCTGCAGGCTGCCTGGAGGCACGGGGACGACATGTACGCGGAGATCGCGCTGCCCGAGGACATCGACGTTTCCGCGCACACCGTTCACCCGGCGCTCCTGGACGCCGCCCTGCATGCCGTGGCGCTGCTGGGCGGCCAGGATGGCGGGGCGGCCGTACGGCTGCCGTTCGCATGGTCGGGTGTCGTTCTGCTGGCTGCGCAGCCGACCAGGCTGCGCGTCCGGCTCACCTTCGGTGGTTCGGGGGTGCGACTGCAGGCCTGGGATCCGGCCGGCCAGCCGGTGCTCTCCGTGGACTCGTTGGTGCTGCGGGAACTGGCGGCGGGGTCGCTGGAGGAGGAGGCACCCACCGGCGACAACCTCTACGAGCTGAGCTGGGTCTCGCGCGGACCACTCGAGTCGTTCGGCGGGCCGACGGCCGGGGAGCCGGAGCCGGTGCTCGGCCTCGACGCGCTGCCGGCCGAGGGCGGGTTGCCGAGCGTCGTCGTCCTGCGGGCCGGTGGCGCGGAGCCGCGTGCCGCAGTGCAGGCCGCTCTGGCCTCGGTGCAGGACTGGCTCGCCGACCCGCGGACGGCCGGGACGACCCTGGCCGTCCTCACCAAGGGGGCCGTGCCGGTCGGCGACGAGGACGTACCGGACCTCGCCGGCGCCGCGGTTCGCGGACTGATCCGTTCGGCGCAGGCGGAGAACCCGGGGCGCATCCTGCTGGTCGACCTCGACGAGGACACGGACGTCGACGACCTCCCCTGGGATGCGCTGACCGGACTGGACGAGTCGCAACTGGCGGTCCGCGCGGGTGAGGTCTTCGTCGCCCGTCTGCTGCGCACCACCGCGGAACCCGCCCCGCCGCATCCGGTCGCGGGATTCGGCGACGGCACCGTGCTCGTCACCGGCGCCACCGGCAATCTCGGACAGCTCTTCGCCCGGCACCTGGTCGCCGAACGGGGCGTACGGCGGCTGCTGTTGCTCGGACGCCGGGGCCCAGACGCGCCCGGCATGGCGGAACTCGTCGAGGAGCTAACCGCCTTGGGCGCGCACGTCCGGGTGGCCGCCTGCGACATCACCGACCGTGCGGCGCTCGCCGAGGTGCTGGACACCATTGCGGACGACGCCCCGCTCACCGCGGTCGTGCACTCCGCCGGCGTACTCGACGACGGTGTCGTCTCCTCGCTGTCACCCGAGCGCATCGACACCGTCTTCCGGCCCAAGGCCGAAGCGGCCCTGCACCTGCACGAGCTGACCCGGGACGCGAACCTGTCCGCCTTCGTCCTGTTCTCCTCCGCCGCGGGCGTGCTCGGCGCTCCGGGACAGGGCAACTACGCGGCTGCCAACGCCCTCCTCGACGCCCTGGCCGCGCACCGCCGTGCCACCGGGCTGGCCGGCCAGTCGCTGGCCTGGGGCCTGTGGTCGCTCGACGGCGGCATGGCCGGAGAGCTGAGCCAGGCCGACCTCCAGCGGCTCCGCCGCGCCGGGATCGAACCCCTCTCCGAGAAGACGGGTACCGAACTCTTCGACCGCGCCGGCGCACTCGACCGCCCTCTGTTCGTGCCGATGCTGCTCGACACCTCCTCCTCCGGACAAGGCGAGGTGCCCGATCTGCTGCGCGGCCTGATACGGGTACCCGGCCGCCGTCAGGCCGCCGCGGCCGGTGCCGACCACGGAGCCGCGCTGCGCGAGCGGCTCTCGCCCCTCGCCCCCGCGGAGCGGCTCGACCGCCTGTCCGAGCTGGTGCGCGGCCAAGCGGCGACCCTGCTCGGCTACCCCGGCGCCCAGGCCATCGACCCCCAACGTCCCTTCGGCGACATGGGATTCGACTCCCTGGCCGCCGTCGAGTTCCGCAACGGGCTCGGTACGGCCACGGGCCTGCGGCTGCCCGCAACCCTCAGCTTCGACTACCCGACTCCGGCCGCTCTGGCCGCCCACCTGGCCGAACAGCTCTTCCCCGAGGGCGCGTCCGACGACGTTGCCGAACGGGACGTGCGGTCGGTCCTGCAGAGCATCCCGCTCGCCCGGTTGCGTGACGCCGGACTGCTCGACACCCTGCTCCAACTCGCCGGCCACTCCGGCACGGATACCACCGCCCCGTCCCCCGACCCCGACGGCACCGACGCCGTGGACGTCGACGCCATGGACGCGGACGCGCTGATCAACCTGGCGCTCGAGGGCGCCGACTTCGACGACGTCGCCGAGGATGTGTGAGGCTCCGATGACCGGAACCGACGAGAAGCTCGTCACTGCGCTGCGCTCCTCCCTCAAGGAGACCGAGCGGCTGCGGGGGCAGCTGCGCATGGTCACCGCGAAGAGCCGCGAACCGATCGCGATCGTGTCGATGGCGTGCCGCTACCCCGGCGGGGTGTCGTCCCCGGAGGACCTGTGGCGGCTGGTCGCCGAGGGCCGCGACGCCGTCACACCGTTCCCGGCCGACCGAGGCTGGGACGTGGACGGCCTGTACGACCCCGAGCCGGGCGCCGAGGGCAAGTCCTACACCCTGGAAGGCGGTTTCCTCCATGAGGCGGCCGCCTTCGACCCGGCCTTCTTCAACATCAGCCCCAATGAGGCCCTGATCATGGACCCACAGCAGCGGCTGCTGCTGGAGACGTCCTGGGAGGCCTTCGAACGCGCCGGCATCGACCCCGGCACGCTGCAGGGCAGCGACACGGGTGTCTTCACCGGCGTCATGTACCACGACTACCCGTACAACTCCGCGACCGGCGCCATCGCCTCCGGTCGCGTCTCGTACGTCTTCGGCCTGGAGGGGCCGGCGGTGACGGTGGACACGGCGTGCTCGTCGTCCCTGGTCGCCCTGCACCTGGCGGTCCAGGCGCTGCGCTCGGGTGAGTGTTCGCTGGCGCTGGTCGGTGGTGTGACGGTGATGTCGACGCCGGAGACGTTCGTGGAGTTCAGCCGTCAGCGGGGCCTGGCGGCCGACGGCCGCTGCAAGTCCTTCGCGGACGCGGCCGACGGGACGGGGTGGTCCGAGGGTGTGGGTCTGCTGCTGGTCGAGCGGTTGTCGGATGCGCGTCGGTTGGGGCATCCGGTGTTGGCGGTGGTGCGGGGTTCGGCGGTCAATCAGGACGGTGCGTCCAATGGTCTGACGGCGCCGAACGGGCCGGCGCAGCAGCGGGTGATCCGCGCCGCCCTCGCCAACGCACGAGTCGGCGCCGACCAGGTCGACTTGGTGGAGGGGCACGGGACCGGCACTCGGCTCGGGGACCCGATCGAGGCGCAGGCGCTCCTGGCCACTTATGGGCAGGACCGGGAGGGCCGGGCGCCGCTGTATCTCGGCTCGCTGAAGTCCAACATCGGTCATGCGCAGGCGGCCGCGGGTGTGGCTGGTGTGATCAAGTTGGTTGAGGCGATGCGGCGTGGGGTGATGCCGCGGACGCTGCATGTGGATGCGGCGTCGTCGCAAGTTGACTGGTCGGCGGGTGCGGTGGAGTTGCTGACCGAGGCGCGGGAGTGGCCGGGGGTGGGGGACCGGCCGCGCAGGGCTGCGGTGTCGTCCTTTGGCATTTCCGGGACCAATGCGCATGTGATCGTGGAGCAGGCTGCGGAGGCGGAGGAGGGTGTCGCCTCGGAGCCGGTTGTGGGTCCGGTGGCGGTGGCGTTGTCCGCGCGTAGCCCTGAGGCCTTGACCGAGTCGGCGGGACGGCTAGCGGATTGGTGGTCGGGGCGGGAGGACGTTGAAGTCGCCGACATCGCTTCGGCGTTGGCGCATGGCCGGGCCGGGCTTGAGCATCGGGCTGTGGTGGTGGCGTCCTCGCGTGAGGACGCGATCGGGTCCCTGTCCGCTTTCGCAGCGGACGGTACAGCCGCCGTAGTTGGGCGTGTGTCGTCGGGTCGGACGGGGTGGTTGTTCACGGGTCAGGGCTCGCAGTGGCTGGGCATGGGCCGGGACCTGCACGCCGCCAACCCGGTGTTCGCCGAGGCGTTCGACCAGGCGTGCGCGGCCCTCGATGTGCATCTGGAGCGGCCGCTGCGTGAGGTGGTCTGGGGCCAGGACGCCTCCCTGGTCGATGCCACCGTGTTCACCCAGGCCGGTCTGTTCGCCGTGCAGGCGGCGCTGGTGGCCGTACTGCGGCACTGGGGCATCCCGGCGGATGTGCTGCTCGGGCATTCCATCGGTGAGGTCTCTGCCGCGTATGCGGCCGGGGTGTTGTCGTTGGAGGATGCGGCGCGTCTGGTGGCGGCGCGGGGGGCGTTGATGCAGGCCCTGCCCGCGGGCGGGGGCATGCTCGCCCTGGCCACCAGTATCGAGCAGACCGAGGAGCTGATCGCCGGCCTGCCGGTGGACGTCGCCGCCGTCAACGCACCGGCCGCAGTAGTCGTTTCCGCAGCGGTGGGGGACCTGGAGACGGTGCAGGCCCGCGCCCAGGAGCACGGCGTGCGCGCGACCCGGTTGTCGGTCTCGCACGCCTTCCACTCCCGGCTGATGGAGCCGATGCTGGAGGCGTTTGCGGAGGTGGCGGCTTCCCTGACCTACCGTGAGCCGGCTGTCCCGGTGGTCTCGAACGTCACTGGTCAGCTGGTGTCGGAGGAGCTGACGGATCCGGCGTACTGGGTGCGGCATGTACGCCAGCCGGTCCGTTTCGCCGACGGCGTCCGCGCCACCCGCGAGCTGGGCGTGACGCGTTTCGTCGAGGTCGGCCCGCAGGCGGTCCTGACCGCCCTGACCCGCCAGACCCTCGACGAGGAGACCGGTGAGCTGGCCTTCGCGCCGCTCATGCGCCGCCCCCAGCACTCCCAGCAGCCGCAGGAGGACGCCGCCACCACACTGCTCACCGCGGCGGCCACCCTCCACACCACCGGCGTCCCGGTCGACTGGCACCTGCCCGCCCCCGCCCCCACCCGCCACCTCGACCTGCCCACCTACCCCTTCCAGCACCGCAACTACTGGCACTCGCTCTCCACCGGCGGCGATCCCCGGCAGGTGGGCCAGTCGCCCACCGGGCATCCACTGCTCGGTGCGGCGGTCACGGTGGCGGACAGCGGTGGTGTCGTGCTCACTGGGCGGATGTCCGCGGACAGCCAGTCCTGGCTGGCCGACCACGACATCAACGGGACGATCATCTTCCCCGGCACAGGTTTCGTGGAACTGGCCGTACGGGCGGGCGACGAGGTCGGTTGCACCGTGCTGGAGGAGCTGACCCTGCGGACCCCGCTCGTCCTTCCGCGCTCCGGCGGAGTCCAGGTGCAGGTCGGCGTCGGCGTGCCGGACGGTTCGGGGCGGTGCGCCCTGGCCGTCCACTCGCGCCCCGACGACGGCGACGACGCCGGTGAGTGGACGTGCCATGCGCAGGGCCTGCTGTCGACGGCGGAATCTGCGCCCGACTTCGACCTGGTGGCCTGGCCGCCGGCCGGGGCCGAGCGCATCCCGGTCGACGGCGGCTACGAGCGGCTGGCCGAGCGCGGCTACCGCTACGGACCGAGCTTCCGCAACCTGCGAGCCGCCTGGCGACGCGGTACCGATGTGTTCGCCGAGGTCGTCCTGCCCGACTCGGCTGACGGCGACAGCTACGGACTGCATCCGGCGCTGTTGGACTCCGCCCTGCACATCGACCTGATCGCCGGGGACGAAGAGGCCGAGGGACAGGCGTTCCTCCCCTTCGCGTGGACCGATGTCACGCTGCACGCTTCCGGATCGCGGGCGCTGCGGGTCATGATCCGACGGCAGGAGGGGCAGCCGGCCTCGGCGGTGTTCGTCGCCGACCAGAGCGGGCGGCCGGTGGCCACCATCGGTGCGGTGGCCTCCCGCCCGATCGCACCCGATCACTTCTCAGCCCCCGCTCCTGCCGCCGACGCTCTGTTCGGCGTGGTCTGGAACCCCGTCACGGTCGGCACCGCGACGGACGCCGAACCGGTCCCGACCGTGGAGCCCGCCCAACTGGCCGACACCGCGGGCCCGATCGTGGTCTGCGACTGCACCCCGCCCCAGGGAGCGGTTCCCGACGCCGCGGCCGCCGCGGCCGGGGGCGCGCTGGAGGCCGTACGGACCTGGCTCGCCGGAGGCGAGCGGTCGGACCGCACCCTGGTGGTTCTCACCCGGCGCGCCATGGGACCGGACGGCTCGCCCGACCCGGCGGGAGCCGCCGTCTGGGGGCTGGTGCGGGCCGCGCAGGCCGAGAACCCCGGACGTTTCGTCCTGGCCGACGTCGACGACCCCGCCGCCGTCGACCCCGCCGTGTGGCGGGCCGTCGTGGCTTCCGGCGAGACCGAACTCGCCCTGCGCGACGGCATCTGGTCCGTCCCCCGCATGGAACGCCTCGCCACGTCTGCTTCTGGTGGTGGTGTGGATTGGGGTGGGGGGACTGTGTTGATCACTGGGGGTACGGGTGGTCTGGGTGCGTTGGTGGCGCGGCATGTGGTGGCTGTCGGGGGTGTGGGGCGTTTGGTGTTGGTCAGTCGTCGGGGGTTGGGGGCTCCGGGGGCTGAGGGGTTGGTGGAGGAGTTGTCC
>NZ_JBFAWG010000143.1:0-12558 GCF_040680215.1 Streptomyces sp. NPDC052107
CGGAACCCGTAGCTCACCTCGGTGAACCCGGCCTCGAAGACCGGTTCGAGAACCATCTTCGCGGCGGTCATCACCACCCGGTCCGCAACGGTGGGAATCGACAGCGGCCGGAACTCCCCCGGCCGCCCCGGCTTGGGAATCTGGACCCGCCGCAGCACCGACGGACGATACGTATACGTCCGCAGCCGCTCCGCCAGATCCTGGAGGAATGCATCCACCCCCGAGGCCGCCACCGCGTCGACGGTCACGCCGTCCACACCAGGGGCTCCCCGGTTCGTGCACACGACCGACCATGCCCGCCACAAGACGTCCATGCGGTGGACGTGGCCATACAGGGCATGAAACCGTCGTTCGGGTTCTTGCTTGGCACAGCGGTAAAGCGTCCACTGCAAGGCTCGGACCTTGTCCAAAGGACGGCCACCCAGTCCAGCGGCGCCTTCCTCCCGACGGATGGAACTAGCCGAAACGGCACTCATCCGGGCCCCTCCCTGTTCGCGAATCGCATCGATGAAGCAGGGGCCCTTCGCTCCTGACGGGTTGTGGTGTCCCGCCGATCGGCACTACTACGACCCCCTCCGACTGCCTCTCGACAGCCCGCCACTTCCCGGTTCCGCCGGTTATAGGCAGGCCACGCTCCCGGACCGCATGCCCGGGGCCGAGTAGGCCCTCTCCAGTTCCCAGGACACCCTTCCGACCGTTCCACGCCCCTTACGCCGGGAGGTTCCTCGGCGCCTGCTCCAGGTTCCCGGACGCCTTCCATGGCCTTCGCCCTACGCATACGGGCTCGGCACCTCCTTGGCCCACCCTCCCGGGCGGGGTCTGCATATCGACGCTGCAGGCTTCACTTCATGTTGCGGACCGGTCGGTCGCACGCCCCCGAGGGACGCTTGTCACTCCACTTCGACGCCGCCCTCTCGAACGACGCCGGGAGTCAGCTACCGGGGACCCTGGCGTCTCCCCGGACCGGACTTGCACCGGCTGGCTGCCCTGAACTTGTCGTCCGGTTACATCCCCTCCACCTCTTTCAAGCTGGGACGATGCCCGAACTCCTGGACGTACACGCATAGTGCATGAACAGGTTCGCCAAGACCGGCGATACCGGTGAGCCCTGGGGGGTTCCCCGGTCGCGCTCCTGCAAGGTGCCGTCAGGCAGTTGCAGCGGGGCACACAGCCACCGCTTGACATACAGCACTACCCAGACGGCGTCGGTGTGAGCCTCCACGGCCTTGACCAGCAGGTCCCACCGGACGCTGTCGAAGAACTTCTGGACATCGAGATCGATCACCCAGTCCTTCTTCCAGCAACGTTCCCGGCAGCGTTCCACCGCGTCATGGGCCGACCGTCCAGGCCGGTATCCGTAGGAGTCCGGATGGAACACCGGTTCCACCCGCCTCATCAGATGCCGGGCCACCACGGTCTGGGCAACTCGATCAGAGACACAAGGGATGCCGAGCATCCTCGTGCCGCCGCCGTGCTGCTTGGGGATCTCCACCGCCCGCACCGGAGGCGGGAAGTACGTCCCCGACGACATCCGATTCCAGATCTTGTAAAGGTTGCCCTTCAGATCCTTCTCGAATTCGTCAAGAGACTGGCCGTCCACCCCCGGCGCACCCTTGTTCGCCTTCACCTCGCGATAAGCCTCCCAGACCTCCCACTTCGAGATCTCAAACGGCTTGACCTGCGACTTCAACTTGTCTATCGGTTCCTCCCGGAGACCGTCCGGTTGACCAGACACACAAAGCCACGGATGACCCGGCCCCTTCGCTCCACCCCCATTACAGGGGCTTCCTCACTACTACGAGCCGGTCCGCCGGCGCACCCCGCATCGGTACTCAGCCCCTCCACGGTTTCGGCCGCTTGGGGCGCTCCCTCTCACCCGCCCGGTCTGGGCGGGCAGTGTCGGGGCACGCCTTCTCCTGTTCCGCGTGACCGCGGCAGATCAGGCTCACGTCGTCTTCATGCCGGACACCGCCTGGCCAGTCGACGGGCTCCCGCCAGGCTCATCCCGGGATCGCCAGAACACCCCGGTTTCGATGTCATCAAGGTTGTTTCGACACTTCAGCAACGATTCGCTTGCGCTCGTCTTCCTGATCCCTACCTGACGCCTCCCGGGCGCCTTTTCCTCATCGCTCACCACGACGGTCTTCAGCCAACGCAGCATGAGGCGGTTTGAAGCCTCCCCCCGCAGGGCGACTCCGAAGGGCCAAACCTTCATCGGTCACACAGCGCCGCTTCGAGCAGCTCCTCCTACATCAAGCTCCTCCTCGCGTTCAGGACGCACTCTGGCACAACGACCACACCGGCCAGCCCGTCCTTCGCTCACTGACCGCCTACGACCACTAACCACAGACCCCTTGGAATTGATCATCTAGGGAAGCGACGTCGCTTCCGTGAGCCGGGAACCAGGGCGTTCGCTGCAAGCCAGGTCTGGATGTCCGCAGCCTCCCGCGGACGCCCGAGACTGAGGAGCAAGTTCGCCTGCAAGCCCAGCGCATCATGGAGTGGTGGAAGGAACTCCTCGGGTAGGGCTCGCACAAACTTGCGGTAGATCTCCACTGCTTCGCCCGTAGCTCGCAGCGCCCCAGGCAAGTCCTGTTGTGCTTCATTAAGTACCCAGGCCCAACAAGCCAGCGAGTGGGCAAGTTCGGCTTCGTAGGCTGTATTGGCTGGAGAGGTCGCCGCCAACCGGCGGCAGGCATCGACGTGTTTCTTGCAGGCATCGACTGCTTTCTCCAGAGGGGTGCCGAGGTTGGTCGGTGAGGAGGCAAGGTCGGGTTCGTAGGTGGCGGGGCTGTCCGCCGCCAGCCGACTCCGAGGCGGGGGTTGTTCCCCGAGTTCGATGAGGCGACTGTAGCGCCTGAGGACGACGCCACGATCACTGCCGGGAACGGGGTCGATCGCGAAGGCGAGCGGCAGAACCTCAGCGGATGTGCGGGGATCGCTGTCGAAGCGCGCCCTCGCCGCGGCGATTTCCTTGTACGTGCCGATGGAGATGCGCCGTTCCGACGTGAAGCTCGGCTCGCCGACGCGGCTGACCGGAAAGACCTTCGGGCCGAAGACCTTTCGGCAGGCGTCCGTAAGCTGCTGGGACAGGTGATCGCCCTGGGTCATCACGTGTACGGGCCCCTCGGTTGCCGCGTACATTCCGGTGATCAGGAGTACGACCATCTCCAGGTCGCGCCCCGTCGGGTGAGGGAGGGCCCCAAGGGTGGTGCCCTGCTCGTAGAGCATGAGTGCCACGCTCAATTGATCCCTGCTGGGCACGGAACCCGTACCCCTTCGAATCAACTCGATCAGCACCGGCAGGCGGTCCATATCGGCCTTCGGCGCAGGACGTTCGATCGGGACACGGGCATACAGAACCTCTTCGTGCCGCGTCAGTTCATTGAGCCGTCCTTCCGTCACGGAGTCGAGCTTCGGGTCGAGCGCCACAGTCACCCCTGCCAGGACGTGTCCTCGTGCATGGGCTTGCGAGTATCCGGCTTCGGAAAGTGCCGCATTCCACGATGTCCCCTTGAGCGGGCCGCTCGCGCTCGTCACCGTCAGGCGGTTCGGATCGAGCTGCAGGTTGAGGCCTTGCACGGTTCCGAACGATGAGGCTTGCCGCGCAGCCGCCGTGAATCCGGCATCCGCGTACTTGTCCAACGTGGCGATCCGCCACGATCGGTGGCCCGTGCCCGTCCGGGTCAGAATCGCCGCCTCGCACGACGGATTCACCAGCAGCACGGGTATGCCCGCTGCCTCCCATCCCAGTACGCAGGCTCGCCACGTCAGGTTGAGGTTGAAGTTCTCGGCCTCCGCCGGCGAGTGACGCACCCATGCCGAGGGGCGGCACTCCTGGTGATGGAGCGAGGCACACAGCGCGACATTCAAGTCGTCGATCGCGAGGTTGAGACCATCCGCGTCTGTGATCTCCTCCCCGCATGTCAGACAGTCCACGGGTACCAGACCGGCCTGCAGTTTACCGACTGTCCCATTGCCGAGGGCCGCGCGGATGTCGTCGGAGACCGCGAGATTATTGCGCATGAGATTCCCCTCTTAAGGTTCTCCATGGTGGTGGGCGCGATGACGGAGGACCCGTCCGACAGCGCCTCTCGCCTCTCAGCTCTCCGGCCCGGCGAGCTCCCAGTCCAGCTCCCACACACTCGCCGCGCCCTCGAACCCGCCGACGAGCAGATACCGCCCATCCGGCGTCATCTGCATGTCGAGCACGCCGCTCTGCCCTGTCTCAAGGGTGTGCACCAGCTCACGGGTCCGGACGCACCAGACGGTGATAACGCCTGCCATATCGCCCGTGAAGACGAAGCGGCTGTCCGGGCTCAGCGCCACGGATACGAGCCGACCCTTCTGCCCGGCGAATCCGTGGACGGGCTCGCCGTCGGCGTTCCACACGCGCAGGTGCGGCGCTTCGTCCCCGCACGCGAGAACGAGCCGACGGTCATCCGTCGCGCATACATCCCACGGGTAGTAGGCGTCACTGACCGGGATGTCGGTCAGGCAACTGCCGCTCGACAGGTCCCAGAGTCGGATTGAGCCGCGTGCCCCGGAGACCGCGGTACGCCGGTCCGCGCTGATCCGGACGGCGTTGACGTGCGTGGTGTGTCCGGTGAGAGTGCGCAGCGGCCGTCCGGTGGTCAGGTCCCAGAGCTGGACTGCGTGGCCGGTGTCGGCCGCGACCATCCGGCTGAGGTCGGCGGAGATGGAAGCTGTGGTAAGGATGCGTGGGTCCATCGGGACGAACGAGACGAGCTCCGTACCGCCCGACGTCGACCAGACGCTCATGGTTCCCGAGGCCAACACGCCCGCCACCCGTTGACCGTCGGCGTCGAGCCTCGTCGTCAGCATGCCTTCGGGAAGATCCAGCAGCGGCGTACCGCTGCGCAGGTCCCACAGGCTCGCCGCGAGTTGAGTCCCGCACGTCGCATAACGACCGTCATCGGAGAGACTCATCCCGAACCTGTTGGATGCCGTGCCGTGTACGGACAACGTCCGCGTGATCCACGCTGCGCGCAAGCCTGTTCGGGGCAACCGGTCACCGAGTTCTCGCCATGCCCGCAAGAGCCTCACGTCGCGCTCATAGCCGGGGATCGCGCGCGCCTTGCCGAGAAGTTCGTGTGCGGTCCGGTAGCGGGAGGCGGCGATGGCCGCCTCGGCCTGGACCGTCAGCTCTCGCACTTCGTCGCCGAAGCGAGCAAGGTCGACAGCGGCGTGGGGTCGGCTCACGCGTAACGCGGCCTGATATCCGACAGGGACGCTGAGATTCCATGAGCGGACGGTGTTGTCCACGGCGACTGATCGCGCGTGGCGGCCGTCCGGGGAGAGCCAGACATCGCACACCGCCTCTGTATGCCCGTCCAGCGTACGAAGACAGCGGAGTTCAGTGAGATCCCACAGGCATACGGTGCCGTCCTCGTTGCCTGTCAGTGCCCACCGGGCGTCCTCGCTGAGAGCCAGAGCCGTGATGCCCGCCTGCGTCGTCAACTGTCGCTCGCACTCTCCAGTCCGCACATTCCAGACCCGGATCGTCCGGTCGTCGCTTGCCACGACCACGCGGGCGCAGTCTGCGGTCCACGCCATGGCTGACGCCCGAGCGCAGGAATCTGTGAGAACGCGGGAGCGGCCCTGGGAGCCGGGGCGCACGAGATGCAAGCGGCCTTGAGGCTCTCCGTGATGGATGAGCAACGCGGATCCGTCGGGGCTCACCTCCATCATGGAGAAGACACTTGCACGCTCGTCGAAGGTCTCGCGGAGAACGAGCCCGCCTCGTGCCGTCGTCGTTCCCTGCTGGAGATTCCAGCCGAGCAACTCGCCGTCCTTGGTCACCGCATACGCTCTGGCCTGGTCAGGAGTCATGCGCAGGGCATAGACGGTTTCGTCTCCGACCGGGGTGAACATACGCAGCGAACGCCCCGTTTCGAAGTTCCAGAGGCGAATGCACTCACCGCGGATGAGCGCCAGACCGAATCTGCCGTCCCCACTGCTGACGTGGACGGACCAGCCCGCGTTACTCGCGCAACTGCGCAGGCACTCGCCGGTGGACGCGTCCCACAGACGGGTCACGCCGCTCG
The DNA here is from genome assembly GCF_040680215.1 of Streptomyces sp. NPDC052107. Lineage (NCBI taxonomy): Bacteria > Bacillati > Actinomycetota > Actinomycetes > Kitasatosporales > Streptomycetaceae > Streptomyces > Streptomyces sp. NPDC052107. The sequence continues at coordinate 6,069 of NZ_JBFAWG010000143.1, forward strand.
AATCGCCGCTGATCACGCGTGTCCCGTCCCGCGTGAATCCCACCTGGCCGAAGGGCGGGAAACCGGGATCCAGGTGCCAGGGCAGGGAAGTCGTCCGGGCGGCGGTCAGGTGACCGAGGTCTGGGGCGTCCAGGGCTTGCTTCGCGGATCGCGTTTCCGGTTCGTCGGCATGTTCGCGCGGGACCAATTCCAAGATCTCCCGCGCGCTGTCGACGGCACCGCGCTCCAGGTGCGCTTGTGCCGTCAACGTATGTGCGTACCACGGGTTTCCGGCATGGCTGCTTGCGGCGCGCAACAAGGAGAGCATGGCCGCGTCGCTGATCTCGCCGCGCCGCCACCGCAGCAACCCCGCGTTGTACGTCGCGTCGAGATGCTGGGGGTCTGCTTCGAGCGCCTCGCGCAGCTTGTCCGCAGCCTGCTCCGGCTTCCCGAGGTCGAGCAGCGACAGGGCGCGGTTGCTGTACTCGGCCGCCCTCAGCTCGGCCTGCGTCGGTGGCAACAGCCGCGGGGCGTCAGGGGCGTACTGGCTGTGGAGCTCCTCGAGTTCGACGGCGATGTCCGCCATCGAGTCCGGCCGTGACCGCGGAACTTCCGCCAGGCAGCGATCCAGCAGTACGGCAAGGGATTTCGGCATCTGCCATGCCGACGCGTCAAGGGACGGGGCGCTGCTGTGCGTCGCACGGGTGAGTGGCCCGACGGTCGTGCAGGACTGCGCCGACGAGGCGCCGCTGAACATCTCTTTCACGGAAACCGCGAAGCTGTAGACATCGGACGCTTTGTCCAGTGGTTTCCCCTGCATCTGCTCCGGGGACGCGTATGCGGGAGTCAGACCGCCGCCGCCCTGAGCCACCAGGGTGGTTCTGCTCCCGGATGGACCGCCGGAGAGCGCAGTCAATGCTTGCGCGATCCCGAAGTCCGTGATCTTCGCAACTCCGTCGGCGCCGCTTTCGAGCAGCACGTTGTCGGGTTTCACATCACAGTGCAGTACGCCGCTGCCGTGGGCAAATTCGAGTCCGCGCGCCATCTGGCTGCTGATACGCAGGATGCGCGTGACGACCGTCTCAGAATCTCCGGCGTACAGTGCCCCGGTGTCGATCGACTCGCGCAGGCTGCCGCCACGGACGTACTCCGCGAACAGACGCGGGACACCGTTCAGCGTACGCACGTAGTAGCAGCTGCAGACATTCGGGTGCAGTCCCAAGGATACCCACCGCTCGGCTTCGGCGATGAAGCGTTCGACATCGCCGGCGTGCACGAAATGCTGCGGCAGCGGCGACTTGACCGCCAGGTCGATGCCCCATCCGAGGTGCCGCACACGGTGAACGACACCCATTCCGCCGTGGCCCACGATGCGGGTCAAGTGGTAGAGCCCGTCGATCACATCACCGGTGGTCCACCGCGGCGACCGTTCTGCGGCAGTACTCATGCCTTCATCTCCTCCAAGCTGTCCGGCCCGGTCCCCCAGGAGAACGTGCGATCGTGCTAACCGATGGAGAGGGATACGTGTTCGTTGAGCACGACGGTGTCGCGCCTTTGGACCGGTACGGCCGCGTGACGGCGGACGTCGACGTCCTGTTGCCCCTCACGGCGCAGCACAGCATCGCCGGCGCCGCTCAGATGGGTGTACGACCAACCGTCGTCGGAGAGTTCGAGGGCTCCGTGCATGCGGCTGACGTCGGGCCGGTCGATAGGGATGTCCTTATGACTGCGACCGATTGTCACGTAACTCGATGTGGTCGGGTACGTGTCGACGACGGCACCGTCCACGACCACCGACACGTCGAGAGCGTCTTGGAGGGTGGGGCGGCCCGTCGTCAGTGCGGCGTCGTACACAACGCACAGAGAGCGACCGTCAGGAAGTCGCAGAACGCTGCCGTTCGGAACGAATACCGTCTCGCCTGGACGGATCTCCGGGCCCTGATCTTCACCCAGCACTACGCGGTCTGAAGTTTTCTGGATCCATTGGAAGCCGGGCCGCCCGTCGACGCTGTCGAACCAGCGGAAGGATCCGACAACAGCACCGTCGCCTTCTGGCTTTCTGACGGTCGGCCCATCCGCTGTCATGGAAAGCGGCAGGTCCAGCGGACGGCCAAGATAGAATCGCGCCGCGTCGCCATCACGCTCTTCACGATGGCCCTCGAAGAGGACGAGAGTCGTGGCCGCTTGCGGGGAACTCTCAGCGACCAGCGGCGACCACACTCGCTGTTCCGCGGACTCCGAAGGCATGCGCCGCAAAAAACTGCGGGCAACACTCGCCCGAACAGTCATCTCCAGCCAGCCGTGACGACCCTCGTCCTGGCGGACGAAGAACCGGAACTCCCGGCTGCTGGCGGCTTGGCCGCGTCTGCCCGGGATCGTCCACTCCAACAGGGTCGTGCCGACTCCGACGACGTTGCTGACCAGTTCCTGATGGCTCGTGGTCCGATCCAGTCCGCCGCTGACCGTGCCAATACCTGGCGTGATAGAGACTTTCGCGCTGGTCGTCGACGGGACGTCGGAATACTCCACGGACGGCGACGGCGCGTAGGCCACCGGAGTCGGGCAGCCACGAGGTGCGTGGAGGCGCGCGGAGACCACGAGGTCGAGGTCGGCCTTCGGCTGCACGGACCGGACGGCGACGGGGATCGAGACCCTGAGATAGCGCGACGCCTCGCGTGCCGAGGCGGCCAGATCCGTACTTTCGAGCATCGCTGAGGTCGCAACATCGCAATCGATCTCGCCTATGTCGACCGCCAACGCCCGTGCGCGCGGGCCGCTGCCGTGTCCAGGCATCGATCGACCTCCTGTAGCCGGAAGTGGTTTGAGCGCACGAACATCATGCCCGACACCACTGACATGCGGGATGCCGTTGGATAATTGCGGGAGTGAAGATTCGGAATCAACACCGGCACTCCGGCCCGGTGGCACGACCGGGTCAGCCCAGATCGACCGAGTGGTTCGCGAGCGGACGTTGACGAGCGCGCGGGTCTCGCCTGTCGTCATCAGCATCGGTCGTCTGCTCATGGCTCCAGCACCAGCGGCCCCGCAGTCTTCGGTGTACCTGCCCATGACGGCGGTCACCCCGAACTCCGGGGCGCTGGGCGCCTGTTGTCCGCTCGAGGCTGTGGCGCCAAGCCGACGACGAAGCGGCCCGACGCCCCGCAACAACGCAGGCCGATGGCCTGCGGAGACCCCGGCGCACACTCCCATCCCGATGAGTGCCGAGCGGCCGCAAGAGCGCGCGGAATCACGGAGTGCCTCACGTCGCGTTCTCGTTTCGGATCATGCGGCGCAGGCTGAGCCGCGCGCTGGCAAGGTCGTCCTGAACCTCGCTGAGCTGTTGGGCAAGGTTCTTCACCTGGGCCAAGGCATCGTCACGCTCGCCCTGCAGACGCTGGTGCTCTGCCGTGAGTTCATCGACGCGAGCGCCGAGGTCAGCGGCGCCGAACTGGTCGAGCTGCTGGCCGAGGCTGCGACGGACGGCGCTCTTGAGACGTCCGACTTCTTCCCGCAGGCGCCTGTTGTCCTCCTGGAGGAGGTTCTTCTCCACCTTCCATCCGGCCGGTTCCTTGGCGCTGGCGCGGGCACCGTTGGCTGCGGCGCGTCCCTGTCGGCGTCGCGCGGTCTCGATGTGCTCACGCACGCCCTCGGCGTAGACGAGCCAATGGGAGACGTTCGCGGCGCGGGCCACCCCGGTGAAGGTGACCGGCTCGTCGTCGGCGAGCAGTTGGTCGACGACCGACAGGACGCGGGCGCGTTTGTCGCGCGAGTCCTTCTGCCTCGCCTCGCGAAGGACCTGGGAGGGGGTGCGGGAATCAGTCATCGGTACTTCTCCGGGCGGGGATGGAGGAAACGGGTAGGGCGTCAGGAGGAGGTGCCGTGGCGCGGACCTTGCGCAGGACCGCAGACGCCTCTTCGAGGTGGCGCCGATCGTCTTCAGGCATCACCTCGAGCTGGCGGCGGATGCTGGTGACAACGTTCTGGAAGGAGTCGATCTGGTCGCTGAAGTTGCGGACGACTTCGACGTGGACGTACACGGACATGGACGCCTCGGACATGTGCCCGAGCAGGTCGGAGACCACTGACCGGTCGGTGCCCTGGCGGATCCACTCGGTGGCGGCGCTGTGACGGATCATGTGGGGCCGGGCGATCAGGTCCGCCCGCCGGGCGAGCCGGTCGAACAGCCCCTTGACGCCGAAGTACGTCATCGCCTGTCCGAGCGGCTCACGGAAGAGATTGACGAGCACCTGCTCGGTGAAGTCGGCCTGCGGGACTGCCGAGCGCTCGTAGAGGTAGTCGGCGTAGCAGATGCCCAGCTCGCTGGTGACCGGGATGGATCGCGGCCGCCGCGACTTCGCCCAGGCGCCATTGCTGTTCAAGCGGCGCCGCACGTGCACGTGCGGGCCCTTGACCTGGCAGCCGACGGCCTGCGAGTCGGCCAGCGGGTGCATGTCCTCACGGCGCAGCCCGAGCGCCTCGCCGATCCTCATGCCGGTGCACCACAGCAGGAGCACCAAGAAGCGGTCCCGCGCGTGCCGAGTGGCGTCGATCAGCCGGGCGATCTGCTCGACCGTCAGCCACTCGATCCCCGAGTCGACGCCCCGGAGCTTGAGTATTCGCGAACGGACCGTGCGGTACTGGTCGTTCTCGCCCGGGTTGAAGCCCCTAGGTAGATACCGCAGGTAGCGGGGCTCGGCCAGCTGCCCGGCGAGTTCTGGATCGACCCACTTCATGCGCACACCGAAGCTCAGGAACTCGCAGACCGTACCCACGATCGCGTTCGCGGTGTTCTCGTCGCGGAATCGTTCCGGCCCGCCCCCACCACGGGCTCGTGAGGGCAACGGTTCCTCCACCAGCCAGTGCAGGAAGCGCGCGAGTTGCCACACGGTGATCTGCGCCCAGTCCAAGCGGTGGAACGCGCAGTACGAAAGGTACAGCGCCGTACGCCCGGCGTACGTCCTCTCCGTGTTGTAGGCCCGGCCGGCGTCTCGCAGACCTGTGAGGAAGAGCGAGCCCTCGCGGTGAAGGGTGTAGTCGTCAGCTCCGACGATCACCCACCCGGTGCGGTCCTGGGCCAGCGTCGCCCGCTCTGGGCTGAACGACGTGACAAACGTGCCTGTGATGCCCAACACCCCTTGGATACCGATGATCCAGCCCGTTCAGCGCCCATGTGCCTGACGTGACTGATTGAAAGATCATCACGAAGATAAAGCCGCGTCCGAGAACCGAGTACGCACTGACGACGACCAGTTCCTCCAGGCGCTGTGCCCCATGGCACCGAGCACCGCCGCTGCCCACGGGCTGAAAACGAAGTCGCCGATCACAGCACGGGTACGCCGTCCCGGAGATACAGCGGCCGTCCCGTCTCCAGCGCGCGCACGGCGCCCTCGAACCGGCGTCGCATTCGGTCCACGAGGCGAATGCCGGCTTCGTCCGGCGTCACAAAAGCGAGCTCGGACAGTTCGTCGTCGCGCGGGCGGAGCCGGTCGCTCTGGTCCTGGTCGAGCGTGCCGCCGTCAAGACGAAGGCAATCTGGTCGTCCCAGGGGCCATGCGGGGCGACCCAGTCCACCACCAGCAGGCCTCGCAGAACGATGCCGAGATCAAGTTCTTCCATCAGCTCGCGCCGTACCGCCTCCTCCGGTGGCTCGTTGGCCTCAGCCATCCCGCCGGGCAGGTCCCATCCCGGTTTGTAAGTTGGATTGACCAGGAGCACGCGCCCGGCCTTGTCCCGTAGCAGCACATCGGCGGCCACGCGCTTGCGGGCTTGCTTGGCATTCCCCTCCGCGAGGTAGGCGTTCCACGCGTCTGGGTCGGCCGGGGTAGGTGCCTTGGTGGTCCTCATGCTGTGGTGCCTCCCGGGGACGGCGGGATCAGAGTTGCAGGACCCGGACAGAGCCCAGGGTGGGGCTCGTGCTGAGAGGGTGGCCAGCGCTCACGGCGGCGTCCAGGTCACCGCGGCGGACGTGGATGTCGACGAGGGTGATCCGGGACAACGCCAGCGACCGCGCCCGGCTCGCCTCGCGCAGCGCCAGGGACTGCTCGGCATACGTCAGGGCCTGGTCGTACTGCTCGAAGTCGCGACGGATCAGCGCCGATTCACTGGCCAGCACGGCGTCGTCGAACGGCCTCAGCCACGGGTGTTCAGCGACACCCGCTCCCTCGAGGTCGCGCTGCGCCGCAATAGCCAGCTTGAGGCCGCACTGACCGCGCCGTCACCCACCGGCCTCCACCGCATGCATCAACGCGCACCCCGGCCCTCATCACATCCCGCATCCTCGACACGGTCACCCTCTGGAGGGGAGTTGAGGGCAGCCGTCTCGACTTGTTCGCTCCCCGCCTTGGCCGTGAGGGCCGTATCGTGGGAGGTGCCTCCGGGGTTTGCCGACAGCTCCCCCGGAGGTGCCCGCATTTTCAGGCTCTCCTGCCGTATGTGTGGGTCATTCTGTGGCGGGTTGGCGGCCGGGGAGGGTGGGGCGGTCGCCGGCGAGGGTGAGCATGACGAGGGCGAT
>NZ_JBFAWG010000144.1:0-12292 GCF_040680215.1 Streptomyces sp. NPDC052107
TAGAGAAACGCCCTCCAGGCGGCCACACCCATGTCCGCCCAGGTCAGAGGCCAGATTCGATCCTCCAGGTCACCGAATTAAGTCGAACCCGGGTCGAAGCAAGCCACAGCTTGAAGCCGGACCCGCTCCCGCGCAGCCCTCTCGGCGTCGCTCAAGCCGCCGCCCTGCGCTCGCCGCCAGCCCAGCCCGTGCGCGCCTCCCGGGCAGGGCATCGGTTCCCGTCTCCGCCGTCACCACCTCGGCGGCCGGCCCAAACCGGAAGGGTGTTCAGCGGTCTACGGCGCTGAGGGCGATGTCGAAGCCGGCACCGTTGCGGGCCAGCCCCATCAGCAGGATGCCAGTCCATTCGAGGACCGAGGCCATCGCGAGCCCTCCCGTGTCCAGGGGCCGCAAGCCGATGCTCTCCAAGAACGCCGCAACGTGGGCCTTCGCTGCGGCATCGTCGCCCGCGACGAAAGCGTCCAGGGGGGTGTCACGAGCGATGACGTGGCCGAAGAGCGAGTTCAGCGCCTTCACGACAGGTGTGCCCTTGGGGGCGGCAGCGGCGATCTCCTGAGCTGCCGAGCTGCCCGGGGCGGTCGCCAGTCCGCTGGCATCGGCGCTGAAGGGATTGGAGATGTCCACGAGGATCTTACCGGCAAGCGCGTCCCCGTAGTGCGTGACCACGTCGACTACGCCGGTGTACGGGACGGCCACGATGACGATGTCACCTGCCGGCGGTGCGCCGAACTCGCCGGTGGTGGCTCCGTGGCCGATCTGGTCGGCCAGCGCCGACGCCTTGGCGGTGTTGCGGCTCATCAGCTCGATCGCGTGGCCGTGCTTGGCTGCGCGGGTGCCGATAGCGGTGGCCATGTTGCCCGATCCGATGATGCTGATGGTGGTCATGACGTGTTCCTTTGCTGTCCATGTGCTGCTGGTAAGGAGTGGGTTGCCGATCTGGTGGGCTGCATCAAGCGCTTTGGCCACGCAGCGTCGGCTCGGGGGCTAGTTGCGTTCCCGGGCGACGTGTTCGCGTACCGCGGGGACGGTCTCAGCGGCGAAGCGCTCGATGACGTCCTGGTCGTCGCTGGCCAGAATGAAGATGCTGACGCCGTCCTCGACGGCCAGCCGGGTCAGTTCCTCCGGAGTTTGCTGGCCGGGGAAGATGTTGAGCAGACGGGTGATCTCGCGGGGGTCTCGGCCGGCGGCCCGGGCTGCGTCGTCGATGATCGTGTTTCCCTTTGCCACGCCGCCCGGCTCCATCATCGGCAGTGACGGCAGCCAGCCATCGGCCTTGCGTCCCACCAAGCCCTGCATCTTCGGCTTGTGGGCGCCGAGCCAGATCGGGATCTCGTGGGCGGGCGCGGGTCCCCGCTCGGCGCCGTGGACCGAATAAAACTCGCCGTCAACGTCCAAGCCGCCCGGCCCGTCGGCATCCCAGACCCCGCGGATGATGTCGATTGCCTCCTCAAGTGCCGCAACGCCCTGCAGCGGGGTCAACCGCCGTCCGCCGATCGCCTGCACGGCATCCCAGAAGTAACCGGCTCCGAGCCCGAGGCTGGCTCGTCCACCGGAGAGCAGATCGAGGCTGGCCGCCGCGCGGGCGAGTACACCGGGGGGCTGGCGCAGCGGCAGGTTCAGCACGTTGCCGGACACCCCGATGCGCTCGGTCCGTGCAGCCACCCAGCTCAGCAGAGTCCAGGTATCGAGATAGCTCGACCGGTAGGGATGGTCCTGGAAGGTGACGAAGTCGAAACCGAGCCGCTCACTCAGCTGCGCCAACTCGACCGGACGGCTGGGCGGGGAATTGGTGGGGCCAAGGAATGTTGCGAAACGCAGGGGATGACCGTAGTCGGGCATCGCTGTCCCTTTCCGTCGTTCGTTCGTGGCGGCCCCGCGCCGTCGTCGCGTACCGCGTGGAGTCAGAGCAGGGCGCCGATGATGTTGTAGCGGGGCTCGGCCCGGCTGGTCTCGTGGTGCGGTCCGGTCGGAGCGCTGAGATGAGGCACGCCTTCGGTCGCCCCGCACGGTCAGATCTGGCTGAACCCGCCGTCGACGACCAGGTTCGCGCCCGTGACGAAGCTGGCGTCCGAGGAGGCCAGGAACAACGCGGCAGCCCCGATCTCCTCGCTGGTCCCCAGCCGTCCCAGCGGGATGGCGGCGGTGATCTGTTCCCGGAACTCGGGAGGCACGGTGCTGAAGAGCGCGGTGTCGATCGAACCGGGACTGACGACATTCACCCGGATACCGCGGACCTTCAACTCCGCTGCCCAGGTGCGGGCGAGTGAACGAATGGCGGCCTTGCTCGCCGAGTAGACACCGGCACCGGGGATGCCCTTGGTCGCGCTGTTCGTGCCGTTCAGGATGATCGACGCTCCGTCGCTCATCAGGGGCAACAGGTACTGAACGGTGAACACCGTGCCGCGGAAGTTGACGCCCACCAGCGCATCGAACGTATCGGGGGTGATACTTCCCAGCGGGTCGGTCACCGACGCGACGCCGGCGCTCGCGAAGAGGACGTCGACGCGACCGTGGTCTTCCCGTACGGTTTCGGCCAGGCGAGCCAGGTCGTCCAGATTGCCCGAGTCCGCCTGTACGCCCGTCACGTTGTGACCGATGGCGGCGACAGCCTCGTCTAGCCGACCCTTGTCGCGCCCAGTGATGTACACGTAGGCGCCTTCGGCCACGAACAACTTGGCCGTCGCCAACGCCATCCCGGAGGTTGCTCCGGTGATCACAGCGACCTTGTCATCAAGCTTGGGCATGTTGACCTCTACCTTTCTGTCGGCCGGACGGCCGCGCGAGGCATAAACCTGCGCGGTTCTTCGGGCCGCGCTGGGCCCCGCTCGTGCGAGGCGTTCCGCAGCGGGCACGTTCTCCCGTTCACAGCTACACACCTACCGTAACAGATGCGTGCGCGCGCACCTAAGTGAGCGGGCATCCACTTCGTGGGTATACTTCCGGGCGTGAGAGCACCCGTGTCGCAACCGCGCATCATTTCCCCGGCTCAGGTCGACGGTTGGTTTGGGCTGCTGCTCACCCACGCGGCGGTCACTAGGCGGATCGACGCCGTGCTGTTGGATCGGCACAAGATCTCGTTCAGTTCCGTCGAGATCCTGTGCTGGCTCCTGGAGGCCGAGCCTCAGTCGGTTCGAGGTCTGTCCGGCAAACTCGTCAGCGTCAGCCCGACCAGAGCGTCACGGTTGGTTCAGGGACTGATCGATGCCGGGCACCTGCAACGGGGAGCCCACCAAGGCGACGGTCGGGTGTCGCTCATCAGCTTCACCGAGAGCGGCCGACGCTTCGCCGAGACGGTCAGACGAACCTTCGAAGACTCGGTCAAGAAATATTTCGTCGATCCCCTCGACGACGATGACATCGCTGCCATCGCCCGGATCTGGGCCAAGCTCGAAAACGCAGAAGGACCTCGCTGAGCGAAGCCGATGCACCCCGGGCGCCAGCTCCCACTCCCCCGACACCATCGTCTCAACGCCTCGGCGCACACCGTACGCTCGCTGGCGGTGCGCACCTTGGCCTACCGCGGCGACAGCATCTGAGCGCCGGACGCGCAGGCGGCGGGCTGAGCACGGCTTGGCTCCGAGAAAGAAGCACACATGCTCTCCGCTCTCGTCTCGGTAATGCTTTGGGCTTGCCGGGAATCAAGTCGTGGCTTCCAGTTGTGGGACTCGTTGGTCTGGTATGGGGAGACCGGAGGGGATCGAGGCCGTCCTGGCTGCGAAGTTTCAGGTGTTGTTACCGCATCTGGACGAGCGTCAGCGTCGGCTGGCTATAGGGGCGGAAGCGCTGTCGCTGGGGCATGGCGGAATCAGGCGCGTCGCTGCTGCGGCCGGGGTCCAAGAGGGTACGGTCTCGCGCGGTGCGGCTGAACTGGACTCTGGCCGACCCCTGTTGGGGCGGGTCCGTCGTCCTGGTGGGGGCCGGAAGAAGGCTGTGGACCTCGATCCGGGACTGCGGCCAGCGCTGCTTGCCCTGGTCGAGCCCGACGAGCGGGGCGACCCGATGTCGCCCCTGCGCTGGACGACGAAGTCGACCCGGAAGCTGGCAGCGGAGCTGGATGCGGTCCCGCCCGTCCGCGGCCGGATTAGCCACCTCATGGTGATGTGGGAGAAGAGCTACCCGTGCGGAACCATTCGACGGGATCCAATACTGCGCTGCATCAGTTGGCCGACCCCGGCCCGCAAGGCGCGCTGCCGATGCTGCCCGGCGGCACGGTTGAGAAGACCGACGCGACTCCCGAGGACACCCTCCACCGGGAAGCCGCCGAGGAAGGGCAACTCGCTCTGACTGACCCGGTGCGACTGGGCTGGGTGCTGGACGAAACCGGTGAGGTCTACGGCGGGGTGGGGCCCAACGCCCGGCTCCGCTTGGCCGCCCGGGTCACCGCCGTCGGACCGGCGGCCGTCGACCCTGCCACCGGCCACCCCTTCGCCCCCCTGCTCGCCTCCCCCGCCCAAGCAGCCGCCCTGCTCGGATGGGGGCCGCCCGGAGCGCGGCAAGCCCTGCTTGCCGCTGAGACGGCCTGGGAGCGGTGGGGTCTGCCTGCCGCTCGGCCCGCTGCCATCGAGGAGATCCCTGCTGAGGGGATGCGGCTGAGCTGACACGAACGACTACCCCGCCTCCATCTGTCCCGCTTCACGCTCCTCTGAGGTAGCCGAATGCCGCTGTCACCCGACCACATCCGCACCACCGTCGAGACCTACCTCGCTCGCCACCCTCACGAGCGCGCGCAGCTCAGCGGCCTCCTGGGCGCCCTCGACCGTCCCACCGATATCGCCAGCCGCTCCACCTTCACCGGACACGTCACCTGCGGCGCGATCGTCGTCGATCCGCTCGGCCGCGTCCTGCACGTGCTGGACCTGGCGAGCGGCAAAGTCCTCGCTCCCGGCGGACACACCGAGCCCGAGGACGAGTCCCTGGCAGGGGCGGCTCTTCGGGAGCTGCACGAGGAGACCGGGATCCCGCCCCAGGCCGTGGCACCGTGGCCCGGCTACGAGACTGTCCCGTTCGACATCGACATACACGACATCGACGCCCACCCGGGCAAGGGGGAACCCGGCCACCGGCACTTCGACCTCCGGTTCCTCTTCCGCCGGCAGACCGCGGCAGAGGTGCCGTTGGTACTGCAGGAAGAAGAGGTCGGCGGCATCGAATGGCGTCCCGCGCACAGGGTGGCCTCCCCCTCCCTGCGCCAGAAGCTGCTCAAGCTCCCGCCCGGAACCGGACCGGCGACCGCCAACGCCTCGGCCCTGATCTACAACGACCGTGGCGAGTACCTGCTCCACCTGCGCGACTACTTCCCCGGCCGGATCTGGGAGCCGGGGATGTGGTCACTGCTGGGTGGCGGCCGAGAGCCCCAGGACGCCACCCTGGAGCACACTGTGCGGCGCGAACTGGCCGAGGAAGCCGGCCTCCACATCGCCGACCTGACCCCGTTCGGCATCGAGGAAGCAACCGACGACGCCTGCGGGACCGTACCCATCGCCATCTACGCCGGCCGCTGGAACGGTGACCCCCGCGAACTCCACCTGACGGAAGGGGTGATGCTGGCCTGGTTCGCCCCCGACGACCTCCACGGCCTCCGCATCGCAGACACCACCAGCGCCCTCGTACGGCGCCACGCCGCCAGCCGCCCGGCCGGCGCATCCCGCACCGTGTCGCAGAGCGGGCCCGCATCGCACGAGGGGCGCCGCCCGGCCGCTCCGCACGGCACGGTTCCCAACATCATCGGCGTTCACCTCTACCTGGAACGGCCTGACGGGACGGTGCTGCTCGGGCTGCGCCACCCCGACTCCAACTTCGCGCCTTCCACCTGGCACGTCCTGGCCGGCCACTGCGAGCAGGAGAGCGCCATTACCTGCCTGATCAGAGAGGCATGGGAGGAGGCCGGTCTGCGCATCGAACGACAGGACGTCGAACTCGTCCACGTCGTCCACCACATCGACCGGGCCGGGGGCCGGCCCCGCATGGGCCTGTTCTTCCGCGCTCGGACCTGGGGCGGCGAGCCGGAACTACGCGAGCCGTCCAAGTGCACCCAGTGGAAGTTCTGGGATCCGGCCGCCCTCCCCGAGGACCTCGTCCCCTATACCAGGGTCGCCATCGAGGGCATCCGGGCCGACCGCTCCTACTCCGAAACGGGCTGGGTGTGAACATGGCCGCTTCCATGCACCCGGACCTCCCGCCCGAGGAAGTGCGGCAGCTCGCCGAAACAAGCAGTGGGCTACATCGCCAGCTGGTCGGACACCTCCGCGGCCCGCGAGAGCAGCCGGGTGTGACGGGCCGACGGAGCAGGGGGCGGGACATGGTCACCCTGAAGATTCCGTCACGGAGCAACCCCCGTTCACCTTCCATGGGCCGCTGAACGCAACGAACCACACCGCATCTATCGGAGGCATGTGTGCCTGACGACACCCAACAGGCGATCCCAGCCGTCCCGAGTCCGGCGGCCAGAGAGGAACGGCAAGAGCACCACATGCGCCTGCTCCCGCGGTACTACCGCCTAGTGGAAGCAGGCCGCAAGACGATCGAAGTGAGGGTGGCCACCCCGCGGAAGCGCGCCGTTGCCGTCGGCGACACGGTCGTCTTCCACGACCGCGACACCGGCCGGGAGCTCGACGTCATCGTGCAGCGGATCACCCCGTACCCCTCCTTCGAGGATCTGCTCAGTTCAGAGGACCCCGCGCGCATCGACCCGAACGGGCCGCCCGGAGAACTGCTCGCCAACCTGCGAAGCATCTACGCGCCAGCCAAGGAGGGCCTCGGCGTCCTCGCCTTCGCATTCGACCACCGCCCCGCACGGCCAGGCCGACCGATGCCGATGACGCCCGCGCAGTACGCGCACACCGTCCCCCACCACACGGTGTACGGCTGCCTGTACATCCGCGACGAACACGACCGGCCGGTTCAACTGCGCTCGGTCTACGGCTCGCGCCTCTGGCAGTTCCCGGGCGGCAACCTGGACGCCCAAGGAGAGGACCCGCTGCAAACCGCTCGCCGCGAAGCAGTCGAAGAGACCGGCCTCGAACTGGGCCTGGATACGCCGAAGCTTCTCCTCACGCACTTCCTGCACGCCGGGCCCCGCCTGCCGCTGAACAAGGTAGGGCTCATCTTCGACGGAGGGCGGCTGACCGCAGAGCAGCTCGGTCGGATCCGGCTCGATCCCGCCGAGCACGACATGTGGGCCGTGCACGACCTCGCCACCTGGCAGGGACTGATGGCGCCGCGCGCCTTCGCCCGCCTCGACGCCATCGAACAGGCCCGTCGTGGCGAAGGCCCCGCCTACCTCACCACGCACACCTGATCCCCAGCGCACCCACCCAGGAGGCAATCGTGGCCGCCGAGGACACCAACACATGGGCCTGGCATATGTATGGGCAGCGACAACTGGCTCGCGCCTACACCCCGCCCGTCCCCGACCAGCTCACCTGGACGCCTTGGGAAGGGGTCGGACCGGGAGCAGAAGTCCTCGGTGACGTCACCGGCCGCCGCGTCCTGGACATCGGTTCGGGAGCTGGCCACCACGCCGTCCATCTCGCCCAGGCGCACGGAGCCCGCGTCACCGGAATCGAGCTGTCCCCGACCCAGCACGAACGCGCCATCTCCGCCCACACGAACGTGGAGGGCGTGGAGTTCGTCCAAGGAGACGTGGCCGAGTACCTGGCTGGCACCGCGCCGTTCGACGCCGCATACGCGATCGGGACGCTCGGGTTCATCGATCCGCACCGCTCCCTGCCCGCGCTGCGCGACGGACTGCGCCCCGGTGCCCCTCTGATCCTCTCGCTCCTCCACACCGACTTGCACGGCCGCGGCCCGTCCACGGAGGTGGCGCCGCGCGAGCAGATGATCCTGCTGCGCGACGATCCGCCCCTGCCGACGCAGATGTGGGTCCTGTCACCGCAGCTTTGGGAGGACCTGCTCACCGAGTACGGCTTCCGCGTCGAGGCCATCGACCTGCTGCCTCACCCCGACGAGGGCGCCACGGTTATCCAGCAGCTCATCCACGCCCGGCGCCTTCCCGACCGGCCGGCGCGAGTCTCCAGCCGGCCCCGCAGCACCCGAGCGCCAGCAGCCCACGCAGCCGTCGGCGTCGGAGCGATCCTGCTGAGCGAACAGGGCATTCTGCTGGGCCGACACCGACGCGGCACCCTCGAACTGCCCGGTGGGAGTGTGGAGGCCGGGGAATCCTTCGAGGACGCGGTGATCCGAGAACTCGGCGAGGAAACCGGTCTGGTCGCTCGGACCGGCGACGTCCAGCTCCTGGGCACGCTGGTCGACCACGTCGAAGGTGTCCTGCGGGTCACCGTCGGCGCACTCGTCCACGCCTGGCAGGGGCAGCCGACCACGCAGCCGGACGAAAGCGTCGGCGACTGGGCTTGGCACCCGCTCGATCAGCTACCCGACGGCCTGTTCGTGTGCAGCGCCCAGATCCTCACCGCATGGCGGCCCGACCTGGCCATCGACCACTCGCCAGCGCACTTCACGCATTTCGCATCCGGACCAGCGGCCACGCCTGGCGACGGCCTGGCCTGACCGCCGACACCGACGTACACCTGTCGCGCCGCTCCTCTATTAGCGTCGAAGGAGACGTAGTTGAAGATCGTGCTGATGTCCGACCCTCGGGTCGCCGCCATCCCTGTCCAGGAATGCGGCGAGGAACTCATCGACACACGGGCGTCCGGCCTGTTTCTCGTCGATCAACGCAAGCAGGACCCCGGCGGCCACTTCGCGCACCTGCGGCACGGGCTCATCGAGCGCCTGGAACACGCCCAGCGACTGCTCCCCACTGAGTTCCGCCTGCTCGTCGTCGAGGGGTACCGGCCTCCGGCGCTCCAGCGGGCGTACTTCGAGGAGTACGCGACCAAGCTGCGTCGCGGAAACCCCGACTGGAGCGACAGCCGCGTCCACGAGGCCGCAAGCCGCTACGTCTCCCCACCGGAGATCGCGCCGCACAGCGCCGGCGCGGCCGTCGACCTGACCCTCGCCGCCCCGGACGGCCAGGAGGTGGACATGGGGACGAGGATGAACGCCTCCCCAGAGGAAAGCGACGGCGCCTGTTACACCCACGCGAACTCGATCAGCGGCGCCGCCCGGGCCCATCGCGACACGCTCTGCCGCGTCATGTCAGCCGCCGGTTTTGTGAACTATCCAACGGAGTGGTGGCATTTCAGCTACGGAGACCGATACTGGGCCCTCCACGCCGGCCAGGCAGCCGCCGTCTACGGACCATGCGACCGCACGTAAGCAGCAGCTACCAGCAGTACCGCGGGGGAGCGCGACATCGTGAGCAAGCCGACCGCCGTCCTGCTCATCGGAATCACCGGCTCCGGCAAGACGCACCTTGCACAGGCCCTCGCCGCGATGGGCCTTGTTCGCCTCAGCGTTGACGAGGAGGTCCACCGCCTCCACGGCCGGTATGGGGTCGACTACCCCGAGCACGGGTATTTCGAGCGCGAGGCTCCTGCGGTCGAGACCGTACGTGCGCAGCTCACGGAGCACCTGCGCGCGGGCCGTGCCGTCGTCCTCGATCACGGCCTGTGGCGTCGTTCCGATCGCGAGGAATGGAAGAAGACAGTCCAGGCCGCGGGCGGATTCCCGCTGCTCGTCTACCTGCCAGCCTCCAGGGAGGAGCTCCTGCGGCGCCTCGCCGCGCGCAATCAGCGCAAGGACGCCAATGCCTTGAACGTGACTCCCGAAGCCTTGGACGACTTCTTCGCTCGGTTCGAACCGCCTACCGACGATGAAGGTGCCGTCATCGCCTACAACGGCGACGCAGAGGTCATCCGCTCCATGATCCGATGACGCCCCCGGCCGTCCCGCCGAGCAGAGGCGCCAGGTGCTCGGCCATCACGAGCAAGGACCGCTCCGAATAGGCCGGTCCTACCAGCTGCACACCGATCGGGAGGCCATCGGCGCTACGCGCAGCAGGCATGACCAGGCTGGGCAGACCGACGTGGCTGGTCAGGTTGGCCCAGCCGGTCTGGTCGAAGAAGCTCCGTTCGACGCCGTCGACCATGAGAGAGCGGCTCCCGGCTGGGATCGCCGCAGTAGGAGCGGCGGGCGTAATGAGGACATCGTGCTGGGCGTCGGCGAAGAACCGGTCCCACGTCTGCCGGAGCCGGAGGCGCTCCTCGTTGGCGCGGAGCCAGACACGGTGTGTCTGCGTTCGGTGGCGGAGGAAGGCGGCTCGAGGGCTCGCATCGTCCGTGTGCAGGTCACGGGCAGCGGCGAGTTCGGCGGCGCCGGCGTCGTCGTCGGTGGCTGCGGTCGTGGTGGCGTAAAGGAGTTGCTCGAAGAGGCGCAGAGAGTCAGCGAAGCCGACCGGCCCCGTGGTGTGGCGGACACTCGCGCCGGCGGAGGTCAGCGTCCGTTCGACGGTGGCGAGAGCATCAGCGGTGTCGCGGTCGACTGGGCAGCTCGCGTCGTCGGCCCACACTGCCACGCGGAGCTGGCCGATTGGGCGTTGCACTGTGGGCAGCGTGACGCTCCAGGGGTTGTTCTCGTCGGGTGACGGTGTCGTCAGTGCGGCGAGGAGCAGGTCGAGGTCTCGGGGGTGGCGGGCCAGGGGGCCGGCGGTGACCATGTCGCTGCTGGTGATCCACCCCGGCGGGCGAGGGACGTGGCCGCGGGCTGGGATGAGTCCCTGCGTGGGGCGCAGGCCGTAGACACCGCAGTAGTGGGCGGGGAGCCGCAGGGAGCCGGCGAGGTCGCTGCCGAGGTCTGCGGGGGTCAGACGGGCGGCGACTGCTGCGGCGGGGCCGCCGGAGGAGCCGCCGGTAGTGCGCTTGGGGTCATGCGGGTTAAGCGTGGGACCGAACAGGACGTTGTCGGTGTGCAGGTCTTGGCAGTACGCCGGGGTATTGGTCTTGCCCATGATGACGGCGCCTTGGTGGCGGAGCCGGGCGACGGCGTCGGCGTCGCGTGCGGGAACGTGATCGGCGAGGTCTTCGACACCGCTGGTGGTGCGCAGGCCGGCCGTCTCAAAGCTGTCCTTGATCGTGAGGGGAAGGCCGTCGAGGATGCCGGTGCTCTCGTTGCGGGCGCGGCGTTCGTCGGCCGCGTGTGCGACGGCTCGGGCAGCGCTGTCGTCGCGGGTGACGACAGCGTTGATCTGGCTGGCGTCGATCTGCGCCAGGTGGAGGTCGAGCAGTTCGCGGCTGGAGATCTCGCGGCGATCCAGGGCCTGGAGCTGGACGTGGGCGGGCTGGTGGGTGAGGTCGGTCGTCATGCAGAGACCTGCTCAAGGTGGGGGGCTAGTGCGGGCTGGCGGGGCAGGTGGCGCGCGACGTCGAGGAGAGCTTCGATGTCGTCCATGGGCCTGCTGGTCTGGCGTTCGGAGTCGGCGAACTCGGTGAGCTGGTCGGTCTCCGGGCGGGTACCGGCTGCCCGGGCGGCGATTCCGGCGAGGATCTGGTCGGCGGTGACGGCCGCGGACAGCTCTTCTCCGTGAAGCCCTCGGGCCCGGTGGCGGGCTTCGCTGGCTTCGCGGACTGCGGCATCAAGGTACTGACGGATCACGAACCGTCCGTCTCTGATCTCGACTGCTCGGCGGTAGAGCCGGATCGAGATGCTGCGGAAACGGCGCCTCTGGGCCGGGTCGACTCGGTCGATCGGCAGTGCGATCTCGGGGGTAAGGGCCTTCGTCGGGCCGGTCATGGCGGCGATGCTGTGGCACCTCGCCATGGGGATCGAGCTGCGCCTGCGCACCCCGGGTGCCGCCTCCCACGGACTGATCGCCGTCCTGGGGCGGGAAGCACGCGAGCGGCTGCTGTCCCGCCTCGGGATCGCCGCACGCGACCGCGACGCCGCACAGATCACCCGGGACCGGGCCACCGCCCGCGCAGTCGCCCTCGCCGTCCGCCTCGCCGAACGCACACCCGAGCAGCAGCAGAGCCGACGCGGCCGGCGGCTGACGCGGCGCCTGTCGAAGGCGGTCGGCAGGGCCTCGGTCGGGACCGACGCCCGCCAGCGCGCACAGCTGCTCGACCAGCTCGCCGCGCGCCGGCACGCACTCGCGCTCGCCACGGTCCCGCTTCCCTCGCCCTGGTCCCCGGCGCACATCACCGTGAGGGCAGCCGCCGTCCCCTCGCATCCGGCCTCGACGGCGCCGGTCCCCGCAGCCGATCCCCCCGGCCCCCACGAGTCGTACAGGGACCGGGGACCGAGCGCCCCGAGGGGACCGGCCCCCAAGATTGCGGACTCTAAGCCTCGATCCACCGACCGATGCCTGTGGATGACGCTTGGGAAAATGAAGAAGTGCCTTGTGACCTGCGATGATGGGAGTTCTTCACGCTTCCAC
>NZ_JBFAWG010000145.1:0-11867 GCF_040680215.1 Streptomyces sp. NPDC052107
GCTAAGCGAACCTATGCGAACCGTAGGGTCCGACGCGGGTTCTGCCCATCTTGGCGGGGCAGCGTGAGCGTGGAGATGGAATCCTGCCTGGAGCCGGGACCACGCCGACCTCGCGGCCAGCGCCCAGCTCTGCCTGGAGGAGGCCATGCTCGCCCTGGCCCGGTGGCTGCGCGAGCGCACCGGCGAGGACGCGCTCACCATGGCCGGCGGTGTCGCGCTGAACTGCGTCGCCAACACCCGGCTGTGGCGGGAGAGCGGCTTCAAGCACGTGTGGGTGCAGCCCGCCGCCAAAGACGCCGGTACGGCCCTGGGCGCGGCCGCGCATGTGGCCGGCCAGAAGGACACGCCGGAGCCGATGCCGACCGCGGCGCTCGGCCGCGGCTGGAGCGACGCCGAGCTGCGGGAGTGGCTGGAGCGGGCGGCCGTGCCGTTCGAGGAGCCCGCCGACATCGCCGAGACGGCCGCCGAGGCGCCGGCGGCCGACGGGATCGTGGCCTGGTACCAGGGCCGCAGCGAGTACGGGCCGCGCGCGCTCGGCCACCGCTCGCTGCTGGCCCACCCCGGCAGGGCCGCGAACCCGGAGCGGCTCAACGCGGTCGAAGGGCGCGAGGAGTTCCGGCCGGTCGCGCCCATGGTGTTCGCGGAACGCGCGGCCGAGACCTTCGACGGACCGCTGCCCAGCCCGCACATGCTCTTCGTGCACGACGTGGCCGCCGACTGGAAGGCCCGCATCCCGGCCGTGGTCCACGTCGACGGCACCGCCCGCGTCCAGACCGTCGACCGCGCCCAGGAGCCCCTGGTCGCGCGGATGATCGACGGGTTCGAGCGGCGCACCGGACTGCCGGTGGTCGTCAACACCAGCCTGAACACCGCCGGTCGGCCCATGGTCGACGACCCGAGGGACGCGCTGGAGCGCTTCGGCTCGGCCCCCGTGGACCTGCTGGTGCTCGGCCCGTTCGCGATACGGCGTGGGAAGGCGTTCGCATGACCGGCGCGCCCGCCTACACGGTCGTCCTCCCGACGATCGGCCGTCCCTGCCTCGCCGAGTGCCTGCGCGCGCTCGCCGGGGCCGAAGGGCACCCCCCGCACGAGGTGATCGTCGTGGACGACCGGCCCGAGGGCGACGGGGACCTGCCGTTGGAGGCGGCCGGGCCCCTGCTCGACCGAATACGGACCCTGCGCACCGGCGGCAAGGGCCCGGCCGCCGCCCGCAACGCCGGCTGGCGCAGCGTCGCGACACCCTGGACGGTCTTCCTCGACGACGACGTCCAGGTGTTCCCGGACTGGTCCCGGCTGCTCGCCCAGGACCTGCGCGAGGCGGGAGAGGACGTCGGCGGCATCCAGGGACAGCTGCGAGTCCCCCTGCCCCAGGACCGCCGGCCCACCGACTGGGAACGCAACACCAAGGGCCTGGAGAACGCCGCCTGGGCCACCGCCGACATGGCCTACCGCACCGAGGCGCTCGCCCGGACAGGCGGCTTCGACGAACGCTTCCCGCGCGCCTTCCGCGAGGACGCCGACCTCGCCCTGCGGGTGCAGCGGGCGGGCTGGACGCTGCGGCGGGGCCGCCGGACGACCTGTCACCCGGTCCGCCCGGCCCACTGGTGGGCCTCGCTGCCCGCGCAGCGCGGCAACGCCGACGACGCGTTGATGAACCGGCTGCACGGCCGCGACTGGTGGGGCCGCGCCCAGGCACCCAGGGGCCGGCTGCCCCGCCACCTGGCCGTGACCGGTGCCGCTCTCGCGGCGGCCGCCTGTGCGTCGGCCGGACGCCGGCGCGCCGCGGCCGTCTGCGTGGCCCTGTGGACGCTCGGCACCGCCGAGTTCGCCCTCGCCCGGATCCTGCCCGGCCCCCGTACCGCCCGCGAGATCGCCGGGATGCTCGGCACCAGCGTGCTCATCCCGCCCCTCGCCGTCCGGCACTGGCTGCGCGGAGTCGTCCGCCACCGGCACGCCGAACCCCTGGGAGGTGCCGGGTGATCCCCTTCTCCGCCGTCCTGTTCGACCGCGACGGCACCCTCGTGGAGGACGTGCCCTGCAATGGCGACCCCGACCGCGTCCGCCTCCTGCCCGGCGCCGAGGCGGCCGTCGCACTCGCGCGCTCCCACGGCCTGGCCACCGGGGTGATCAGCAACCGGTCCGGCATCGGACGCGGACTGCTCACCACCGACGACGTACACCGGGTCAACGAGCGCGCCGATGCCCTGCTGGGCGGCCTCGACACCTGGGTGTTCTGCCCGCACGTCCCGGACACCGGCTGCGCCTGCCGCAAGCCGCGCCCCGGCCTGGTCCTCACGGCCGCCGCACGACTCGGCGTCCCGCCCGCCGCGTGCCTGGTGATCGGCGACATCGCGGCAGACGTGCCGGCGGCGCGGGCGGCGGGCGCCCACGGAGTGCTCGTACCGACGTACAGGAGCTGCGCGAGTCCCCGCTGTACGGGCCCGACTGGCTCCCAGGACCGGCCCTGGGCTCCTTCCTCGCCGGCGCCACCGTGCTGCGCACCGACGCCTTCCGGGCCGGCGGCGGCTTCCGTCCCGGCCTCTGGCTCGGCGGCGAGGAGGAGCTGCTCGCCTGCGACCTGCTGCGACAGGGCAGGTGGCTCGCCTACGCCGAGGATCTCACCGTCCACCACCAGGCCTCCCGGCTGCGGGACAGCACGGCCCGCCGTGTCCTCGGGATCCGCAACACCCTGTGGTTCACCTGGCTGCGCCGCCCTCTGCTGCCGGCGCTGCGCCGCACCGGGCACCTGATGCGCACCGTGCCCCGGGACATCGCCTCCGCACGGGCCTTCGCCCACGTCACCGCCGGGCTGCCATGGGTGCTGCGCCAGCGCGACCCGGTGCCGCCCGACCTGGAAGGCCGGCTGGCGGCGCTGGCACGGGCCCGCGGAACCTCACCCGCCCGGCGGTATGTCGGCTGAACCGCACCGATGCGACACGCCCCTGGAGAATCGTTGCGTCACGCGTGGGGCGGGGGCAGAGTGAACTTCCCGGTCAAGACGCGGCTGGCTGATCCTTCTGCGCCCAGGAAGCCCGATGCCCATGGAAAAAGGTCAGCAGTCCCGCGCCCGGGTCCGCCCCGGCGGCCCGGCCCCGCTGCTCCTGCAGACCGTGCACGAGCACCGGCACGAGGCCGGTGCCGTCAGCGTCCTGAAGGCCCGGGGTACCGTCGACGCCACCAACGCGATGGAGTTCTCCGAGACGCTCGCCGAGCACATCGTCCAGGCGGAACGGGCCGACGAACACGCCGTGCTGGACATGACCGAGGTATACCTCGCCTGCGCGGCCGCGGTGCGGGCCGTGGACCGGGCCACCGGGGTCCTGGCCTTCTCGGGCCGCGCCCTGCCCGTCGTACAGCCCCGGCCGCATGTGCGGGAGGCGCTGCGCGCCGCGGGGCTGCCGGGCGTCCGGGTGCACGCCACCATGGCGTCCGCACTGAACTCCCTGGAGGCCCGCAGGCGGGCCGGCCCACGGCCCGGCGGCACCGGTTGGTGAGCACACCGGCCCGCCCCGTCCGGCGCACCGCAGGGTGCGGCCGAGGGCCGGGCCCCCAGCGTGCACACCGGTCAGGAAGAGGCCGCCCGAGTTCGTCGCGCCGTCTTGCCCGGGTGCTGCCATGAATCCCTCTTCCGACCCCTCCGCCGCCCCGGCACCGCTCGTCATCGAGTCGTCCGTCGTCGACGGTCTGCCCGCCGAGGCCGCGCTGCTGCTGCGCATGTCCGGCAGCCTCGACGCCGCCGGCGCACAGGTCTGGTCGGCGGAGCTGCGCGGCCACCTCGAACAGGCGGACCGCGCCGGGCTGCGGCCCGTCCTGGACATGGCCCATGTGCAGCTCGGCGGCGCCGCCGTGCTGCACACACTCAGCGAGGCCACCCGAGCACGCACCGGACGCCCGGACCTGGTCATCGTCCGCGCCCGGCCCGGGGTGCGCGAGGCGGTGCACCTCGCCCGCCTGGACGGCGTCCAGCTCTACGCCACCCTCGACGAGGCGATGCGGGAGCTGGCCCGGGCCGCCTCCCGGGTGGAGGAGCTGCCGGCCTGGCGCTCGCAGATGGCGGATCCGCTGCGGCCGAGCTACGAGGACCTGTGCAAGGAGGTCCGCGCGCTGCGCGCCCGGGTGCGCACCGCGCCCGTCATCGGCATGGCACAGGGCGTGCTCATGGTCCGCTACGGCCTGCCGGACTCCGGCACCGCCTTCCGGGCGCTGCGCGAGGCCTCCCAGCGGTTCAACGTGCCGTTGCGCGTCCTCGTCTCCGCCGTGGTCGTGGCCCGGCCGCCGGACGGCGAGGTGTGGTTCCCGGGCCGCCGCTCCCTGCCCGTGCCGCCGCTGCGGATCCTGTCCCGCGAAGGCCGTGACCCCCGCTACCGGCGGCAGATGATCGACGCCGTGCTGCACGAGGCGCTGGCCGTCGGACGGGCACCGGCCGGATACGTACGGTTCGTGGACCCGGCCGTGAACGCACTGATGCTGGAGACCCACTACGGCTGCGCGGACACGTTTCTCGACCTGCTCGTGCGCGGCCGGGACGAGGGCACGGCCGACGCGCTCGCCCGGCTGCGCGGACGCCGGGTGAGCGTGCCCGACGTGTCCGCCGACGCGCTGCTCTCCGAGGAGGCCCGGCGTGTCCTGCTGAGCACGGGCACCGGCGCCCTGCAGAGCGTTCCCGTGCTGTCCTCGGCCGGCTCCTGCACCGGCGTGATCACCCTGCAGTGGCCGGACCCCGGACACCGGCCCACCGCCGCCCAGGCCGAGGCCCTCGGTCTGCTGGCCTCCGACACGGCGGCCTGGCTGGGCTGGTACCACCGCTCGGTGCTCCTCGACGCCCTCGAACACCTCCACCGGACGGTGACCGGCTCCGCCGCGCCCGCCGAGGACGAGGGGTGTGACCCCCGCCGACCTGGGAACCCGGAACCCGTGGGCACCACGCACCACCCGGAGGGAGTCCGGCGCACGTCGAATCCGCAGCAGCCCGAACAGCGGCGCAGTGACAAGGGCGGCGCCACCCCGCAGGACGGCGGCCAGATGAAGGCCCGGCAGGCAGCCGAGCGCGCCGCGGGTGGCCGCCCGCACGGCTCGGACAAGGGCGAGAAGGGCGGCGGCGAAGGCGGAGTCGTGCCTCCGGCACAGCGGCCGGAGCATCCCTGACCACACATCACAGCTCGGCGGCATCGCCGTCTACCGGCTGCGGGTGAGCTGCTGCTGATCGCGCAGTTCCCCCGCACCCCTTCGCCTCGGGGCGCTCACCACGCCGCAGGCACTAATCTCACCTGTATGCGGATCTCCGTCTCCTCAGACATGGACGAACCCGTGGCCCGTTCACTCGTCGAAGACCTGCGGCGGCGCGGCCACGACGTGCGGACGCACGGCGCGCTGCGGCCCGGGGCCGACGCGCAGTGGGCGGCCTGCTCGGAGGCGGCCGCCCGGGACGTGGCCGAGGGCGTCGCCGATCAGGCGGTGGTGTGCTGCTGGACCGGCACGGGCGCCTCCATCGCGGCCAACAAGGTGCCCGGCGTGCGCGCGGCGCTGTGCACGGACGCCAGCACGGCGGACGGCGCGCGCCGCTGGAACGACGCCAACGTCCTTGCGCTGAGCCTGCGCCTGACCTCCGAACCGCTGCTGAAGGAGATCCTCGACGCCTGGTTCGCCGGCGAGGCCAGCCAGGACCCCGAGGACCGGCAGAACGTGGCCCGCGTCGGCCGCCTGGACGCCGCCCGGAATTCCTAGGGGCGTACGGCGGACCGGTGCGGGCCGGGCCGGCGGGAGTGTCGCGGTGTTCGGGTTCGCTGGTCGATCGGGCGGGGAAGTCGGTCGTTTCCGGGTGGGGAGTCAGTGGGCGCCGAGTCCGCCGCCGCCGAAGGAGCCGCTGGAACCCCGGCTCCAGCGCGGACGCTCCTTCGTCGCGCTCGGCCGGGAGTCCTGGTTCCTCAGGTCGTACGGGGTGAGCGGCCGGCCGCCCTTGGGGGTCTCGGGGACCTCCTCGTAGTCCCTGTTCTGCCGCACCTCGCGCACCGGGCCGTCGGGCGGCAGCTGGGGCTGTTCCTCGGGCCGCGGCCGAGGGGACTCGCGGTACTTGACGCGGGAGGTCATCCAGAAGCCGCCGGCGAGCAGCGCCAGGACGCCCACGGCCACGACGAACAGGACGAGGCTCATGAGGCCGCTCGCTGCGGCCAGCTGCATCGATGCGGTATCCATAGAACAGGGATACCCAGCCCAGAACCGGACGAACCGGACACTGTCTGTGACCGGTGGTGAACGGGCCGCGACCCGACTGCCGCCGGAAGCGCATCCCGGGGCGTCATTCGGCAGCGCACAAGTGGTTTGTGGCCCTGTGTCCCGGCTACCCGCACGGTGTGACATCGCCTACTTCGCAACAGCTCTACCGGTTCCTGGAGGACCGATTCGCCTGTGCCCAGGCGTGTACGGAGTGCGCCCGGGCCTGTGCGGTACGCGCGAGCCTGGTCGACCCGGACGGCACCGAGCGCCATGAGCGGGTGCGCAGGCTGGGCATCATGTGCGCCGAAGTGTGCGACGCCACGTGCCACGTGCTGTGCGAGGAGAGCCGCCAGGACGAGGGCGAGATCCGCGTCCGGCTGGAGTGGTGCCGCTCGGTCTGCCTGGAGTGCGCCCGCGTGTTCGACGAGCAGCCCGGCGCCGAGTCGGCGGCGGCCACCTGCCGGTCCTGCGCCGACGCCTGCTCGGAGTTCCTGCACAGCCTCGTGTGACCCTCGGCGGAATTCCCCCGGGGTGTGTCATTCCCTATTTCTGAAACACGTTCTACGGTGTGCGCCGTCAGGACCGCCCTTGGGGACCCTGGAGGCGCCGTGCATCTCGACCACACACCCGAGCAGCAGCGACTGCGCGCCGAACTGCGCGCCTACTTCGCACAGCTGGTCCCGGACAACGCCTACGCCCGGTACGCCGACCCGGTCGCACAGAAGCGCTTCTACCGCGACACCATCCGCCGGCTCGGCACCGACGGCTGGCTCGGCGTCGGCTGGCCCGAGGAGTACGGAGGGCGCGGCATGACGGCGATGGAGCAGTTCATCTTCTTCGACGAGGCCGCGCAAGCCGGCGTACCGCTGCCGCTGATGGCGCTGAACACGGTCGGCCCGACGCTCATGCGCTACGGCACCGAGGAGCAGAAGACGTACTTCCTGCCGCGCATCCTCGCCGGCGAGATCGACTTCGCGATCGGCTACAGCGAGCCCAACGCAGGCACCGACCTCGCCGCCCTGAAGACCAGGGCCGTACGGGACGGGGATGAGTACGTGGTCAACGGTCAGAAGATCTGGACGACGAACGGCGACACCGCCGACTGGGTCTGGCTGGCCACCCGCACCGACCCCGCCGCCCCGCCGCACAAGGGCATCACCATGCTGCTGGTGCCGACCTCAGAGCCGGGCTACTCCTGCACCGTCATCAACACGCTCGCCTCGCACGACACCACCGCGAGCTACTACGAGGACATCCGCGTCCCGGTCTCCCGCCGCGTCGGCGAGGAGAACCAGGGCTGGCGGCTGATCACCAACCAGCTCAACCACGAACGCGTCACTCTCGCCGCGCACGGCACCATGGCCATCCGCGCCCTGTACGACGTGCAGCGCTGGGCCATGGAGACCAAGCTCGCCGACGGCCGCCGGGTCGCCGACCTGCCCTGGGTACGTCGGCTGCTGGCCCGCACCCACACCCGGCTCGACGCGATGAAGCTGCTCAACTGGCAGATGGTCGGCGCCGTCGAGAACGGCTCGCTCACCCCGCAGGACGCCTCCGCCGTCAAGGTCTACGGCTCCGAGGCCCGCCGGGACGCATACGCCTGGCTCATGGAGATCGTCGCGGCCGCGGGCCCGCTGAAGGAGGGCTCGGCGGGCGCCGTCCTGCACGGCGAGCTGGAGCGCGGCTACCGCTCGGCGGTCATCTTCACCTTCGGTGGCGGCAACAACGAGATCCAGCGCGAGATCATCTCCTGGATCGGCCTCGGGATGCCGAGGGTGCGGCGCTAGCCTTTTGGCATCCGGCTTGCGTACCGAGCTGGTGGAAGGCGTGAAATCGTCAGCCGGCTGAGGCCGGTTCCGCGGCGCTTCCATGGTCCCGACCGAGCTCAGCTACGACCCACCTCCTCGCCCGCGCCACAAGGTCGGACAGAGCCTGGCCTCCCGGGCGGCACACCGGGGGCGATGGCGGCAGATGCCCAAGGTGCCGGAAGCCGCGCATGATGAGCCGTCCTGCTCCATCGAACGCGGCCTGCAGGCGCTGGGCGAACGCTGGACGCTGCTGATCATCCGAGAGATCTACATCGGAAAGCACCGCTTCGCGGAAATCCAGGCATCACTGGGCATCGCGCCGAACCTGCTCAGCACGCGGCTGAAGACACTGGTCGACGCGGGAGTCCTCCGCAAGCGGACGTACCAGATGCCCGGAAGCCGGCAGCGCGACAGCTACCACCTGACCCCTGCCGGTGAGGAACTGCAGGTGATCCTCGCCGCCTTCCAGCAATGGGGCGACCGTCACCGTCCGCGCCCCTCGGGCCCCTCCGCGCTGCGGCGCCAACGTTCCACCGGCCGGCCGGTCCATGTCGGCTTCATCGCCGACGACGACGCACACGAGGTAGCTGCTTCAAATATCAGCTCGCTCTAGTAGGGGCGCTGATCCTGTTGGGGCGCTCAGTCCGGTTCTGCGACCTGCTCGCCGAAGTCCAGTTCGACGCCGTCCGGCTTCTGTAGGCCATGTTCGAAGAGGCGCGGTACGCGGTGTTCGTTCTCCGGTCGATTTGCCGTACGGAAATAGGCGGAGAGGGCGTATCCGAACTCTTCCTCCGGGATGCCGGTACTCGCGTTGATGAGGGCCTTGCTCTCGGATACGGCGACCTTGTCGAACCCTGCGATGCGGCGGGCGAAGCCATCGACGAAACCGTCCAACTCGACTTCAGGAAGGACCCGGTTGACGTAGCCGTACTGGGCCGCCAGCTCCGCAGGGAAGTCATCGGCCCCGAGCAGGTGGTCGTCGGAGGCGACGGACCGCCGCTGCTGCTGGTGCACGGCCGGCCCGAGACCTGGTACGCCTGGCGCCTGCTGATGCCCACGCCGGCCGAGGACTTCACGGTCATCGCAGTCGATCAGCGCGGCAGGGGCCTCACCGACAAGCCCCGGGACGGGTACGACTCCGGCACCCTCGCCGGCGACCTGGTCGCGCTGACGGACGCGCTCGGCCACCAGCGGTTCGCCGTGGTCGGCCACGACACCGGAATGCCCATCGCCTACGCCCTGGCCGCGGATCACCCGGAGCGGGTCGACCGCCTGGTCGTCGCCGAGGCTCCCTCCCCGGCATCAGCACGTCACCGCCGTTGTTCGGCAACGCCTGGCTCAACGAACTGCGCGGCCGCCTCGCAGTACGTGACCTCCGTGGGACCGCCGCGGCCGGGACGGCCTGGCAGACCTCGGCGGACCTGCCCACGCCGCTCTCCAGCAACACGGCCGATCTCTACGACGGCCGGCTGTACACCGGATTCGGCTGGGACGGCCACAACGACGTCAGCTCCCTGTACTCCTACAACCCTGCAACCGCCGACTGGTTCCGGCTGGCCTCCGCCACCGATCCCAGGGAAGCGCCCGCCCACGGATTCATCGGCGGCAAGCTCTACGTGGCCGGCTGCTTGGGCAGCCTGAGCGGTGTCGACCGCAAGCTGGAGATCTACGACCCGCGCACCGACCGGTGGACGGTCGGAGCCAACATGCCCACCGCGTACGGTGCGTCCGGCAGCGCGGTACTGGGCGACAAGCTCTACGTGGTGGGCGGCTGCTACGCCCTGGACTGCGCCGGCGTCACGGACATCCAGGTGTACGATCCGCACGCCGACAGCTGGTCCAAGGCCGCCCCGTACCCCAAGCGCATCACCTGGACCGCCTGCGGTGCCATCGCGGGCAAGCCCTACTGCGCCGGCGGCATCGCCGGAAACAACCCCGTCAAGCACGCCTACGTCTACGACCCGGGCACCAACAGCTGGTCACCGATCGCCGATCTGCCGAACACCACCTGGGGCGCGGCGTACAGCGCCGCCAACGGGCAGCTGCTCGTTGGCGGCGGCGTGAACAGCGGCGCGATCGGCCGCCCGGCGCTGACCAACCAGGGCTACGCCTACAACCCGTGGACAACGCCTGGACCGCGCTGCCCAACGCCAACCTCACCGTGTACCGCGGCGCGGGGGCGGTCGGGTTCTACGTGGCCGGCGGTTTGTCGAGCAACCAGTTGCTCGCCCCGTCGATCAGCAACGTGTCCGTCCTGCCCGGCTAGACCGACAACGCCTCGCCGACCGACGTCGACTGGCTCTCCGAGACTCCCGAGTCAGTGACCGTCGCACCCGGCCGGAGCACCACGGTGACGGTCACCGTGGACGCCGGGGCCCCGGGCATCGTCACACTCGGCGACTACACCGCGGCCCTGT
Organism: Streptomyces sp. NPDC052107; assembly: GCF_040680215.1. Classification (NCBI taxonomy): domain Bacteria; kingdom Bacillati; phylum Actinomycetota; class Actinomycetes; order Kitasatosporales; family Streptomycetaceae; genus Streptomyces; species Streptomyces sp. NPDC052107. The sequence goes on from NZ_JBFAWG010000145.1 coordinate 10,439, forward strand.
CGCTCGACGCCGACACTTCCTACCCGATCCGGTCCATTCCGGTGACCACGCACGTCGGCCCGGCCGGAGACCGGGCAGTATCACGCTCGCACCGATGAAGGTGAACTGAACCAGGACGGCCCGGCTTCCCTCGGAAGCCGGGCCGTCCGCCATCTCGACCGACGCGTCGCCGCCTCACAGCCAGCCGCGGCGGGCGGCGGTCAGCCCGGCCTGGAACCGGGTGTCCACCCCGAGTTGACTCATCAGGCGGTGGATACGGCGCTGAGTGGTGCGTTCGCTCCAGCCCTGGGCGCGGGCGATCGCGGCGTCGGTGAGCCCTGCCGCGAGCAGCGACACCAGTGACCGGGTCTCCTGGTCGGGTTCGCCGGTGGCGCTCTCGAGGACCGCCTCGGCGGCGGCTGTGCGGCTCGTCAGGGGCAGTGGCACCGCCCGCTCCCACTCCACCTCGAACAGCGCCTCCAAGGCCACCAGCATCGGTGAACTCTTCACCAGATACGCCGCCAACTGACCGCCCGGTGCCGCACTGACGGGGATGATCGCGACCCGGCTGTCGCAGATCACGAGTTTGAGCGGCAACTCGGTGCGGACACGCGCCTGCTCGCCGGCCCGGACGCTGGGCAGGATGTCGCCCGCGAGGCGGCCCGGCCAGGCGACGGCGGCACGGTCGTAGATCACCCGGTGGACGACGCCCCGGCGCTGCCGCTTGATCTGCTCGTCGAGGTTGCTGCCGGGCCGGTCGACGTAGGGTGGCCGGTCGAAGGCCCGTATCTCGCGCTGCGCCTGGGTGGTCATGCACTGGACCGCGGCGCTGACGTCGGCGCGTTCGGTGAGGAGTTCCACCGCGAGGTCCGGGCTGCTGATCCGGGAAGCCTCCCGGTGTGCCTCCATCAGCCGGTGCACCTGCGACCGGGCCTCATCGAGTTGCCGCTCACGGCGGCGGATCAGCATGGTCACAGCAATGTCGGGGGCCATCGCGGTGAACCGGGGCGGTCGGCCGGTGGCCCGCGTCGCCAGGCCCTCCTTGACCAGATCGGCCAGCTGCCGCGCGGTGGCGGGAACGGACAGTTCGCAGGCGCCGGCGAGCTCCGAAGCCGTGGCGTGGGGCAGATGGACCAGCGCGGCGTAGACGCGCTCCGTTTCTTCTGTCAGTCCCAGCACGTTGAATGCCATGCCCTGTCCCGCCTTCATGTCGCCTGCCCGCCGGTCGGCGGGCGTCGGCCACGTCTGTTCTTGTGCCACACCTGTCCCGTCGACATCTTCCATTTCGCAAAGGAGGCATGGTCAGGGGGGTCCCGGAGGGCGACAACCGCGGCCATGCGGACCTTGTTCCCGTGACGCCGCGGGTCCGCGGGCGCCGTGGCGGGACCCGGACCTGCGGTATCTGGCGGTGAATCCCGCTCTCGAACGCATCACCGGTCAGTCCGCCGCC
>NZ_JBFAWG010000146.1:0-11828 GCF_040680215.1 Streptomyces sp. NPDC052107
CTGCGGCATCGGGGCCTCCTGCTGCTCTATGGATTCGACACCCACGAGTTGTTCAGGAGGTCCCGTCTTCATGCCCTGGCCACGGCAGGATCACCCGACCGGGAATCCGCGTTCGACCCGCACGTTCCATGATCGGTTGAGATACGGCTTCTGAAAGGCGACAGAGCTTTGCTGGCCGTTGGGCGGGGCTTGGCCGCAGGTTGGCTATCGGCCGGACGGGCGGAAGGTGACGCCGTACTCGCGGCCGAACCGGTTGGCCTCGGCTGCGGAACCGCCCGCGGAGCGCAGGTAGAAGGCGTAGGCCACCGACTCGATCTGCGCCTCGTTCAGGTGCAGAATCCACAGGTTGCCGAGATGGCGCGCGGTGCGCACCTTCTCCTCCAGGCCGTCGGCCGGCGGCGTGCGCAGCCGGGCACCGAGGTGCACGTACAGGCGCAGTGCGTCCATCTCCGAGCGGCGCAGCTCGACCAGCTGCTCGCCGTCTACCGGCTCGTCGGGCCGGCGGTCGGGGGCGGGGCTGGCCTCGGTGTAGTCCAAGACATCCCGGCCGTGGCCCGTCAGCCGGGCCGCCCACACCACGGGTCGGCCCTCGTACGCGGACAACTCCGCGCGCATGTCCCGGCCGGCCAGCTCCGCCAGGCCCTGCCCGGCCGCCATGTCCACCGTCTTGTGATGGTGAGGACGCAGCGCACCGAACAGCACCCAGCCGTGCTCAGCCACCTCCTCGTGGTCGCGCAGGACCCGGAGCGTCTCGACGAGCAAGCCCTTCCTGCCGTGCATCCACATCTCCCTGCCCTCATACCATCGAACGCCGGAGATGACGGTAGGAGCCGGCCCACGAGGTGCGGAGCCGAAAGCCCAGAAGATCACCGACACGTGTGTGCTCCGGCCGTGCTGGTTTCAGCCGGCACTGCGCTCGTCATGAGGCTCGGCGGAATGGCGCGGTAGCGGCGGGGCCGACCGTGTGAGGGCCGAACTTGGCCCGGATGCGGTCCATGGCGGCTTCGGCCACGAGCCGGGACTCCCGTTCGGCGTCCAGGCTGATCTGCTGGGTCACCTGGTCGGCATCGATGAGGTCCTCGCCCTTCAAGGCGATACCGGTCAGGCGGGCGCGCTGTAGACCGGCGGCATCCATCAGCCGGTACGCCGTGGTGCGTAGGTCTTCGTGCGCGGAGGGTGCTGCTCCAGGCCATGGACCGGCTCCTGGCCAGCGAACCACAGCACAGCGACGGCAACCTTACGGTCGCCTCCCTCGCCCGCGAAGCGGGCATCTCACGGGCGACCGCCTACCGGGCCACCGAGGCCCTGGAGACCTTCCGACAGCGCGTCGACGAACGCACCAGCGGCCCCGACGTTCCCGCGACCCTGCGCGAGCGCATCCGCGATCTCCAGGGCGAACTCCGCGAAGCACGTCGCGCCCGCCACGAAGAGATCACCGACCTTCGTCGGTCCGTCGACACGCTCGCCCAGCACGTCCAGATCCTCACCCTCGACAACGAACGGCTGCGGGTCGAGCTGGCCCGACAATGCACCGTGACCAGGCGTCTTCAGCCGCGCGGGAAGAGATAGGTGACGATCGCCACGATCGTGCCGATCACCCCGGCCACCGCACCCAAGACGCTCATGACGAAGAGGATGACCTCTCGCTGGCTGCCGCCCGTCACACGATGGTTCGCGCTCCGTCGGGCAACGAAGCCTTGCATGCCTTTCGGCTCATTCAGCAAGATCGTTCGGGTCAGGTATTTGTCAATCTGATACGCCGCTACCAGCATCAGGAGACCCGCAGAGCCGACTTGGCCACCGAGTCCGGACGGGGAATAGATCAAGCTCCACGAAGCGACGGCGAAACACAGGAACTGAAGACGGTCGAGCCACTTGGTCAGTCGGCGCCCGAGGAACCGGGCGCGAGCGAATACATCGGCGATCCGGGTGGCAGCACCGAGCTGCCAGGACTCGTTGCCGCCGCTGAACCGGCTCGCTGCGAAGGCGCGCCTGCCGAATGGACGCCAAGTGCGAGTGCGCTTACCGATCTCGATGGTGACCCTGGGCGTTCCTGAGGCCGTTGATCGGCGCTCGATCACCAGATCGGAGATCACCTGAACGCCGCGCATGTCGGTCTTGAAGGCGTTGAGGTCAGTCCACTCGCGCGTCCGCGTCTTCTTCCACCGCACACCGTGCTGATCGGTCGAGATGGACACATCGGTGCCAGATATGGCCAATTGGCCCTGCGGAACTTCCTCTTCCAGGATCTTGACCAGTTCATCCACGTTCTGCCAGGAGAACCAGCAACCGCGCCGCCTGAGATGCGTCCCCCACTCATCCATGGCAGGAAGGTATCGGCTACTGATCAGCCCGGGAAGACGACGCCCGAGGAGCCGACCCCTTCCGCTGTTTGGGTGGGCAACTTCGGATGGCGACACCCTCACTCGACGGAGTGAACCTCTTGCGAGAGTCTCTCGGGGGCGAATCTGCTGGTGAGACAGGGATCTGCCCGGATAACCACATCGATGACCGTGTACTCGACCGACGCGGGATCGACTCCGGTCGGGACACGCGTCAGGTGGACCGGCTCGAACACGCACACACCTCTCGACTGGCCAGCACCACTCCAGGCTGGGCGGCGCACCGCGCCGCGAGCGCCGATCATGCCCTACTCCGCATGCAAAGTCTTCACCGGTCTCACACATCTGCGGAAGCCGGCAGAGTTTGTGGCATCGACGTCGCGGCGGGTACCTGGGCGTCCCTTCTTGTACCGCTGATCGGGCCAGGCGGCCAGGACGCCGACGCTCTCCTCCTCTTCCGGAGTGGTAGCGGGCGGCCTGCCGCGGTCGCGCCTCCACCGTGGCCGATCCGCTGCCGACTGACGGACCGGTGAGCGGTCGAGACTGTTCGGTCACAGTGCCGCTGGACCTCGCCTCGCGCGGTCTGCCCAGCATGGCTGTCCGTATGCCGCGCACGGTCCGCAACGAGGGGCAGGGGGCGCCGACCCGTTGATCGATGCAGCGCGGCGCAGTGACCGCAGTCTTCCAGAGACATGGCAGCCTCCCAGCGTGGGGTGGTCTGCCAGGTCGGAGACTGACGCTGACGTCCGGCCACCAGGGACGCGCCCACTTGATTCTCCGTCAACTGGTCTCGTTACCATTCATTCGCACGTGTGATGCGTTGCCTGGCTGGTACGGGAAGGTGGTTTACGGGGGATGGGCTACGTCCTGCCTGGATGGCTCGACGAGATCCTGGATTACATAGGCATCAACTTTCCGAACGTCGACGAGGACGACTACCGCGAGATGGCGGACGCCATGCGGGAGTTCGCCGACAAGTTCGAGGGACACGGGGCCGACGCGCACAAGGCGGTGGAGCAGATCCTCGCCTCCTCGCGGGGCTGGGCGGTTCACTCGATGCAGACGCACTGGGCGCAGGTCAAGGCCGGCCATCTGGACAAGATCCCGGAGCTGGCGCGCCTGTTCGCCGAGGCGTGCGACGTGGTCGCGGACATCATCTTCGGGATGAAGACGAAGGCCGAGGCCGAACTCGCCGTCATGGCGGGCTCGGTGGGCCTTTCGCTCGGGATGGCGTTCGTCACCGGAGGCCTGTCCGCCGTCCTGGGCGCGGCTGAGGTCACGGCCATGCGGCAGTTGGTGAAGCGCATCATCGACGAGGCCGCCGACCGGTGTGTGGACGAGCTGCTCGCCCGGGTCACCGCGCCGGTGAACGCCAAGCTGGAGGCGATGGTCGAGGACGCGGTCCTGAACCTGGCGAACGACGCCTTCTCCCTGCCCCCGGACCCGACCGGCGCAGGCAGTGGCGGTGGAAGCGGCGGTAATGCCGGCGGGCACGGCCATGGACACGGCGGCATGCAGCTGGCCTCGGCGAACGGCGCGGTCGGTGGCTTCGTGCTCGCCTCTGCGGGCGGGGGCGGCTCAGGCGGCGCGGACCTGTTCATCGACCACGAGGAGTTCGAGAGCGGCGCCGGGAAGGTTTCCTCGCACGGCAGCGAACTGCACCTGGCCAGTTCCTCCCCACTCGGCCGCGCCAGGGGCGCCTTCGGCCGCACCAAGGGCAAGGACCCCTTCACCCAGGCCTTCGACTCGGTCCTGGAAGGTGCACTGCACGGTTCCGAGAAGGCACTCAAGAAGATCGCCAAGCATGTCACCGAGACCGTCCCCGACCGGGTGAGGGCTGCCTCTCGGCTGCACAAGCACAATGACCACGGTGTCCGGGACAAGGTCGACTCGATCAGACTCGGGAAGGGCGGCGACGGTGACGGTGGCTCCCGTCTCCCAGGCGGCCCTGGTCGCGGGCGGCGGACCAGGCCCGACTCCCTGCAGGGCGCCGCATCGGACCCGCGCCGCAACGCCATCCCGCTGACCAAGAAGAGGTGCGAGAACGACCCCGTCGACGTCGCCACGGGCGAGATGACGCTGAGCGACACGGACGTGGCACTGCCCGGCACGTTTCCGCTCGTACTGCGGCGGACACATCTATCGGACTACCGCTATGGGCAGTGGTTCGGTCGCAGTTGGGCATCCACTCTGGATGAGCGTATTGAGCTGACCGGCTCCGGTGCCGTCTGGGCCCGGGAAGACGGTTCGCTGCTCGTCTTTCCGCGTTTGCCGGCCGAGAACGACGCGGAGGGTGTGCTGCCGTCGGAGGGGCCGCGCCTGAACCTGACGTTCGGGGGCCGCCACGACGCCACTACCACGTATCGCATCACCGACCCGGCGTCCGGCGTCACGCGCCTGTTCACCGGCAGTCCCTACCACGCCTCGTCCGCCTATTGGCTGACCAGGATCGAGAACCGCAACAGCGTCGGCATCACCATCGAGCGCCAGAGCGACGGTGCCCCCAGCGCGGTCGTACACGAGGGCGGATACCTGGTGCTGGTGACCATGGCGGACGACCGCGTGGGTGAGCTGTCACTGCGTACTCCGTCCGGTCCGCAGACCGTGCGGCGCTTCGGCTACGACCCGCACGGCAACCTTGAGACGGTGGTCAACTCCTCCGCTCTGCCACTGCGGTTCACTTATGACGAAGACGCCCGCATCACGTCGTGGACCGATCGCAACGACTGCACCTTCCGTTACATATACGACGAGCAGGGCCGGGTCGTGCAAACGGTGGGCCCCGACGGCTTCCTGTCGTCCGCCTTCGCCTACACCCGGCACCCGGACACCGGCGACAGGATCACCCGCTACACCGACTCCACCGGCGCGGAACGGGTCTTCCACATCAACTCCCGTCTGCAGGTGGCCGCCGAGACCGACCCCCTGGGGCACACCACACGCTTCGTGTTCGACGCCCGCGACCGGCTTGTGGAGCACACCGACGCGCTGGGCAACACCACCCGTCTCGAGCGCGACGACGACGGCAACCTCGTCGGGCTCATAGCCGCCGACGGTGTCCGGACCACTGCGACGTTCAATGAATTCGGCCTGCCCGTGACCGTCACCGAGCGCGGCGATCGTACGCATCGCTACGAGTACGACGCGCGTGGCAATCTGACCGCTGTCACCGAACCCGACGGCTCCCGCACCGAGTACGAAACTGACGCATACGGTCATGTGACGGCCATCCGCGACGCTGCCGGTGGAGTCACAGGGATCCGGACGAATTCCGCCGGTCTGCCGGTTTCGATCACGGCACCGGACGGTGCCCGTGCGACCTTCGTACGGGACGCCTTCGGTCGTGTCACCGAGGCCACCGATGCCCTGGGCGGGACTCTTCGGCAGGGCTGGACGGTCGAGGGCAAGCCCGCCTGGCGGGAACTGCCAGACGGCACCCGTGAGGAGTGGTCGTGGGACGGTGAGGGCAACCTGGTCAGCCACACCGACCGTTTGGGCCGTACCAGCACACACGCCGTCACTCACTTCGACCGCCCTTCTGCCACCCAGACCTCGGACGGGGGCCACTACCGGTTCACCCACGACACCGAACTGCGTCTGACCACGGTCACCAACGCCCAGGACCTGGAGTGGCACTACAGCTACGACGCCGCGGGCCGCCTGACGTCGGAGACGGACTTCGACGGGCGCACCGTGAGGTACGAACACGATCCGCTCGGCCGTCTGATACGCCGCACCAACGCCGCGGGGCAGTCACTCACCTACGAGCGCGACCTCATGGGGCGTGTCGTCAGCCTGCGCCACGACGATGGCACCACTTCCACGTTCACCCGCGACGTCACCGGCCACGTCGTCCAGATCATCAACCCCCATGCCCGCATCGACCTCGAGCGCGACCTCAAGGGCCGCATCGTGGCCGAGAGCGTCAACGGCAACACCCTCACCCGTGCCTACGACGCTCTCGGGCGGCCCACCCACCGCCGCACCCCGTCCGGAGCCACCAGCGTCCTCACCTACGACGACCGAGGCCTGGCCGCCTACACGGCGGACGAGCACACCTTCCGCTTCGAGCGCGATGCGCTGGGCCGCGAAGTCGCTCGAACACTCGACGACACACTCACCCTGCAGCAGGGCTGGGACGCGGTGGGCCGGCTGGTCAGCCAGTCCCTGGCGGGTACGCACGAGACGCTGCTACAGCGGTCCTTCGCCTACCGCGCCGACGGCACCCCGGCCACCGTTGAGGACAGTCTCACCGGGCGCCGCACCTACAGTGTCGACGACGCCGGCCGGATCACGGCCGTCAGCGCCCGGGGCTGGAGCGAGCGCTACGCGTACAACGCAGCCGGTGACCAGACCCGCACCGCCCTGCCCGCCAGCGCGCCGGGCCAGGACAGCACCGGAGACCGCCACTACGCTGGCAGCCGCGTCACCCGGGCCGGCCGCACCCACTACGAGTACGACGCCCAGGGCCGCCTCATCCGGCGCCGTACCACCACCCTGAGCGGAAAGACCCTCACCTGGACCTTCACCTGGGACGCCGAGGACCGTCTCACGCATGTCGAAGCCCCCGGCGACTCCCACTGGCGTTATCTGTACGACGCCCTGGGCCGCCGTATCGCCAAGCAGCGCCTGGACGCCCAGGGCCGGATCGCGGAAGCCACGACCTTCTGCTGGGACGGGGCTCAGCTGGCAGAACAGCAGAGCAACGGCATCACACTGGTGTGGGACTACGCGGGTCTGCGTCCGCTAGCCCAGCGCGAGTCCAAAGCCGGCCTCACTCAGGAAGAGACCGACCGCCGCTTCTTCGCCATCGTCACAGAACTCTCCGGAGCCCCCGCAGAACTCGTCGCACCCGACGGCTCCCTCGCCTGGCGTGGCCGGAGCACAGTCTGGGGCGCCACCCAGTCCCACCGCTCGGCCACGGCGTACACCCCGCTTCGCTACCCCGGCCAGTACTTCGACCCCGAGACCGGCCTCCACTACAACGTCAACCGCTACTACGACCCCGACCTGGGCCGCTACACCACACCCGACCCCCTGGGCCTGGTCCCGGCCATCAACCACTACGCCTACGTGCCCAACCCGCTCACCCTGGCCGACCCCCTCGGTCTGGCGGGCTGCGACGCCGATCCCACGTGGGGAGGGCGGGTCAAGTGGACCCTCGACGAACACGGACGTCCCTATGAGATGAACTCCGTCCTCACCCGGGACATGCTGGACGAAGGAACGCACGCCAACCCCTCCATACACCCGCCCGGCTTCCTGGGCGGCGACTACAACCAGGCGCGCGGGCACATGCTGGCCAGAATGCTGGGCGGTTCAGGCGACCACCCGGACAACCTGTTCGCCATCACCCAGAACCCGACGAACAGCCCGGAGATGCGCGACTGGGAGCAGGACATCTACAACGCCGTCCATGACGGGGAGATCGTCCACTACAACGTCTACCTTGAGTACACCGACGACCTGGAGGACTCGGTGCCGAAGTACATTCAGCTCGAAGCCCATGGCCACCGGGGCTTCCACATGGACGTCATGCTGAGAAACCCAGCCCACGCCCAGCAACAGCTACACCGCCAAGGACTCCTGTGACCAGCATCGACCAGCTCATTGCTCTGTGCCCGCCCCCCGCTGACCCGCCACCGGTCGACTGGGGCTCCGTCGAGGCCACACTCGGATTCCGCCTGCCCGAGGACTACAAGCAGCTCGCCGCCGTCTACGGCCCCGGCGCCTTCGCCGGATTCATCCGCATCTTCCACCCACGCGGCGTCACCCAATGGGTCGACCTCACCGGACCGGTACCCACCTCCATGCGGGAGCAACTCCAGCGCGACCAGGCTGCCGGCCGACCCGTCCCCTACGACCCCCAACACCTGTTCACCATGGGCGTGACCGACAACGGGGAACACCTCTTCTGGATCCGGGAACCGGAGGACGATCCGGACGCTTGGCACATCGCCGTCAACGAAGCACGCGGCCCACAGTGGTTCACCTTCAACGGAACACTGACCGACTTCCTCATCTCCGTCCTGAGCGGAGAGACGGCGGTACCGCAATTCCCCAACAGCGTACGGCAGGAGGCCACAACCTTCGTCCCATCCACCCCCCACCCCTCAGCTCCTGTCTCCCCCAGCCCCACCCCGCTCCCGACCGACACCAACGTCATCCGCGAGTGGGCCCGATCCAACGGCTACGACCTCCCTCCCCGCGGACGCGTCCCCGCAGCAATCATCGACGCCTGGATCGAAGCCCACGGCGGAGAGTAGCCACGGTGTATGAGCCTGACAGGTCGGCATGGGCTGTGGTCTCCTGACCCACACCATTCAGACTTCACCCGGCTGAGTCGCTCACGCACTGTCACCGACGCAAGTTGACAGCCTCATTGGGAATCAGTAGCGGTGTGGCACACCGCCCTGGAGGTTATGGCGGAGATGTTCGAGCATCTGCCGCTTGTTCGAAGAGGGTTCTTGGGCCCATGCCAGACCGCCGAGATCCAGGCGTCGCCGTGTGCGGGTGACAGCTACGTAGGCCAGCCGGGCTTCCGCGTCGTCGATGGTTTCCGTCGGCGGCGCTGGGCTGCTCTGTTCTCCAGATTGGTGGTCTTTGGGATATGGAAAATCGTCGGCGATCAGGACGCGCGGCCACTCGCGCCCTTTGGCCTTGTGGGCCGTGGAGACGGTGACCTCGGCATGCGGTTCAGGGACGAGTCGGGAGACGGCAGTATGGATGGCATCGGTGCCGTGAGTGTCGACGAGGTTGACCAGGGGCTGCAGGTCGCGTCCAGCGGGATCGTGGGCGGCGTAGTCCTGTAGGTCGCCCCAGGAGGGGAAAAGGATCAGCTCGGGGTGGTGGGTGCGGCGACCTTCTTTCAGGCCGCGTGCTGCCTGGGCCAGGGCGCGTAGGTTGTCTCCCCCTCCACTCAGGGCGACGCGGAATCCCGCGGTCATGAGTGTCATGACCTGGGCCATGGCGCCGACGTTGGTGCGACACAGAACGGCGTCGGGGCTGGTGACGGGGCCGATTTCGGTGGGCACGCTGGGAGTGCCGGTGAGCCGGATGGGGGCGTCGGCCAAGTGGAGCCAGCGGTTGGCTTCCTCAGCGAGATCGGGCCCGAAGCGGAAGGACTGCGACAGGGTCAGCCGGGTGCCGTCGAAGCCGGTCATGACGTCTTTGGCTCCACGCCATTGGTAGATGGCCTGGGCAGAGTCGCCGACCATGACGAGCTGGCTGTGGTCGCGCTGGGCGAGGAAGACCTGTTCCACGACGGGGTTGGTGTCCTGGGCTTCGTCCAGGAGCAGGTAGTCGGCGTCAAGCTTCGGCTGCGTGAGAGCCCAGATCTTCAGGTAGTGGTCGTGTTCGAAGCGGACGCAGCCGTCGTCCGGGTTTTGCAGGTCTGTCCAGGCTTTGCGGGCGGCGGGGACGACGTGGGCGGCGAGTTCGCGGTGCAGGTCTTGGTCTTCCAGGCCGCGTAGTTTCGGGACGTGGTGGCGGGTGATCTGTGTATCGGCGGTGTGGCAGAAGCGGGTGACGGTGCGGACGAGTGCGTTGGACAGGGCGCGTTGGGAGATGTCGCGTTCGCCGATGCGGATGGCTTTGGTCAGGCCGAGGGCTTGTCCGGTGTACCAGGCGGGGCGGCGGGGGGCGTTCAGGCGGCTCGTGTAGCGGTGGCCGACGGCGGCGTAGGCGAGTGCGTGGGCGGTTTTGCACTGGACGGTGGGTGGGAAGCGGGCGGTGGCGTCCTGTGCGATGGCCCGGTTGTAGGCGAAGTAGCGGCCGCGTCGTGGGGTGGAGCGGGCGAGCATTCCCAGCAGGGTGGTTTTGCCGGTCCCGGCTCCGGCTTGCAGGGCCAGGTGGTCGCCCGCGCGGAAGGCATCCATAGCAGCGGTCTGTTCGTCGGTGGGCTTCATGGGAGAGATTCCTTGGAGAGTTGGGTGAGGGCGCGCCCGACGGCGATAAGCAGGTGTGCGGGGCTGGCATGGGCGAGTAGCTGGTGGACGTTGCGGCCGAGGTGGTCGATCTCCTGTTCGGCGTGGTCAGCCAGGGCTCGGCGCACCGCGTGTTCGATGAAGCTCTCGAGGGTCAGGCTTTCGCGCGGGGCTGCGGTCGTGAGGGTGGCGCGTGCGGTGGGTGGGAGGGCGATGTTGAGGAGCACTTTGTGTTCGGCATCCGGGTAGTGGGTGGTGATGGCGTCGATGGGCAGCCGGTCGCTGAGTCCCCGGCGTAGCCGGCGGGCGGCCTGGTGGGGGGTGCCTGCTTTGACGAGTGCCATCAGGCGGGTGGCGTCGTGGTTGGCGGCCAGTGGCATCCTGCGGCGGGCGGCGTCGAGTTCGGCCTGGCTCAGGGCGTGGGTGAGGGTGATCTCCAGGGCGTGGTGCGGCATCGCTCACCGTCGGCGGGACTGGTACGGCTCGGGCTCGGCCGGTTCGGGCGTGGGCAGCTCGGTGCGGATGTGTTCGGCGTGCAGGAGGGGATCGAAGGGCTGCCAGCCGGCCAGGGTCAGGTCGGCGGCTGCGGTCGCGGTGGCGTGGGTGGTGCAGCGTTGGGCCCGCCAGCGCAGTTGATCCGCGTAAGACAGGTGGCTGAGGTCGTAGATGGCCATGCAGGTGTCGGGCAGGGTGAGTTGGCCGCGGCAGGGCTGAGTGGACAGCAGTACCCAGCGTCCTCGGATGGCGGCGAGGACGGGGTGCGTGCAGCGGCTTCTTTGGCGGGTCTGCGCGACGCAGCGGATGGTCTCGACGGCGCTTTCGCCTAGGTAGTTGACGAGGAGGATCCGGACGACGGGGCGGACTGGTTGCCCGGCGGCGTCGCCAGGCGCGGGCGGGTGGGACGTGGGGGTGAAGGCGCCTGTGTCGATCAGGCGCCGGGAGCGGAGGCCCAGTTCACGACACAGTGATGCGAGTCTGGGGCTGCCCGTTCGGGAGCGCGGGGACTGTTGAGGGCACAGGACGGCGTGCGGGATGCGGCACCATCCGCTGCCGTCGTGGTGGGGGTGGGCGATGCCGCCGCTGAGGTGCCAGCGGCAGGTAGGGGAGACGTCGATGGCGGCGACTTCCGCGGGGTGCAGGGCGATGGGCCGGTCGTCGGAGCGCGGGTACCAGTCGATGCGGTTGCCGCAGTGGCGGCAGCGGCTGGTCTGGCCCGCGCGCAGCAGGCGGCTTGGGCTGTTCGCGGCGATCTGCAGAGTGCGGCGGGGAGGCAGGTGGCGAGGGCTGCCGTCCCAGTGCCGGTCAAAGTGGGGAACGTGGTGGCGCATGGCGGCGACCGTGCCAGGTGGCACGCCGGTGAGCGGGGACGGCTTTCGTGGATGTCACGCGATTGGCCCAGCGGATGGGAACGTGCGAGCGATGGTGGGATCTGTTATTCGAGAACGTCTCGCCTGTGCGAGTGATTTGCGGTCACCTTCTGTTTGACGAGGTGGTCGGCGAGCTTGCTCAGGCTCCAGGTGGAGAACGCGGTGATCTTCCAGTCGGCGGGGGACGTCCGGGC
>NZ_JBFAWG010000147.1:0-11231 GCF_040680215.1 Streptomyces sp. NPDC052107
ACCTGGCAACTCGCCCCTGCCACCGCATAGCGAACAGGGGCTGCCCGGCCTACGGCCGGACAGCCCCTCACCAAGATCTTCATGAGTCTTCTAGCCGGGAATGCGTGGACAGCAGGAACGAGATCAAGGAGTTCCTGGCCTCGCGCCGGGCCAGGATCACCCCGCAGCAGGCCGGTCTTCCCGCCTACGGCGGCAACCGCCGCGTCCCCGGCCTGCGCCGCGAAGAAGTCGCCGTGCTCGCCGGGATGAGCGTCGACAACTACGTCCGGATGGAGCGCGGCAACCTCACCGGAGTCTCCGAGGCGGTCCTGGACTCCCTCGCCCGTGCCCTTCAGCTCGACGAGGCCGAACGCGCCCGCCTCGACGACCTGGCCCGCGCCGCCAACACCACTCCGCACAAGCGCCGCGTACCGCCCAGCAGCCGACGCGGGTGCCGGCGAGCGTGCAGCGGATCCTGGACTCCATGACCGACGCGCCCGCGTTCGTCCGCAACGGCCGCCTCGACTTCCTCGCCGCCAACCGGCTCGGCTTCGCCCTGTACGCGCCCCTGTTCAGCGACGGACACGAGCCTCCGGCGAACATCGCCCGGTTCAAGTCCCTCGACCCCCGAGGCCGCGAGTTCTTCGGCCGCCACTGGCAGGAGTCGATGAACAACACCGTCGCCCTGCTGCGCACCGAGGCCGGCCGCAATCCGCACGACAAGAGCCTGACCGACCTCATCGGCGAACTCGTCACCCGCAGCGAGGAGTTCCGCACCGCCTGGGCCCGGCACAACGTGCGTCTGCACCACAGCGGTGTGAAGCACTTCCACTACCCGGTCGTCGGCGGCCTCACCCTCGCCTTCGACGCCATGCGGCTGCCCGCACACCCTTCCCTGAGCCTGACGGCGATGAGCGCCGAGCCCGGCTCCCCCGACGAGGACGCCCTGAAGCTGCTGGCGAGTTGGGCTGCCACCGCCGACGAGGCGCTGCCTCACGAAGCCCTGGACCAGCCCGCCCCGCGACCTGTGACGGGCGACAGCGGGGACGGGCCCGGGCGTGTGCGGAAGCGATCACTGCCAAGGCGTCGAAGCCCAGCAGGGGCCCCGGGCCGGGCGCGTGATCTGGCGGTCGTCGGCTCGTTGTGCCCGTCATGGGGCGGAACGATGTGACCAGTGGCCAGTGCTCCGAAGGACTCAAGTCCTCGGCGTTTCCCGGTTGCAGAGCCAAACGCGAAGATCAACGCGATCGGCTCGCAGTACGGGTCGCGGCGCGCCCCCCGTGATCCGCCGGACAGTGCCCGGGGGGATGGTCCGTGCGTGCAACCGCGGTGAACGCGGTGGTCGCGCGATCCGTAGGTCCGGGCAGCGGTACGGTGTGCCCTGACCATCAGCGGGCCACTGGGCCCGTGACCACTAGGGGAGTTATATGCAACACCGCAGACCGCGCCACCGCCGCAGACTCATAGCCCGAGCGGTCGGTACCGCAGGTGTGCTCGCTGTCGCCCTGGGTGCCGGGGTGACGCCTTCGATGGCCGCCGGGAAGGCGTCCGACAAGCAGTCGGCCACCGGATCGTCGCCCGACGAGGACTCCACGAACTGGGCGCCCGAGAACGACAGCGCGGCCCTACCCAAGGACGCCCACCCGGCCGCCACGCTCAGCCGTGGCCTCGCCTCCGCCGTCCAGCTCAAGCTGCCCGCGCCGAGCGGGCCCTACAAGGTCGGCACCTTCAGCCAGCACCTCGTCGACAAGTCCCGGACGGACCCGTACGTATCCGACAATCGCGCGCGCGAGTTGATGGTGACGTACTGGTACCCGGCCTCCTCCACCTCCGGGCACCCGGTGGCGCCGTGGATGCCGTCGATCTCGGGCGCCCACTTCCTGTACTCGCGCGGCCTGTCGCCGCAGCAGGTGACGCTGCCGCAGACATCCAGCCACGTCCTGGCCCCGGTCGACACCAAGCTCGGCAAGCTGCCCGTGCTGCTGTACTCGACCGGGCTGCACTCGGACCGCGCGATGGGCACGGCCCTGGCCGAGGACCTCGCCAGCCGCGGCTACATCGTCATTGCCGTCGATCACACGCACGACGCCAATGAGGTGCAGTTCCCCGGCAACCGGCTCGAGGTCAACACCATGCCGGCCGGCTCGCACTCGTCGGACACGCTCAACGTGCGCGCCGCCGACATCCGTTTCGTCATCAACCAGCTCGGCACCATCGCCAAGGGCGGCAACCCGGACGTCGACCACGCCAAGCTCCCCTCCGGTCTGTCGAAGTCCGTGGACACGTCCCGCATCGGGATGTTCGGCTGGTCGCTGGGCGGCGCCGCGGTCGACACCGCCATGCAGCTCGACCACCGCATCGACGCGGGCGCCAACCTGGACGGCCAGTTCTTCGGCACGGCGCCGAGCAAGGACCTGAGCCGCCCGTTCATGCTGTTCAGTTCCGGCACGCACAACCGCAACAACGACTCGTCGTGGCGCAAGCTGTGGCCCCACCTGAAGGGGTACCGGGTCGACATCCAGCTCCACGGCTCGAGGCACCTGTCGTTCAGCGACAACGAGTGGCTGGTGCCGCAGGTGGCGCCTCTGCTCGGGCTCTCACCGGAGCAGGTGCAGCAGCAGTACGGCTCGATCGACCCCGACCGGGCGATCAAGATCCAGCGCGTGTACCTCGCCGCCTTCTTCGACAAGCAGCTGCGCGGCAAGCACACCACCCTGTTGGACGGGCCCTCCAGGAGTTACCCGGAGATCGCCTTCGTCCGCTGACGGACTCCGAGAATCGGGCCCCCGCGCGGGGGCCCACCCCGGAAGTTCCGTGGCAGGACGACGCGGTGACGCCCGTGTGATTGTTGTGTGATCGCATGCGGCTAAAGTGTGCGTTCATCGAACGTTCGAGCGCTCGTCGCTCGGTTGAGAGAGGACCCGCTGCCCTGCCCACCGCGTCCCGGGCCCCGCGCCACAGTGCCCCTGTCGCCGGCCGCGATGCGGCTGCCCGGCGAGGTGTGTCCGCCGGGCGCGTCGCTCGTCGTGCCGCTGCCGGTGGTGGCCGCCCGCACCGCGGCCGGGCCGGGCGGCATCCGACCCGAGGGGGCGAGAAGCCGTGTCGACCGGTGCGGAGCCGATCGTCGTGGACATCCCGCTGTCGGTGCGCGTCGCCATCGGCGGCGGTACGACGGCGCAGCGCCGCACCGCCGGCACGTCCACAGCGACCGGCTCCCGGCGCCGCCGGCGTCGCTCGCGTCGGCGGGCCGGCCCCGTCGACCGCCGCGGCGTGTGCACGGGCCTCGACGGCCCCTTCCGCCACAGCTTCCACCCCGACCGGTCTGCCGCCAGCGGCACGACCACAAACAGCCTGTCGGACGGCGTATCGCTGGACAGCACGCACCAGCAACGCCCGCGGCTTCCGGCCGCCCCGCCGCCTGTAACCCGCCGCCCCGCCTGACCACTGATCCAAGGACCTCCGCCATGGCCACCATCCCCACCGACCAGACCACCGGCTCCCACAGCGGCCACCGGACATCGCGCCGGCGCGGCAGCCGGCCGGAAGCTCCGGCGAGCTGGGAACGCCCGGCGCTGGCCGCGGTGCTGGTCGTCGCCGCACTGCTGTACGGCTGGGGCATCGGACACGCCGCGATTCACCCCTACTACAGCTCGGCGATACGGTCGATGGCCGCCAGTTGGCGGGCCTTCTTCTTCGGCGGTCTGGACCCCAGCGGTTCGATCACCCTCGACAAGCTGCCCGGGGCCTTCTGGCCCGAGGCCATCAGCGTCTGGATTTTCGGTCCGAGCACGTGGGCGGCCGCGCTGCCGCAGGTCATCGAGGGCGTGCTCACCGTATGGCTGCTCCACCGGATCGTACGGGCCTGGGCCGGGCCGTTCGCCGCGCTGATCGCCGCCCTGACGCTCACCTTCACCCCGGTCACCGTGGTCCTCAACAGGGCCACCATCCCGGACACCGCACTCACTCTGCTGCTGGTGGCAGCCGCCGGAGCCCTGCAGAAGGCCGTACGGACCGGGCGGCTGCTGCCGCTGATCACCTGTGGCGTCTGGGTCGGGCTGGCCTTCCAGACGAAGATGCTGCAGGCATGGCTGGTGCTGCCGGTCTTCGCCGTCGTCTACCAAGTCGCCGCGAGCGGTACACCGTTGCGACGTGCCCTGCGCCTGCTGCTGAGCGGTGCGGTCGCCGTGGCCGTCTCCTGCTCGTGGGCGCTGCTCGCCTGGGCGACGCCCGCCGCGGACCGCCCGTACGTCGACGGCACCTCCAACAACAATCCCTTCAGCCTGGTCTTCGGCTACAACGGCCTGAGCCGCTTCAGCGACGATGACACCGCGTTCGGTGCCGTTTCGGGGACCGCCGCCAGCCGGACCTCCGGAAACACCGGCTGGGGAATGCTGGTCAACCACACCGTCGGCCCACAGATCGCCTGGTTCCTGCCGCTCGCCGCGCTCGCCGCCGTGGTGGCCCTGGTCTGGCGCGCCCGCGAACCGCGAACCGACCTCCTGCGTGCCGGATTCCTCCTGTGGGGCGGCTGGCTGGCCGTGCACGCCGTGGTGTTCAGCGTCTCCAACGGCAACCACCCGTACTACACGGCCGTGCTCGCACCGGCGATCGCCGCGCTCACCGGGGGCGGGCTCGCCCTCTTCCGGTCCGAGTACGAGGCTGGCGGTCGGCGGCGCGTGTGGCTGCCGTCGGCCATCCTGCTGACGGTGGCCTGGGCGCTGGTACTCGACGTGCCGACCCTGTTCGCCTCCTGGCTGCTGTTGCTCGCCGTGGGCCTTGCGCTGTGCGGCGCACTCGGCCTGTGGACCACCGGGTCACACGCCTCCCGTGGGATGGTCCAGGGCTCCCTGGCCGCCGGGATCGCGGCCACTCTGCTCCTGCCAGCAGGCTGGGCCGCCTCCTCCCTCGACCCGCTCTACGCAGGCGCCTCCACCTCGCCCACAGCCGGCCCGGTCGGCAAGGTCTACCACAACGCCCTCCACGACCGATCCGCCCTCCGCCGGGTCGGGCTCGACCAGCCCAGCGACCGCGACACCTCCCTGCTCGACTACCTCACCGCACACCACCACGGCGAGAAGTACCTGCTCGCCACCCAGGCCGCCTACCCCGCGGAGCGCCTGCTGCGCGCCCAGTCCCAGCCCATGCTCGTCATGGGCGGATTCACCGGCAAGACCCCCTTCCCCACCGCCGATCAACTCGGCAGCCTGGTCACCACTCACCAACTCCGCTACGTGCTGCTCACCCCGCTGCGGCCCACCACCCCGGCCACAACCTGGGTGAAGTCCCACTGCACGCGCATCCGCTCCGGGGCCTACGGCTGGCGCACCAAGGGCAGCTTCCGCCTTTACGACTGCAGCCGGCAGGGCTGACGCACGGCGCCCGCGCGAACCTCGCCTCCGAGTGTGGCCGCGGTCTGCGGGCTCTGCGAGAGCTGGTGCCTGAGGAGCAGTTCCTCAGGCACCAGGGACGCGGCAAGCCGTGCCGCCAACTGGGTCCAGTCCACCTGGTGATGTCCCAGGATCACGGGCAGGGCCGGGTACAAGGAGGCGAGGACGAAGGGCTTTGACTGCTTCGAGCAGGCGGCGAACCTGAGCAGGGTTTGGCACGCATTCGGGATCGACTTCGTCAGCAACCTCGGGCGCGACCCAACGGAGTCCGACAAGTGGGTTCTGCCCGACGTAGCCTCGCTCGACTGCGACACCGAAGATCAAGGCGCCCGCACGGCGGCGCGCGTCGAGCAGCTTGGACTGTCTTGTCCTCACTGGAGGCGGGAGTGCCGGGGTGCGTCACAGTGCACTATCGCGTTCAGGTGCCATGGCGTGCAGCCAGCGCAGTTCGCGGGCGTGGTGTTCCAGGGCTCGGCTGCCCCCGAGGCCGGAACCGGGTAGTACTTGATGCGTTCGCCCGCCAGCAGCTTGCAGCGGTGCAGGGCGGCCAGGAAGGTACGCCGGTCGCTCGACCCGTAGGTGTCCACGAACGGCCGCAGCCGGGCCGGAACGTCAGGAACGGGGGTTGAACCCTGCCTCGCGAAGCTGCTCGGGCGGGGCGAGAGGCACGAAGGCCCATACCGCTGCGGCGAGGTCCAGCAGGGGAACGACGGAGCAGGACGAATGCGCCGCATTCGGTCCGTTCTGCGCAACCTTGCCCCTGACGGGACCTACCGGCCGCACGCCTCCGCAGAGTGCACGGCCGGCACGCCCATGCGCTCGGTCGACTCGTCAGGGAACGAGGATGAGGCGGATCGGGTCGCCGATCTTGCGCTCCAGGCGGTGAATCGCTTCGGGAGCCTCGGCCAGGGGGATGTGGTCGGTGATGGACGGGGCCAGGTCGAGACGGCCGCTGCCGGCCAGCCGGATCAGCTCGTAGACGTGGTCGAACGAGGATCCGTAATGTCCGTACACCTTCTTGTTCTTCAGGTTGAACGTCATCTTCTCCGAGATCGTCAGCGGCTCCATGGTGATACCCACCAGGACCAGCGCACCGTGGTCGCCGAGAAGGGGGGACGCCTGTTCCCGGACCCGGGGAACGCCCGCGAAGTCGAAGGCATAGTCCAGTCCCATGCCGTCCGTGGCCCGCAGCACGGCTTCGGCGAAACCGGGGTCGGTCGGGTCGAGCGCGATGTCGGCGCCGAAGGCGAGGGCTCGCTCGCGCGCACCGGGCAGCGGGTCCACGGCGATGATCGGTGAGGCGCCCATCATGCGGGCCAGCCGGACCGCGTGGGCCCCCACGCCACCGACTCCCCAGATGCCCACCGAGTGTGCGGAACGCACCTGCACGGTCTCGACGAGGGCCGCGTAGGAGGTGGAGACGGCGTCCGGGATGATCGCTGCCTGGTCGAAGGGAAGTGCGTCGGGGATGGGGACGACGGTGTCCTCACGGGCGATGGTGTACTGGGACCAGCCACCGTCGTAGTCGACGCCGCGACCGCGGAACGACGTGCACCTGCCGCCCCTGACGCAGGTGGCGCACTCGCGGCAGGGTTGTCCCGCCTGCAGGGCGACCCGCGTACCGACGGCAAGGTCACGCTTGAGGCCGGGCCCGAGGGCATGGATGACACCGGAGATCTCGTGCCCCAGAGTGAGCACGTCGGACTTCAGGTGCACGGGTGAGATGCTGCCGTCGATGAGGTGCAGGTCGGAGAGGCACACGCCGGCCGCCTTCACTTCGATCAGTACTTCGCCCGGTCCGGGTTCGGGGACCGGGATCTCCTCCACGAGGAACTTCTTCGTGTCCAGGTGGACGCGTCCTGCCAGCATGGTGTCCATCGTTCCGAGCCTTCTTGAGTAGTGGTTGCGTGTGCGGACGGCCGTGGCTGTCCGCGAGATCACAGTCGGGTGAGGGCCCTGCGAGGGGGCGAGAGACCGGGGCAGCGACCGCCAGGCCGGGCTGGGTTCCCCCTGGCCTGCTGGTGCGGGGCCGGCCGAACGCACCCTCTGACGTCCGGCCGGCCCCGTCGGTGCCCCATGGCCGCCACCGCTCGGCGGCTATGGGGCAGCCTGTGCGACCCGGTTCTGCGCGAGGAGAGCGCGCTGGAACAGGGCGTGGGCTCGGGCTGTCTGGCGGAATGCGAGGTTCTGCACCGCCAGTTGGAGCCCGCGGTCCGCGTCGGCCCCCACGGTGAGCCAGAAGTCGGCCGCGTGGTCGGCGTAGGCCTCCGGGTGACGCGAGACCAGTTCGTCGTAGCGCGCTGCCGCACGCTCACGCCACTGTTTCGCCTCATGGACCCGGCCGACCGCGTGCAGTGCCTCCGCGAGGTGGGCGGCGTACTCAGGGTCGTCGCTGGTCCGGGCGAGGGGGCGCAGGAGGGTCACGGCGGCATGAAAGGCTCCGCGCGACAGCTCGATCTCGGCCAGGTGGCCCAGGGCGGGCGCGTAGCCGGGCACCCGGCGCCGGGCGGCTTCGTAGCAGGAGCGGGCCGCGTCGAGATCGCCCTCGCGGTGCCACATGGCCCCGCGCCGGAAGTCCAGCTGGGCAAGCGGGAAGGGCGAGGTTCCCTGGTAGTGGTGTCTCGCCTCGTCGAACAGCCGCTCCGCCTCGGTGGTCTGCCCGCGCTCCGCGTGGAGTACGGCGAGCGCGCCGGCCGTCGTGAAGCGGCTCTGCCCCACTTCCGCTCTGTGGATCAGGGCCATGGCATCCGTGTGGCAACCGAGGGCCTGCAGGATGACGGCGCGTTCCGCGTTCAGGGTGGCCTCGTCCGCGCCGCCGCAGTCCGCCGCGCCGAGGTCGGCGGCGGCCTCGGCGAAGCGGTGCAGGGTCGCCCGGGTCCTGG
Source organism: Streptomyces sp. NPDC052107 (assembly GCF_040680215.1). Classification (NCBI taxonomy): domain Bacteria; kingdom Bacillati; phylum Actinomycetota; class Actinomycetes; order Kitasatosporales; family Streptomycetaceae; genus Streptomyces; species Streptomyces sp. NPDC052107. The sequence goes on from NZ_JBFAWG010000147.1 coordinate 8,249, forward strand.
CCCGGGCGAGCAGGGCCGTGCCGTCCTCGGGGGCGGCCTGTACGAGCTGGTCGGCGAGGTGCGCGGCCTGTTCGTAGTCGGCGACGCGGCCGAGGACGTGGCCTCGGAGGTTGAGGAGGTCGATAAGGGCCGCCCCTTGGGCCACCGCCAGATGAGCCGCCACCGCCGTGCGGGCCGCCTGCGCCTCCCCCGCACCCGTCCGGCTGAGCCGTACGGCCAGGCCGTCGATCTGCCCGTGCAGATTCATCACCGCGATGGTGCCGCTCGTCGTGACCGGGTCGCACACCTGAGGAGACGCCCCGGTCATGCCGCTTCCTGCGGAGGCATCAGCGCGGCCAGGCGGGCGCCCAGGTCCGGCGGGGTCGGGTTGGGGGCGTTGAGGTAGGGGAAGGTGTGGGTGGCCGGCTTGGTCGCCTGGTCGACGCCGTCGCTGAGACGCTCGCCGTCGACGCCGCCCACCAGCAGGGTGTAGAGGGTGTCCACGATGTCGTCGTTGAGCGAGCGGCCACCGCAGGTCGTGTGCGGGCGGCCGGCCGCCAGGGCGGTCTCGATCTCGAAGCAGCCGTCTTCGGAGAAGGGCTTGGACAGGTCGACGACGAGGAAGTCCGCGAGCAGCAGGTCGGTCAGCGGGTGGGCGCCCTGCTCGTCCAGCGGCCAATCGGTCTTGCCGTCCAAGCCGTCGAACCAGGCCAGGTTGGCGTTGAAGCGTGCGCGGTATGCGCCCTCGTAGTCGGGGCGGATGTTGAAGGTGTCTTCCTCGTTGTAGAGGTCGCGGATCTCCAGATCGCGGTTGACGGTGTCGTACTTCCTGCTCGACAGAACCACGTTCTTGATCTCCGGCCTGCCCATGCGCTCCAGCTGGATCGGGCGCACACCACCGGCCGTCAGGGTCTCGCCGACGACCGCCACCAGCGAGCCGGCGGCCGGGCCGAGCAGCGCGGCGTCGACCTCCAGGACGATGCTCAGGCAGTTCAGGCCCGCGAGGACGTTGTCGGCGTCCGGCCTGAGGGACAGCTTCCCCGTCATGTCGGTGGCGATCACGCCCAGAAAGTCGATGAAGAACGGGTCGAGCCGCGATCCGGCGAAGATCCTCAGGCCGTCGCCCTCGGTGGGCACCTCGTCGCCGACCTGGAAGGCGACCTTGCGGCCACCCGGCGCCTGGCACGTGCCCGTCTGCACCTGGGTGTCGGTGCCGTCGACCTGCTGGGGGGCGTCGAAGGTGAAGTCGAAGACGTACTCGTCCTCGCCGACATGGAAGGCCGCGGCGGCGCCCTCGGTCACGGACGTGATGGGCCGGACACGGAAACGGTGGGTGATCGCGTCGGAGAACAGGGCCGTGGGGGCGGAGGCAGGGAGCACGTCGAGGACGAGCACCAGGTTCCCCGGCCGCTCCGGGCTCGGGAAGGCGTAGACGTCGCAGATGTCGGACGCGGGGTCGGCGATGGCACGCGGTCCGGAGAAGTGGTCAGCCATGAGAAACGTTCCTTTCGTGTTGCTCGTGGGACAGGTCAGGTGTCGAGGTCGGCGATCCAGCGCAGCGCCGACAGGCCGGGCATGAAGCAGTACTCGCCACCCCGGTTGACGACGAACGGCGGCAGCCCCTTGAAGCGGCGGCGGATCGGCCGCCGCGGCATGGTGAACTGGCCGTCGTCGTTCCCGCCGACCAGCGGGTCCTTCTCGTCGGGCGCTCCGATGAACTTGCCGTCGTTCACCCACTGCCGCTGGACGAACTCGAACTGCCGCGCAGGGTGCGCTCCGACGAAGGCGAACATGATGCCTCGGTCGGCGCCGTCGTCCTCCAGTACTCCCGGAGGGAGCGGCGGACCATAGGTCGTACCGCGCCTGATCATGCGGTGCAGGCGCACCTCGCCGGTGACGACCGCGTCCCGCGGGTTCATCCGCCGGGCGTGCGCGCCGACGGGGCACTTGAGACCCTGCGGGTCGTCGCCGTACATGAAGTCGTTGTTGCGCTCAGGGTCGGCACCGAGTTCGGGATCGTCCTTGTCCGGCGTCAGTGCGAGCGGGGCGCCGCTGGGCCAGCGACCGACGAACTTGGCCGCGATCAGCTCCTCTTCGGCGCGGTCGCCGGCGCGCTCGTGTATGTACTGGCGGAAGTCGGCCACACGTGTGTGCAGCTTGCGGAAGACCACGTACGTCCCGTTGCGCCCGAGCACCTCAGGTTGCGGTACGGGGGCCACGTCGCCGGTCTCGTCCTCGTACCCGAGGACGAACTCGCCTGCCTTGATCGGAACTTCACGCGGGTTGGTGCCGGGGATCCCCGTACCCTCGATCGTCGGCTGGCCGATGCCGTCCCGGAAGCCGAACGGTTCCTTCTCGTCCGGTCCGACGTGCACGTCCTGCTGCCACACGGGGACGACGCCGGGCAGATCGCGCAGGGCGTCGCGGGCCAGGAGGACGACCGTCTCCAAGCGGGCGTCGTCCGGGGCGAGGGCGGCCAGGATGATGTGCACGTCCTCCGACCCGAGCGGGCCCTCCCAGTTCTCCGGGGCGCTGTCCCCGACGTCCCCGAGCTCGGCCGCCCGCGCGGCCATGCCCTCCTGGAACTCCTGGGGGAAGGTGGCCAGCGATTCCTGGGGCACTCCGAGGGCCTTCAGGCCCTGGAAGCTGAGTGCGACTGCGAGCGAGACCTGACGCTGGGGGTCGAAGGTGGCGACCGAGTCGAGGGCGGGAGAGAGCCGCCGCAGCAGCTCACGCCCCTGCCTGCGGTCGTCGATACGGAGGGCGAGGTAGGAGCCCGCGTAGGGCGTCGGCCGTGGCTCGAGAGCGGCGGCCTGTATGTCGCCGAGTTCTAGGGCGCTGCCCTTGACCGTGGTCATGATGCCTTCCAGAACTGGGTAGCGAGGGCGCGGTTGTCACGCCCGGTGGGTTCCTGGGAGGGGGTGGGAATGGTCGCTCCCTCCCAGGCGTGTGGGGGGCGGGTCAGGGTGTCAGCCGGCGGCCCGGGCGAGGAGGGGCTTGAGGG
>NZ_JBFAWG010000148.1:0-11192 GCF_040680215.1 Streptomyces sp. NPDC052107
CTGGCGGCTCCTGTCGTTCAGTACCAGGGCACGAAGGCGATTGGCTCCCAAGGCTGAGCAACGCTCAGGCTCGCTAAGCCAATCAGAGACGCTTCGGAAGGTGCCTTTCCCTCGCTGGTTGCACAGCATCGCCGCATCGGCCTGGAGGTGGGTCCAACCACCGTTCAGGTAGGGCTCCTTGCTGTGGGTCAGCCGGCAGTGGGGATCGGCCGCCGGGGTGACGCCGAAGGCGGGGGCGTGCGATGCCGTGATGTCCGGTACTGCCCGGTCGCCGGTCACAAGCAGCCCGGAATGGACCAGCGCATCACGGTCGGCTGACCGGCTTCAGGCCCCACTCCACCCCGGTCAGCTCCTCCGACAGAGTCCACAGGCGGCGGGCCGCCTCCGGATCGCTGGCCGCTGTGCTGCGGCCGACCAGCGTGGGGGCCCCGCGCATCTCGCCGAGGCCGGCCGGGCCGACGTAGGACGCGCCGGGAAGATCCTGGCTCGCGGCGTAGAGGGTGGGCTGGGCGCCGGCCTTGTCGCTCTGGGCGAACAACCTGTTGCCGACCTCCATGGCACCCCTCATCAGAGGGTTCGCGTGGTGGCTCTGAAGGTTCGTGGCAGCCCAGCCGGGATGCGCGGCCAGGGCCCGGACCGTGGAGCCGGCCTCGGCGAGGCGGCGCTGGAGTTCCAGGGTGAACAGGAGATTGGCCAGCTTGGACTGGGCGTAGGCGCGGGTGGGGGTGTAGCGGCCGCGCAGGTTCACGTCCTCGAAGTGGATCACTCCGTCGCCGAAGCGGTGGGCTCCCGAGGACACCGTCACCACCCGGTCCGTCACATAGGGCAGGAGCAGGTTCGTCAGCGCGAAGTGACCCAGGTGGTTCGTGCCGAACTGCATCTCGAAGCCCTGCCTGGTGTGCTGCTCCGGCAGCATCATCACGCCCGCGTTGTTGATCAGCAGGTCCAGTGGGCGGTCCCAGCCGGCCGCGAACTCCCGTACCGAGTCCAGGTCGGCCAGGTCCAGGCGGCGCACCTCGGTGCTGCCGCTCACCTTCGCCGCGGCGGCGCCGCCCCGCGCGAGATCCCGTACGGCGAACACCACATGCGCTCCGGCCCGGGCCAGCGCCTCGGCGGCGACGAAGCCGATGCCGCTGTTGGCACCGGTGACGACGGCCGTCCGGCCGGTCAGGTCGGGGAGGTGGGTCGCGTTCCATTTGTCAGTCATGGCTCCAAAGTAGGCACCGACAACAATGATGTCAATGACAACATCGGGTTACGATGGTCCGCATGCCGCGCATGTCCCCGTCACCGACGAATCGCCCCTATCACCACGGAGACCTGCGCGCCGCCCTGCTCAAGAGCGCCGAGCGCACCCTGCGCGAGAAGGGCGTCGGCGCGCTCTCGCTGCGCGAACTGGCCCGGGACGCCGGGGTCAGCCACGCGGCCCCCGGCCGGCACTTCAAGGACAAGCAGGCGCTCATAGACGCCCTCGCGCTGGACGGGTACGAGCGCCTGAACCACGCCCTGGGCGCCGCCACCGAACAGCCCGGCCTCACCTTCGAGGGACGCATGGCGGCGCTCGCCCGCGCCTACCTCGGCTTCTCCGTCGAGAACCCGGAGCTGCTGGAGCTGATGTTCGCGCGCAAGCACGCGCCCGACAGCTCCGCCCAGCTCGCCGCCGCCGTCGACGAGTCCCTCGGCTCCTTCGCCCGGATGATCGCGGAGGCGCAGGAGCAGAGCGAGATCGTCGCCGGCGACCCCGAGCGGATCACCATGATCGCCGCCGCGAGCCTGCACGGCCTCGCCGCCCTCATCGCCGCCTGCGCCCTCGACGCCGAGGAGGCCATGAACGGCCTGGACGAACACGTCCACCTGCTGCTGCACGGCCTCAAGCCCCGTTGAGCCCGCCAAGGCCCGCCGATCCCCCTCCGCGCGGGACCTGTGCCCCGGGTCAAGCCGCACCCAGCACAGCGCCAGCACACTGCCATTGCTCAGCGATCCGCCAACTGCCTTGAGTAACGAGGAGGTCGGAATTCCGAAAGCCACTTGTTGTCGCGTACTCAACAACGCGATGGTCGTCGCGGGCCGCCGACCCACCGGTCATCCACCGGTGGCCCCCACACCCGCAGGCCTCTGACCACCACTTCCAGGAGGCTGTACGTTGCGTACGACCACCCCGAACTCCCCCCGCATACGCGGCTCATGGCGCCGGATCGGCTCGGCATCCGTGGCCACCGCCGCACTTCTCACCGCGGGCGTCTACGCCCTCGCCGGCACCCCGTCAAGCGGCGGCTACCCGGCCAAGTTCCCGTACACCGCGGCCGGCACCTCCGCGCTGAACGACGTCACCAGCGGCGACAACGGCACCTGCGCCACCAGCTACCTGTGCACCGCCCAGTCCGGATACGACGGCCCGACCGGCTGGGGCACCCCCGAGGGCGTGACGGCCTTCACTGGCTGACCGCACCCGCTGCTTCGCAGGCCACAGGCCCCGACGGCACCCGCCGCCGGGGCCATGTCCTGTTCCCCGCCCCCTGCCATGAGAACATCATCTCGATGCCTCACCCGACCAGCCGTCAGAAACCGTGCCAGGTCGTAAAGGAGGACAACGACCCAACCACACGACAGGTTCCGGTCGGACCTCATTGCCCGGCGTGACCTGCCGTGATACACAGAGTGACCGTACGCGCCATTCGTACGAAACCCGCCAGCCAATGACGTCAAGTCGACATACGACCGCGAAGTTGTCGGCGACAATGAGACCTGCCCTCCGCGCACCGCGGGGGCCACGCGGAACTACCCACCAGGGGCGGTGACTTACATGCTCTTTGCGGCCGACAAGGGAGACATCAACACCATCATCGGCGGAATCGCTCCGGACTGGGGCCCCTTCGGCAGCCTGGGCAACGAGGCGAAGGTGATGATCGAGGTGGTGATGGCCGTGGCCATCCTCCTGTGCCTCGGCATCGCGGTATGGGGCGCGGCCAAACAACGCATCGGCGCGACCGCCCTCCGCGACACCTTCAGCGCCGAGCAGGGCAAGGGCCTCATCATCGCCGGCCTGACCGGGGTCTTCATCATCGGCTCCCTCGGCACCCTGTTCACGATCGTGTACGGCATGGCGGTCTGAGTCCCCTGAAGGTTGCGTCTCCCTGATGTCGAGTCACCACACCGCGCCCGCGCGGCAAGCAGCACGGCTACCGTCGTACTCCTACGAGGGTGAGGGAGCGCGCACGCCATGACCTCCGGAGACGACCAGGCGTACAGCGACTACGGCGACACGGGCCACACCCGCACCCGCCTCCCCGAAACCGACCCCTACGGCGGCGCCCCCCGCCGCACCGGCCGCTCCTCCTCCCGAAGCCTGGTCACGGTGGTCGGCGTAGTGGTCCTCCTCATCGCGGCGATCGCTTTCGCCAACAGGGGGGACAATTCGTCCGCGAACGGCTCGACCGCGAAGAACCACAAGCCGGCGGCCGCTCCCACGGCGGCCAGCGGAACGCGTCCCGTGGACACCAAGTCCGCGGGCGTACCGACGGGATTCGCCCACACAGAGCAGGGAGCGCAGTCGGCCGCCTCGAACTACGCCGTGGCGCTGGGCTCGACGGGCATGTTCAACAAGGACAGCCGCGACGCCCTCCTGCACCTCCTCTATACCTCCGAGGCCGCGGCAAGACTCCAGGGCCCGATGGACCAGGCCTACTCGACCGACTTTCTTGCCAAGATGGGCCTCGACGCGGCAGGCAATCCGCCGAACGGCAGTACGTTCGTCTCCCGGGTGGTCCCGATCGGCACGACGGTGCAGCACTACACGGCGAACGACGCCAAGGTGGCGGTCTGGTACGTGGGGCTCATCGGCATGGCCGGCAGCTCCTCGACCGACCCTGTCACCTCATCCTGGAAGACCTGGACGTTCGACCTGCAGTGGTCCGGGGGCGACTGGAAGATCACCTCGGACACCCAGAAGGACGGCCCCGCACCGGTACCCGGTGACGACAAGGCCGCCGCCTCCGACGAGATCAGCAAGGCCATCGAAGAGTACGGAGGGTTCACGTATGCCCGGTAGCCCGCGACGTGCGCTCAAGCTCGCCGGAGTCGTGACAGCCGTACAGACCACCGCCGTACTGCTGGCCACACGTGCCATCGCCGCGCCCTCACCCACCCCTTCCGGCGGCGCTTCGCCCTCACCGTCGAAGAATTACAACTGCGACGTCATCTCCGGCGAGGCCAAGAAGTACTGCGAACGCGGCAACACCTCCAGCGGTTCAGGAGGTTCCAACGTCCCGGACACCTCCGCCCTCGACCCCCTCTCCTCCCTCGCCAAAGGCTGTGCCGAAGCCGCCTCCTGGACCATCGACAAGCTCAGCAAGGCCGTGAAGGGGACCGCCAACGTCGACTTCACCAACCCCAAGTTCCTGCAGCAGTACGCGATCGTCTTCGCCGCGTCCACGATCCTCACGCTCCTGTTGTGGCTGCTGGCCGTGGCCAAGCGAGCCGTGCGCGGCGTGCCGCTGACCACCGCCATCTCGGAAGCCGTCGGATTCCTGTGGCTGACGGTGCTCGCCTCCGCCTTCACCCCGCTGATCCTCTACACGGTCGTATCCGCGACCGACGGAGTGACCGACGTCCTCGCCAAGGCCACCGGCGACCAGGCGGACACGTTCTTCGGCACCTTCTCCGGCGCCCTCGGCAAGGGCACCGACATCGGCGGCGGCCCCATCATGCTGATCGTGGTCTCCCTGGTCAGCATCCTCGCCGCCGGCGTCCTCTGGCTGGAGCTGGTCATCAGGGCCGCCCTCCTCTACGTCGGCGCTCTCCTCGGCACCGTCGTCTACGCGGGCCTCGTCGACAAGAACCTGTGGGGGCACGTACGCCGCTGGGCCGGGATCATGATCGCCGTGATCCTCGTCAAGCCCGTCATCGTCATCGTGCTCGGGCTCGCCGGCGCCCTGTCCTCCGGCAACGGCCCCGACGCCTTCTCGGCCGTCGTCTCCGGCCTCGCCATCATCCTGCTCGCCATCTTCGCCAGCGCGATGATCTACCGCTTCGTCCCCGGCTTCGGCGACGAGATCGCGGGCGGCCGCAACAACCGCATCATGCAGGGCGCCGAGTCCAAGGCCGCCGCCGTGATCAGCTCCCCCGCCACCCTCGTCGCCCAGGGCATCAAGACCCACAGCTCCCGCGCCGACAACAACGGATCCGGCGCAGGACAAACCAGCAGCAGCACCCCGCGCCCGGCCAACCCCGTCACCGGCGGTGTCGCCGCCCACGGCAGCCGTACCCCCACCGGGGGCGGCGGCGGAGCCGTCCCCTCCGCCACGCCCGCGCCCCGCGCGCCCAGCCCGGTCAACACCCCGCACGCCGGCAACACCCGCAACGTCAACCGCACGGGAGGTGAAGGGCGTTGACGACCGAGTCCCACCTGTCCCATCCGGTCACGCCCCGCCGTACGTATCTCATCGGCCGCGCCCGGCCGAACGCGATCATCGGCCGGAACCGCGAGTCCGGCGAGATCGCGCTGATCGTCGCGGGCGCGTTCCTCGGCATGATGTGCGGCCTCGTCGTCCCGGTCCTGTCCCTGCGCATCGTGCTGCTGACAGGCTTCCCGCTGCTCGCGCTCGCCGCGGTGTACGTGCCGTACAAGCGCCGCACCTTCTACAAGTGGTTCGAGATCAACCGCAGTTACAAGCGCACCGTCAAGGGTGGCCACGCCGTCTACCGGTCCGGCGTCATGGAGGCGGGCACGCGGCTCGACGGGCGGGAGATCGAGATCGGCCCGCCCCCGGGCATCGGCCGCATCACCTGGCTCGCCGCCCCGTTCGGGCCCGACGAGATCGCCGTACTGCTGCACGCCGACCGGAAGACCGTCACCGCCGCCATCGAGATCGAAGGCCCCGGCGTCGGCCTGCGCGACTCCGAGGACCAGGAGGCCCTGGTCGACCGCTTCGGCACACTGCTCAAGCACGTCGCCAACGGCGACGGGTTCGTCACCCGGCTGCAGATGCTCGCCCGCACCCTGCCCGCCGACCCCGACGCCCACGCCAAGGACGTCACCGTGCGCGGCGACGACCGCTCCCCGCAGTGGCTGCGGCAGTCGTACGACCAGCTGCAGTCCATGGTGTCCACCAGCAGCGAGCAGCACCGCGCCTACCTCGTCGCCTGTATGCACTACACGCGCGAGCTCGCCGCCGAGGCGGGCGCCATGGCCCGCGCCGTCCGCTCCCGCGGCGGCAAGGTCGACCGGGACTCGGGACTGGCGGTGGTCATGGCCCGCGAGCTGACGGACATCTGCTCCCGGCTCCAGGAGGCCGACATCCGGGTCCGCCAGCCGCTGGGCCAGGGCCGGCTCGCCTCCCTCATCCACTCCATGTACGACCCGGACCACCCCATCGACCACATCCAGGCGATGACCAAGCGCAACGCCTGGCCGGCCGAGCTCGACGCCATGGAGCCCACCTACCTCCAGGCCAAGACCCGCGAGTCCAACACCCGCGCTCCCTGGTGCCACGCCACCGCCTGGGTGAAGGAGTGGCCGATGACCCCGGTCGGGGTCAACTTCCTCGCACCCCTCCTCGTCCACACCCCGGACGTCATCCGAACGGTCGCGGTGACGATGGATCTCGAACCCACCGAGGTTGCCATCGAACGCATGCTGACCGAGAAGACCAACGACGAGGCCGAGGCCTCCCGCGCCGCCAAGATGAACCGCACCGTCGACCCGCGGGACGTCGCCGCCCACAACCGCCTCGACCAGAGAGGCGAAGACCTCGCGAGCGGCGCGGCGGGTGTCAACCTCGTCGGCTACATCACCGTCTCCGCCCGCACCCCGGAGGCCCTGAACCGCGACAAACGCACGATAAGGGCCTCCGCCGGCAAGTCGTATCTCAAGCTGGAGTGGTGCGACCGAGAGCACCACCGCGCCTTCGTGAACACACTTCCCTTCGCCACCGGCATCCGAAGGTAGGGGCTGATTCACCGATGCGGGATCCGCTGTCCGTCCTCACCGACGCCTTCGCCTCCTTCCTCTTCGGGAAGGTCGAGACGACCCGGCTGCCGGTGCGCACCTCCACGGGCCAGGCCCAGGCGGTCTATCTGCCCACGGCCGCGCCCGGCCTCGGCGACTCGGGCGTCATCATCGGCCGCGAGGTGTACTCCGGAAAGGGCTACATCTACGACCCCTTCCAGCTCTACGGCCAGCAGCTCCCGGCCCCGCACTGGCTGGTCCTCGGCGAGTCCGGCAACGGCAAGTCGGCCTTGGAGAAGACCTACGTCCTGCGCCAGCTGCGCTTCAAGGACCGCCAGGTCGTCGTGCTGGACGCCCAGGGCGAAGACGGGGTGGGTGAGTGGAACCTCATCGCGGAGGAGCTGGGGATAACTCCCATCCGGCTGGACCCCATGGCGGCGCTGGACCACGGGATCCGGCTCAACCCGCTCGACCCGGCCATCACCACCACCGGCCAGCTCGCGCTGCTCCGGACGATCATCGAGGTCGCGATGGGCCACGGCCTGGACGAACGCTCCGGTTTCGCGCTCAAGGTCGCCCACTCCTTCGTCAACGAGACGATCGTCGACCGCCAGCCGGTCCTCACCGACATCGTCGAGCAGCTACGCCACCCGGAGCCGGAGTCGGCCGAGGCGATGAACGTCGCCATAGACGACGTACGGGCCTGGGGCCTGGACGTCGCCCTGGTGCTGGACCGGCTGGTCGACGGTGACCTGCGCGGCATGTTCGACGGCCCGACGACCGTGGGGATCGATCTGGACGCCCCGCTGATCGTCTTCGACCTCTCCCACATCGACCGCAACTCCATCGCCATGCCCATCCTCATGGCGATCGTCGGCGTGTGGCTGGAGCACACCTGGATCCGCCCCGACCGCAAGAAGCGCATCTTCCTGGTCGAGGAGGCCTGGCACATCATCAACAGCCCGTTCGTGGCCCAGCTGTTCCAGCGCCTGCTGAAGTTCGGCCGCCGGCTGGGCCTTTCGTTCGTGGCGGTGGTGCACCACCTGTCCGACGTCGTGGACGGCGCCGCGGCCAAGGAGGCGGCGGCGATCCTGAAGATGGCCTCAACCAGGACCATCTACGCCCAGAAGGCCGACGAGGCCCGGGCCACCGGCCGGGTGCTGGGTTTGCCGAGGTGGGCCGTGGAAATCATCCCGACGCTGACGCCCGGCATCGCCGTATGGGACGTCAACGGCAATGTCCAGGTGGTCAAACACCTGGTCACGGAGACGGAACGCCCGCTGGTCTTCACCGACCGCGCGATGACCGAGTCCTCCAGCGACCTCACGGCCGACGACGCCCTGCGCGCCGCCGAACTGGAGGCCGAGCAGCGGGCGGCGGCCTTCGTGGAACAGCATCTGGGCGACTCCGAGTCGACGGTGGCGTAGGGCCAGAGCAGGGGAGGAACGGGTGAGACCGGACGCTCGCGACCGCCGCGAGGACCGCCGGGAGGGCCAGGGCGGCATCCCCGACGGCCTGCTGATCGGCATACTCGCGTTCCTCCTCGGCATGACCGTGCTGGTGTGGACGGCCACCGGACTCTCGGCCCTCTTCTCCAAGGGCGCCTGGCCGCACGCCGTCACCTTCACCCGCACCCCCCTCGCCATGCGCCACCTCATCGGCGAACCCCACGACATCACCGGCGCCTGGCCCGACACCCCCTCCTCCCAGCTCTCCGGCTGGGGCCTGTTCTGGGGCCTGTTCATCGGCCAGCTGATGGTCCTGTTCGTCGTCACCGTGTTCGTGATGGGTGTGGTGGCGAGGTGGCGGGCGGGGAGGGCGCGGGCGCGGGCCCAGAAGACGATGCCGCCGGAGCCGGAGCAGGGGCACGAGGTCCCAGTCCCGCGCGGCACAGCGCCGATGCCGGAGCCGATGCCCGCGCCGACGCCCGCCCCGACGGTGCTTCTCCAGGAGACGCCCGCTCCCGGCCCCGCCCCTGTCGCTCAGCGCCCGGTCGACGGCGAACGGGTGCGCGGGCGAGAGAAAGTCCTCGTCGCACCCAGGGAAAGCCGTCAGACGGCCGCAGCCCAGGCCGTCCAGGACGCACCGGGCCCCACACTCGTCGTCACCTCGAACCCCGCCCTGTGGGCGGAGACAAAGGACGCCAGAGCCAAACTGGGCCCCACCCTCCTCTACGACCCCACCCACCTCTGCGACACCCCGGCCCGCCTCCACTGGTCCCCCACAGCCGGCTGTGAGGACAAGCAAACCGCATTGAACAGAGCCACCGCCCTGCTCGCCCCCGTCCAGCCCACGGCCAAGATCGACCAGGCAGTGGCCGACACGGCACTGACCCTGCTCCGGAGCTACCTCCACGCCGCCGCTCTGGAGAACCGCACCATCCGCCACGTCCACCGCTGGTCCCAGGGCACCCAGGTCCAGGACGCCGTACGCACCCTGCGTACCCACGCCAAGGCCGCCCCCGGCGCCGCCGGCGAGCTCGAGGCCGCGCTCACCGCGCACCCCGAACGCCGCGACATCGCCCAGGAACTGACCAGCCGAGCCCTCTCGGCCCTGTTCACCGTGAACATCCGCGAGGCCTGCACACCAAACCGAACAGATGCCCTGTCACTGGATTCCTTCGTCCACGAGGAGGGCACGCTTTATGTGGTCGGTGAATCCATCGAGGACCCCAGGAGCAACCCGGGCGCGATGCCCCTCCTGACGGCCCTCGTCTCCAGCGTGGTCGAGCGCGGCCGGCGCATGGCCGAACGGTCATCCTCCGGTCGGCTCGACCCACCACTCACCTTGGTCCTGGACGACGTCGCGGCCGTGGCCCCCATCCCCCAGCTCCCCGAGCTGCTCGTCACAGGTACCGACCAGGGCCTACCCACCCTCGCCCTGCTCCGCTCCCGCGAACAGGCCCGCTCCCGCTGGCCGCACCAGGAACTGCCGGGCTGAGACAGCCTGTCTGGCCGGTCTGAGACAGCCGGTCTAGGACGGCCACTCCAGAACGAACTCCACCTCGTTCTGCGCCTCCTCCCTGACGTGCGGCACGATCACCCCACTGGGCGCGAACCCGACCTTGCGATACGCCCCCTGGGCGCGGGCATTCTCCTCGTGCACCAGCAGGCGCACCCGCTCGGCACCCCGCTCCCGCGCCCAGGCCACACCGGCGTCGAACAGGGCCTTGATCAATCCGTTCCCGCGCTGCTCGGGCCGGATGAACACCCCGACCACATGCCCCTGTCGACGTTCGACGGCATGCCCGGCCCAGTCCGTCATTCCGGCTTCCTCGATGAGCACGGTCACCGAGCCGGCCCAGGTACCGTCGGGCGCCTCGGCGATGAACTGCCGCGCCACGCTCTGCTCCTCGGCCGACCGCGCGGCCCGCTCCTGGTAGAAGGAGTCAGGCTTGGCCGCGCCCTCCTCGTACGTCTCCAGGAAGGCTAGGTGCGCGATCGGGTCCCGCAGGGCGTCCAGCCGCAGCTCCTTCACCCGGGGCCAGTCGTCCGGTCGTATCGTGCGGATGACGTAGTCACCGCTGGTCGAGGTGCTCATGAGGGCCACCGTAGTGCCGCCCGTTGTCAGCGGCATCCCATATTGTGAAAGCCATGACAACACTGCCCGAACGACCGCACACCGCCCTTCTGGTCATCGATGTGCAGAACGGCGTGATGGTGCCGAGCTCGCCCAGCCGCGAGGACGTCATCGCGAACATCGGCACCCTCATCGACAAAGCCCGCGCTGCGGACGTGCCGGTGATCTGGGTGCAGCACCAGGACGAGGAACTGGTGCCGGGCACCGAGAGCTGGGAGTACGTCCCGCAGCTGAAGCGACTCGATTCCGAGCCCCTGGTCGCCAAGAGCTACCGGGACTCCTTCGAGGACACCGACCTGGAGTCCGTCCTCGCGGCGCGCGCAGTGGGCCGCCTCTTCGTCACGGGCGCCCAGACCGACTTCTGCATCCGCTCCACCCTGCACGGCGCCCTCGCACGGGGCTACGACGCCACGCTGGTCGCCGACGCACACACGACGGAGGACCTCAGCGAGTACGGTGCGCCAGCCCCGGAACAGGTCATCGCCCACACCAACTTCTACTGGAGCGGTCAGCATGCACCCGGCCGCCGACGCGGAATCATCAACACGGCTGAAGTGACCTTCTAAAAGGCGCTGAAACGCAGAAAGGCCCACGCCGGACGGCGTGGGCCTTTCTCAAAGATTGTTCGGCGGCGTCCTACTCTCCCACAGGGTCCCCCCTGCAGTAC
>NZ_JBFAWG010000149.1:0-10876 GCF_040680215.1 Streptomyces sp. NPDC052107
GCAGCGAGGTGATCATGCGTGCAGCATCCCAGCCACCGCCGAGAGCTCGGCACGCAGGCTCCCACCTGCAGCGATGACTTTACGAGCCCCACAGGTTCAGATGCCGTGGGTTTCTGACGTTGTTGGCCGGCGTCGGGTGACCTCATACGGCCCGAAGACGGCCCCGGGCCTTGATCGTCCGGAGCCGTCTTGTATCCGGCTTCTGCACCTATTCGGGTAGGGCGGTCGTGTCAGGTGACGCGCAGTCCGCCGTCGATGAACAGGTCCTGGGCGTTGACGCCGGTGTTCCGGAGGAGGAAGTCGGTGGCTTCCGCGACTTCCTCCATGGTCACCAAGCGCCCGATGGGGGTACGCGGTACGTGAGGGTGGTCGGGCACGTCGCGCCACCTCGGGCTGTCTCCCACCACGCCGGGATGGAGCGCGTTGACACGATGGGGTGCGATCTCCAGTGCGAGGGTCTTCATCAGTCCGGTGATACCCGAGTTGACGGCGGTCACGATGGTGGAACCGGGGTAGGGCCGTTCTTTGGCCAGGCCGCCGAAGAGGACGACCGACGCGCCGGGGGTGAACCGGTCACGCAGGACGCGCACGGTCTCCGTGTACCCCACCAGCTTGATGGTCACGGCTTCCACGGCCTTGGCGATGTCGAAGTCCGCGAGGGTGTTGAAACCCTCTGAGACGCCGGTGATCACCAGGTTGTCGACGTCCCGTACGTCGGCGAGCGCTCCGTCGATGGCTTCCGGCCGCGACAGGTCAACGGCCAGACCCCGGACGCTGCCGGCGATTTCGGCGGCCACGGTATCGGCGCGCTCCCTGGTGCGGCTGGTGATGATGACGCTGTCGCCGCGGTTGGCGTATCGCTGCGCCAGTACGCGTCCCAGCGCGCCGCTTCCTCCGACGATGATCGAGGTGGTCACAATCCACAGGTCCCTTCAGTGGATATGCAGCAAATGAGATATTTTATGCGGGGAGATGCGGACGGTTGGGACGCCACCGGAGGGGGACGGCCCGGCAGCCGTCCCGCCGATCGGTCGCCGGGCCGGTAGGTCAACGTCAGGGTCCGCGCTGCGTCGAGCATCGTGACCAACACCGGTCCGCCGGCTGACCGCTCCGGAATCCGCGGCACATGCCGGTACTCACGGCTTGAAGGCGGCGAGTGACCGCTCATCGTCCGGGCCAGAGATCAGGTGCCGCGGCCAGGGCGGTGAGGGCCGCGCGGTCGCCCACGGCATGGTCGACGGGTTCGCCGGTGACCAGGAGCCGATAGTAGATCGGCGCGGCGATCAGTCCGATCAGCTCATGGGGATCGGTGTCCGCCGGTAGTTCACCGCGCTGGATCGCCCGTTCGACGATGGGCGCGGCGAGCCGCTGCCGTTCGGCGAAGTGGTTCCGCTTGACCTCGGCGACCTCCGGCGCTCTGGCTGCATCGGAGAACAGCACGGCCACCAGGATCGCGCCCGCGTCGCTGGTGAGAACGTCCACGATCGATCGGGCGTACGCACGCAGGTCGGTCTCGATCGCACCGGTGTCCGGAACCGGGACCCTGGCTTCGACCAGGTCGCCCATGGCGGCCGCCAGCAGCGTGTCCTTGGTCCCCCACCGTCGGTAGATGGTCGTCTTGTGCACGCCGGCCCGCACTGCAATGTCCTCGATGGACAGTGCGGCGTAGCCGCGCTGTCCCAACTCGAGCAGCGTCGCCTCGTATACGGCCGCACGCACCCGAGCGCTGCGACCGCCCGTGCGGACCGTGCCGCGCCGTTCGGTGAAGGTCGCCGAAGCCATATTGCAACTCCTTGTTGCGTTTACTGGCACCAATGTGCCACAGTTGCGCAAAAGGGACAAAACATCGTCGGCGCAACCATGACCTGCAGCGTCCGTCATCGCTAATAGTTCAAAGTTCAACCTTATTGCCTCAGTTAGGCATATTTTGGGAAGTTTCCACTGCAAGCGGGCGTCGAACAACCGTCTCCGCCTAAGGACAGAAACATGGGTGCACAGGTAAAGGGGTCCACCGCATCCCGTGTCACCGCCATTCGGTCGTTGAGGCAGGTGATCGCCCTGAAGCGGCCCTCCTGGCGGATGTGGGGAGAGGACCGGCCGTTCTCGCCGGCGCTCCTGACTCCGCTGTTGGTGATCGTGCTGGCCTCGGTGGCGGCCCTCTTTACGCCCCACTTGGAGTTCTACCGGCTGCTCGGGGCGGCCCCCGCGCTTGCCGCCGCGATGTTCTCCGTGGCCGGCACGCTGAGCATCGGGCTGCTGACCCTGATCGCCGGCTTCGTCATTTCCGCCGCCGACCACACTCTGGAGCGGACTCCCGGAATCTTCACCTTGATCACGGTCGCGGCTGTCACCCTGGCCGCCGCTTACGCCAGCCAGGTACGTCAGCACCGGGAGCGCACCCTCGCCGAGGTCCGCTCCGTGGCGGAGACGGCGCAGCGCGTGCTGCTGCGCCCGGTCCCACATCACCTCGGGCACATCGACGTCGAGGTTCTCTACCAGGCGGCCGCCGCGCAGGCCCGCATCGGCGGCGATTTCTACGAGGCGCAGCAGACCTCGCACGGAGTGCGGCTGATCATCGGTGATGTGCGCGGCAAGGGCCTGCCGGCCGTCGAGGCCGCCTCGGTCGTCCTCAGTTCCTTTCGGGTGTTCGTCGAGGACGCCCCGCACCTGCCGGACCTGGCACACCGGCTGGAGACCAGCATCAGCCGTTACGGCGAGGACGTGGCCACCGACGACGCGCTGGAACGCTTCGTCACCGTCCTGCTCGTCGAGATCCCCGCCGGAGAACCCATCGCCCGCCTGGTCAACTGCGGACACCCTCCGCCGCTGCTGCTGCACGGCGGCGAGGTGTGCGAGGTAGAACCCAGCGCGCCGTCACCGCCCCTCAACATGGCCGCCCTGCTCGGCGAGCACTACCAGGTCGACACCATTCCCTTCGGCACCGGCGACCGCCTGCTGCTCTACACCGACGGCGTCAGCGAGACCCGCGACGGTATCGGGACCTTCTACCCCCTCGCCCAGCGCGTCCGCCGATGGGTCCTCGCCTCGCCTCGCCAACTCCTCGACCACCTCCACCAGGACCTGCGCGCCTACGTCCACGGCACCCGTGACGACGACCTCGCCGCCCTGGTGGCCCACCGCGTCACACCGTGCGACCTGGATTCGGCCGAACTAGGAGGGCTACGGCCACTCCGGTCGACTGGCCCCAACATCGGTTGAGCACGTGCGCAGCCCTCTGACGTGCAACTTGGCACGACGGATCGGGCAGTCCCGGACGCACGGATATCAGCGCGGTTTACTGGTGGTTCGAGACCAGGACTGTCCGCGGCGCGTACGCAAGCGAAGGTCACGGTCGCAGACGAGTACGTGCCCACGCGCAGCACCCGTAGGCGGCGTCGGCCACGACGACCGGTGGACTCATTCCCCAGTCCAGCGTGTCGAGCATGTCCAGGGCCAGCCGCCACTTCTCGCGGTGTCTGACCTCGGTTGGGACGCGGGCGGCAGTCCTGCGGTCGTTGTCCGCTTCCCATTCCTGAGGCAGGAACAGCTGCCCTGCAGCGGGCATGAGGCGATGTCGGTCGCAGCGTGGACGCTGACCGCGACGTGGCAGTTGGCGCGTTTGCCCAGGGCCCCGCAGTACTGCGGGGCGACCGCGACCGACATTCTTCCGTCCTTGGGCACCGACACGTCGTCGATCACCCAGGCCGTCGGGGTGATGAGCGACAGCATGCGTTCGCAAATGCGACGCTGCACCGGCACGGGATCCCAGGTGGACTGGTTCACGAACTGCTGGAGGTTCTTGCGGCGGCCGTCCAGCATCAGTCCCCGCAGATAGCAGTCGCTCTTGACCCGCTGGTCCTTGCGCGGCACCGAGGCGAACACATCAGCCACGTATAACGCCAACCTGGCCCGCACCCACGTCACTTCGAGTGCATCCACTCATCCAACGTGCCCAGGAACAGCCCGAACCGGAAGACCTAACGGAGTCCTACTAGTGCTGCGTTCCTCAAAGGAAGTACACATAGCGGCGGCGCAAACGCCTGGTGGGTGGTGCGGGTCTGCCCCAGATCCAGGGTTGGGCACGGGCGTTGAGCTGGGCTGTGGCCACTTCGGTGGCGTGGGTGATGTGGTCGCGGTCGCCGAAGGAGCGTCCGGCCAGGGCGGTCTTGCGGAAGATGCGCCACCACCCCTCTTGGAGGTTGAGCCAGCAGGCGCCGACCGGGATGAACACGTGCCTGATGCGGGGATGGTCCTCGAGCCAGGTCCGGGTGGACACGCTGTTGTGCGAGGACAGATTGTCGGTGATCACATAGATGTCCCCGACAGGGTTGGCGTCCTCGACCAGCTGAAGGAAGTGCTGGTAGAAGGCGCTGTTGCGGGAGGTTGCGGTCATCGTGAGTTCCTGGCCGTCGCGGACGCGTAAGCCGCCGTAGACCCAGGTTTTCTCCGGTCCGCGGGAATAGTCGATCTCGTTCTTGATGCGGTGTCCGTCCGGTGACCAGCCCGGCGCCGGTGGAAAGGTGCGGGGGATCACCGGGCCGAGCTCGTCGGCGCAGACGACCGTCGCGCCGGCGGGCGGGCTGGTGTAGAGCTCGACGATCCGCGTCCTTTTCCCTCGAAGTCCGTCTCTCGAGCGCGTCCACGAGCGCGTGCGCCGCCAGCGCACGCCCTCGGCCAGCAGGATCCGGCGTACCTGGGAGCGACTGACCTCGATACCGAGGTCCTGAGCTGCGGCAGCCAGTGTGTCCAAGGTCCACTCCGAGGGCCCAGACTCGTCCGCGGCCCACATCTCGTTTGACGGCTGCACCTCAAGCCGACCCGGTGGGGTCTGCTTGACCATCGCAATGATCCGGGAGCGTTCGGCCTCGGTGATCCTTCGCTTGCGGCCCTGTCCTCCCAGATCCTCCAAGCCCTCAAGCCCCCAGCGGTTGAAGCGGTGCAGCCAGCGACGCACCGTCTTCTGACTGCACCTCACCTCGTCAGAGATCTGCGGGACCAGCCAGCCGTCCCAGCTCAGCTCGACCATCCGGCACCGCTCCACCAGAACCTTCGGCGCCTTCCTGGCAGCCGCCAGGCGGTGGACCACCGCTTGCTCGCCCTCGTCACGTCCCGGCCGTGCCCTTAGCACCATGACCCAGCACCCGCCCCCGAGCACCCGCAGCCACCCCGCTACCAGCAGCTATACCCACCGAAAGCGGAATCGAGCACTAAGAGTGCGCGCGGACCCACACCTGCCTACCCTGAATCTGCGGTGTCTTCCTCGCGTCCAGAAGAAGGGGATGCGGCGCAATGTGCAGCGGCGTATGGCTATCCCGAGACCCGAGACACCCGCACAGCCGAGACGCCTACTGTCAGGAGCGGGCATGGCTGATCGCGCAACGATGGAGCGTATCTGGGAAGCCCACACCGCCGGCGAGTTCGTGGCGCAGGACGTGGAGGCTACGATGGCCACGATGGACGACGACCCCATCGTCGTCCATGTGCCGACCGCCATGGGCGGTAGTGGGTACGACGGCGTCAAGGACTTCTACGCACGCTGGTTCATTGGACGGAACCCGGACGATTTCACTGTGCGTTCGATATCCCGCACGGTGGGAGACGACAGCCTCGTAGACGAAATGATCGTGTCGTTCACCCACGACATCGAGGTGCCTTGGATTCTGCCTGGATTGGCACCCACCGGGCAGCAGGTCCGTATACCCGTCATCGCCGTCGTGGACTTCCGAGGCCCGCGTGTGCGGAGCGAGCACATCTACTGGGATCAAACGGCGGTGCTCGCGCAGACGCAGTTGCTGAACGACGACATCGTCCGGCGCCTGCCCGTGGTCACCACACCGTTGGACGTACTGGACGGCAGGGTCCCCCTCAACCAGCTGACGTCGCCCCGCCTCGATGTCGAACCGTGAATGTCAATCCCCTCGAACCCGGAACCGGTCGTAGATCGTCGACCAGCATCCGTACCGGCGCGGAACGTCGCGCCAGGGCTCCCCGTACGGAACCTCCACATCACCGCATTGAAGTAGGTAGCTGCGCAGGTCAGGGATCGGCCCACGTTCGCCCAACGGCAGATGCGATCAACTCCCATCGGCATCGGTCACATCACCACCGCGTCACAGATCGCTCCTGCAGCAGCCGGAAGCCTCCCGGCCTTGGCATGTCCGTACGTACGACCGACGGCGGCCAGGAAGGACGGAGGCGGGCGGCCTGTCCCCGTGCCGCACGCTCTTGCACCGGAAGCCGTGGGGCCCGCGGTGATCAGGATCGATTTCGGCGGCGCTGACGCGATCCCCGTAGGGTGGCTGCGTCAAGCGGGTCGAGTGGGAGGTGCACGGTGGTTTCGACGGCTTCGGCGCAGGAGGGGGAACCTGCCGGCGACGAGGCGGGTGGTCAGCGGCAGCAGTGGCTGGTACTGGTCTACCGGGTGCCGAGTGAGCCGACCCGGCTGCGGGCCGCGGTGTGGCGCCGTATCAAGGGTTTGGGAGCCATCTACCTGCAGAACTCGGTGGCGGCCTTCCCTCGGACCGTCGCCGCCGAGCGGGCGCTGCGCGTACTGCGCAAGGAGATCATCGACATGGGGGGCACGGCCCAGCTGTTCGGGACGGAGGTGCTCGCGGGGGAGACCGATGTGGTCGCCGCGTTCAACGCCGCCCGGGACGACGAGTACGAGGAGATCGTCGACCGCTGCAAGGACTTCCTGGAGCAGGTGGAGAAGGAATACCGGGCGGACCATTTCACCTACGCCGAGCTCGAGGAGAACGACGAGGACCTCACCAAGCTCAAGAACTGGTTCGCCAAGGTAGGCAAACGCGACCTGCTGTCGGCATCCGGCCGCGCGGCGGTGGTGGGGGCGCTGAAGCGATGTGAGCAGGTGCTGGAGGACTACGCGGCGCGGGTCTATCTCGAGGAGGGCGAGACCCGCTGACGCCTGCACGGCCGGGCCGGCGTGAGGCGGAGCGAGCCCGCGTCGCGCCGGCTCGTTGTCCGGCCGGCCGTTACGCGCCGCGGGTCGCCCGCCGCAGCGAGACCCCCAGCAGCGCCACCACCGCGACTGGTACCAGCCACCAGGCAGGGACATGGCCGGTGACCAGCAGCGCGGTGACGGCGAGCGCCAGGACCACGCCGACCGCGACGGTCCAGTCGTCTCCGACCAGGAAGTCGTACCAGAAGCGCAGGAATCGTGTGATCGGGTTCATGAGGCCACTCCGGCGTTCTCGGTGCGGGCCGTGACGCCGGCACGGCGCAACAGGGCCACGTAGGCCAGGGACACTGCGAGGATGCCGGGCACGAGGACCAGCAGCGCGGCGTCGGCGCCCGGCCATTCGGCACCGGCGCCTTCGGCACCCCAGAAGGTGCCGAAGGCGGTGAGCAGAACGCCCACCGCGAACTTCATGGTGTTCTCGGGCACCTTGGCCAGCGGCGCCCTGACCAGCAGGCCGACCGCGACCACCAGCACCACGGCGGCGGCCGCCCCGAGCGTGGCCACCCCGATTTGACCCTGGACCGAGCCGAAGGTGACCACGATGAACGCCACCTCCAAGCCCTCCAGGAGCACGCCCTTGAACGCCAGGGTGAAGCCGTACCAGTCGGTGACGAAGGCCCGGTTCTCGCGGGAAGCGTTCGCGGCGGCCGCGACCTGCTCCTGGTAGATCTTGTCCTCGTCGTGCAGCGCCTTGTTCCCCGACGCCCGCAGGATCGCCTTGCGCAGCCACTGGAGCCCGAAGACGAGCAGCAGGGTGCCGATCACCAACTGCATCGCGCCGATCGGGATCCGGCCGACGGCCGGCCCGAGCACGGCCACCACGACCGCCAGGGCGGCCAGCGCCGCACCGACGCCGAGCAGGGGCGAGCGCCAGCCGCGGGTGACGCCCGCGGCCAGGACGATGGTGAGTGCCTCGACGGCTTCCACCGCGCAGGCCAGAAAGACGGCGAGGACCAGTGCAGTCCCGCTCATGTGTTTCCTCCAGTGGTTATCGTGCGTGCGACATCTGTGCGGGGACGTCGGACGCGGCACGTCCGGCGCTGGGGTAGGCGAAACACCCGCCGGCCTCCACGGTCAGCGTGACGGTTTGGCCGCGCGGCCAGGCCTGCTGGTCGAACACTCCGCACAGCTGCGCCCCGTCCGGGAGTTCGACCACGTGGTCGTAGCCGCGCCCCCGGTAGGCGGTGTCCTTGATGAATCCGGTGAGGCTGCGCTGCGCCCCGGCCGCGTCCGGGCGGCCGATCCGCAGGGCTGCCGGCCGCATCAGCAGATCCACCGGAGCGCCGTTCGACGGCCTGGTCGGCGCGTGGGCCACGAGCGTGCGGTCCAGCACCCGTACGTGCACCGTGCCGTCCTCCGCCACCTCCTCGACCGTCGCGGACAGTTCCCCGGACAGGCCGGTGAAGCGTGCCACGAAGGGCGAGGCAGGCCGGGAGTAGATGGCTTCCGGAGTGCCCTGCTGCACGACTCGGCCCTCCCGCAGCACACTGATCCGGTCGGCCAGCGCGAACGCCTCCGACTGGTCGTGGGTGATGTAGATGGCCGTCGCACGGGTCTCCCGGGCCAGCGTGGCGATCTCCACGCGGAGCCGTTCCTTGAGGTCGGCGTCCAGATTCGACAGCGGCTCGTCGAACAGCAGCAGGCTGGGGTGCCCGGCCAGGGCGCGGGCCAGGGCGACGCGCTGCTGCTCGCCGCCGGACAGTTCGCCGGGGTGGCGCCATCCGTAGCCGGCCAGCCCGACCCGCTCCAGCAGGGCGTCGACGCGTGACGTCACCTCCGCCCGTTCGACCCGCTGCCGGCGCAGGGCGTAGCCGACGTTGTCGGCAACGGTCATGTGCGGCCACAGGGCGTAGTCCTGGAAGACCATGCCGAGGCCCCGCCGCTCCGGCGGCACGCACACTCGCCGGTCGGCGAGGACCTGGTCGCCCAGCAGCACCTGGCCCTCGTCGACCCGTTCGATGCCGGCTATCACCCGCAGCAGCGTGCTCTTGCCGGAACCCGACGGTCCCAGCAGGACGTGGAACTCGCCGGCCTCGACGGTCAGCGAGACGTCGTCCAGAACCGTGTGGGGGCCGTACCGCTTGACCACCCGGTCGATCTGCAACCGGGTGGCACCGGCTCCGAGTTCGGATTTCACCGTTGCTCCAATCGATGCCAGCCCGGCGGGGCGACGAGACGGAAGATCAGGAGTGCGAGAGCGATGACGAGGAGAACGCCTACGCAGGCGATCACCAGCGAGGCGGTGCCCGTGCCGAAGTCGTAGTTGACGATCAGGCCGGTCACCGCGACGGACAGCGGCTGCCGACCGGGGGGATACAGCATCGAGGCGAGCGGCAGTTCCAGGAACCGGTCGCCGAAGGTCAGCAGCCAGGTCCACAACAGCCCCCGGGACAGCAGGGGCAGGACGGTAGTGGCCCAGGTCCGTGTCGGTCCCGCGCCATGCACCCGTGCCGCGGCGAGCATGGAGTCCTGCAACTGCGCAAACGAACCCGCCAGCAGCCGGGACGCTCCCGGCAGGGCACCTGCGAGCAGACCGATGGCCAGCAGCGTCAGGGTGCCGTAGAGGTGGATTCCCAGGACATTCATGAGGGGCAGGTTGTAGGTGAAGATGTACCCGGCGCCCAGCACGATCGAGGGAAGGGCGACGGCCCCCAGCAGGAGTAGGTCCAGCACGCCCGCCGCCCGTCCGGTTCCGGTACGACCGCTGCGGGACAGGTACCGGGCCACGAGCACGGCGCCGATCAGCGCCACCGTCGCGGTCACGGCCGCCAGTTGCAGGGACAGGAGGAGCGGCGCGAGCAGATTGGACTGCTGGAAGACCTGCTGGTAGTTGGCCAGCGTGAAGCTGTGCGCCGTCACCGCGCCGAACGGCCCGAGCATGGAGGCGCACACCACCCCCAGCGCTGGTACACCGAGCGCGAGCAGGAAGAACAGGCCCAGACCGGTCAGGGCCGCCGCCGAGCCCCGGCCACTGAGCGGCGCCCGGGGCATGAAGCGGGTACGCCCGGACAGCACCGCGTAGGAGCGGCGGCGGGTCGCCCTGCGCTGCGCCAGCATGGCCAGCACGATCAGCATCATCAGCAGCCAGCCGACCGCCGCCGCCGTCGGGTAGTCCGCGGGGAAGTTGGTCACGGCGCTGGCGAGGGCGTAGGTGGCGAGGGGGAAGTGCGCGTCCGCGGCGAGTGTCGCGGCCACGCCGTAGTCGCTGATGGCCTCCGCGAAGACGATCGCGACGGCGGCCCACAGTCCCGGGGCGAGCATGCCGAGCATGATCCGCAGCCGGGCGCGGGTTCCCGCGCCATGCACGCGCGCCGCGTCCTCGAAGTCGCGGCCGAGTCCGGCGACAGCACCGGAGACCGCGAAGAAGGCGAAGGGTACGCCGCGGCTGCCGAGGACCCAGATCACCCCGAGCGGCCCCATCACCAGGTGACGCAACCAGCCCAGGTCCATGCCCAGGAGTTGGGAGAGGACTCCGTCCGGTTCCACGAGGCGGCTCCAGCCGAGTGCCTCCAGATACGACGGGGCGAGCAGCAGGGCCCAGATCGCCAGACGCCACAGGCCGTCACCCGGGACCTTGGTCCGCCCCAGCAGCAGCGCGAGAGCGGTGCCGACCGCCGCGGCGAGAACGGCGGCGCCCGCTCCGGTGAGGGCGGTGTCCAGCAGCGCCTGCAGCATGTTCCCGCTGAGTGCGGAGCCGAACGGCGCCAGGGTGAACCAGGCCGAGCCCTGCCCGAACATCCTGGGGCTGACCGCGACCAGCAGGAAACCTCCCACGGGCACCAGCAGTATCAGCCCGGCGGCACTTGTTCGGCACGTAGCCGCCGGAGACCAGAGGTTCGGTGTCGGGCAGGATCAGCTGGCTGCCGGTCACGTGGTACATCGAGTCGTACGACGTGA
>NZ_JBFAWG010000150.1:0-10700 GCF_040680215.1 Streptomyces sp. NPDC052107
GCCGTGGTCATCGCCACCGGCATCAGCGAGGACGGCGGCCGTGAGGTGCTGGGCGTGATGGTCGGCGACAGCGAGACCGAGGCGTTCTGGAGCGACCGATTCCTGATCCCGACGTGGTCTTCCGGCCCACCCGCCGCGACATCGACCCCGTGACAAGGGAGCCTACCGATTACGCGCTGTGGGACCGACACGAATGGCAGGTTTGTCTGCGCTGGTCAGAGCATGATCCGGGCACGTTCGTCGGCGTTCAACCCTGTACGGACGCTGATCCAATCGGCACAGGGTGAACGGCTCCGGACGGCGACGTCCGGCCGTGAATGAGACGGAAACTGAGACGGGCCCCGTGAGGCACATGGGGAGCGTGACTCGTCCGTGGCGCTCACCCTCGGGGCGTCACCCACGAGTATCTGCGGGCTCGTGGTGGTGGGCTCTCGTGTCTGGCACGGTGTGACGGAGGCCTCGGGGGGTGTGGGTATGGCGCGCCGGCGTGGTGCATGGGTGGGGTCGGGGGCGACGGGTGCTGCCGCGTTGGTGACTGCGGCACTGGGGCCGGTGACTAATTACGCGAGTGCGACGGTGCCGGGATGGGCTGCGCATGCGTGGGTGGTGTGGCCTGTGTTCGGTGTGTTGGTGGCGGTCAGTGTCGGATTGCTGTTATGGGGGCGGCGCCTGGATGGCGGGACGCCGTTGGCGCGGCTGACGTCGGTGGACAGGTTGGCAGGGTCCCGGCAGGGCTCGCTGCGGCGCCAGCATGTGGAGCAGGTGCGCGGTCGTGAGACGGAGCTGACTTTCCTGGCCGGGATGCTGCGTCGGCCGCAGGGCAGATTCGTGGTGTTGTGTGGGGCTGGGGGGCTCGGGAAGACAACGCTGGCTGCGCAGCTGGCTGCCCAGGCCGAGGAAGATGGCCGGGCGGTGTTCTGGCTGCGGTGGCGAACCTCGGTGGACCTGGCGCAGCAACTGACCCAGGTGGCGGTGGCGTGCGGGCTGCCGGAGGCGGATCTGGAGTTGGCCCGGGTCGGGCAGGAGAGCTTGCCGGATGTGATCTGGCAGCAGCTGAATTCCTCGCGGCGGTGGTTGGTGGTGCTCGACAACGTCGATGAGCCGCAGGCAGTGGGCCCCGGCGGCGAGCCGGTGGCGCACTATCGGGGGTGGATCCGCCCGTATGGCGGCGGCCTGCTGCTGGTGACCAGCCGGGACACCAACAGGCAAACCTGGGGCCCGCGCGCAGAGTTGCTGCGGCTGGAGCCGTTGGCCGTGCCGGATGCGGGCCAAGTCCTGTTGGATGCGGCACCGCGGGCCGGCACTCCGGAGCAGGCCCGGCAACTGGCGGCCCGCCTGGGTGGGCTACCGCTGGCCCTGCACGCGGCCGGTTCCTACCTCGCCACAGCTACTAGCCGCTACCGAACCTTCGACCACTACCGCCAGGCTCTGGACGCCGAGCTGCCCACACTCCTGGGAGCGCAGCACCCCGATGCTTCTGATCCGGACGTCGCTCGCACTGTGGTGCGCCACACCTGGGAGGTGTCCCTCGACCAGCTCACGGCGGAGGGCAACCTGCTGGCTCGTCCACTGTTGAGGGTGCTGTCCCTGTTGGCCCAGGCACCCATCCCGCTGTCCCTGCTCACCCCCGGCTTGCTGGCCTCCGTGACAGGTGAGCTGGTCACTGTGGTCGGCGTGGAGGCTGCACTTGCCGGCCTGCACCGCTATGGCCTTCTCGGCCTGCCTGAACCCACCACCGCACTGGAGGTGGCACAGGAGGATAGTGCCCAACTGCTGCTGCATCCCCTAGTCCGGGAGATCAGCGCCCTAGCTCTCACAGCCGAGGACAACGACCTCGCCCGGTGGCGCCGAGCCCTCACCGACCGGCTGACCGAAGCCGTCCACGACGTTGCGGGGGCCGGGCGCCCAGGCTGGCCCGCAGCCTGCCTCCTGGCTCCACACCTAGTGCTCCTGTTCGACCACAGCCCAGAGGCCCGGGCCGACGCCCGCGACACAGTTGCGACTCTCGCTGACGTACTCAACGACGCCGGCGCCTACGCGCTCGAGCACGCTCTACATCAACAACTCCAAGACACACAAAGCCGCCTTCTGGGCCCCGACCATCCCGACACCCTGACCAGCCGCGCCAACCTGGCTGCCGCCCTGCGCGGGATGGGTGAGTACGCGCAGGCGGTCGACCTGCACCGGCGGACCTTGGAGGAGCGCACGGGGATCCTGGGCCCCGACCATCCCGACACCCTGACCAGCCGCGCCAACCTGGCTGCCGCCCTGCGCGGGATGGGTGAGTACGCGCAGGCGGTCGACCTGGACCGGCGGACCCTTGAGGACCGCATGCGGATTCTGGGTCCCGAGCACCCCAACACCCTGCGCAGCCGTGCCAGCCTGGCTGCTGCTCTGCGTGGGTTGGGTGAGTACGTGCAGGCGGCTGAGCTGCATCGGCGGACCTTGGAAGATCGCATGCGGATTCTGGGTCCCGAGCACCCCAACACCCTGCGCAGCCGTGCCAGCCTGGCTGCTGCTCTGCGTGGGTTGGGTGAGTATGCGCAGGCGGCTGAGCTGAGCCGGCAGACGCTGGAGGATCAGACGCGTGTTCTCGGCCCCCAGCACCCTGACACCCTGGACAGTCGCCACGCATTGGCTGCTGCTTTGCATGGGTTGGGTGAGTATGCGCAGGCGGCTGAGCTGAGCCGGCAGACGTTGGAGGATCAGACGCGGATTCTGGGCGGCGACCACCGTGACACCCTGCGCAGCCGCGCCAACCTTGCTGCTGCTTTGCATGGGTTGGGCGAGTACGCGCGGGCGGCTGAGCTGCACCGGCGGACGCTGGAAGATCGCACGCGGATTCTGGGCTCCCAGCACCCCGACACCCTGGACAGTCGCAGTGATCTGGAGCGGGCTCTCGCAGCATTGCGCGCGGGGCGTCGTCGCCGGGTCTGATGACGGCCAGGTAGGACGCCTGCCGATCGACCCCACAGTTACGTTCAGGCAAGACCACTTCTGCAACGCACGTTTTGCAGTCGCGCGACGAGTGCTGGCTGTGGTGTGGACGCGTCGACGTCGAGGTGACGTGGATCGGGGCCATCCGGTCGAGTGGCATGCATGCGGCCTTCTACGCCTGCCGTGCGTGTCTGTACGAACTGGACCAACGTGTTCTGGAGACCAACATCCGTCAGGACAAAGGCGCCTTGCCGGTGAATCACGGAACTGCCCGGTCGCGGGTGTAGGACCGCGGCCCGTCCGCCCCCCCAACCGGCCGCCGCGCCTCACGGCACCCCGCTTATCCCACCGCCGTGGGGCAGTCACTGACCTCCCGCCGGAGCCCTGGCGGGAGAACCGAAGAGGAAGGAGTACGAGGAGGCAGAGCACACGGCACTGCCTCCGGCCCAAAGTGGCCTCTTGGTGGCGGTGGAAGAGCTGACCGCCGTCCACGACCGGTACGACAGCCTCCGGTCGGACAACGCCGGGAGTTCCGGCGACGCGCCGTGGCCGGGTGGCGACCTCCGTGTCCGGATCACGTGGTCGAACCCATGAAGGACGCAGCGATGGAACATCGGTTGATCAGCGCCATCGAGACAGCACTCGGATGGAGTGGAGCGGAGGAGCTGGGCAAGAGCTTTGTACGCGGGAGCATGGAGGACCCCGCACTCGTCTCCCGCATCATGACTGCGAACCGCCTGCTCGACATCGCGATGCGCAGGAGCCTGAACCGCCCGCAGTTCCGATGCATCCAGAAGGGCGAGGAGGTTCACCCGGCCATCTACTACACCGACAGCGTCAGCCCCCGAGGTCAGAGCATCCCCATGGTCAACATGCGCAGCCTGGGCAAGCTCCTGCAGGAAGGCGCAACGGTGATCATGGACCAGGCCAACGTCTTCGATCCGACGGTGGATGTCGCCTGCCGGGCCCTGCAGTGGTGGTCCCGCGAGCGAGTCCGGGTCAACGCGTACCTGACGACCAACGACGCCGCCGGCTTCCCCTTGCACTGGGATGACCACGAGGTTGTGATCGTCCAACTCGCGGGCGAGAAGGAGTGGGAGGTACGCGCTGCCTCGCGAAAGGTCCCGATGTACCGGGACTCCGACCCCGACAACACCCCGAGCGACAAGATCATCTGGTCGGGCGTCATGCGGACCGGTGACGTCATGCACATCCCCCGAGGCCACTGGCACCAGGCGACACGGACTGGCAGCGGTTCCGGCAAGAGCCTTCATGTCACCTTCGGCATCACCAAGCGCACGGGAGCGAGCTGGCTCGCCTGGCTTGCCGACTGGTGCCGCGAGCGCGAGATCTTCCGCCACGACCTCGACCGCTGGCACGAAACCGGCGGCGAAGCCCTGACCACGGCCGCCGCCCAGCTGGTCGGCGAGCGTTCCCCAGCCGACTTCCTGGACGCCTACGAGCAGGAGACGACGCTGCCTCGGCGTGTGCCGTTCCTCGACATACTCGGACCGCTCGACGCCGTGGTGTGTACCACCCACTTCCCTCCCCGGTTCCAGGAGTATGGGCAGAGCGTCGACATCGTGGCCTCCGGGGAAAAAGCTCACCCTCGCGGCCAAGGCCCTGCCCGCACTGCGTCTGCTGCTGAGCGGCAGGCCCGTCCCGCTGGAGCGGGCCGCAGCCGTCGTCGGGACCGAAGTGACGGAGCTCGCCGAGATCCTGGTGAAGGAGGAACTGTGCGCGGTACTGACCCCCGAGTTGTCCTCGGGCTACACCGGTCTCGTCACGAACGTCGTCTCCTGATCGGGGCACTGGACCTCGGTGTTACCGCACTCGACACCAGCACCAATTACCTCGACTTCGGCTCGCACCAGACGCTGGCGCGGACAGCCGGTGACCTGCTGCCGAAGTTCACGCTCTCCACCAAGGTCGGCTATTTCCCGGGGCCGGACAGGACGGAGCACTCTCTGGATCCCGTACGGTTGCACGCGGCGGTGGAACAGGCGGCCACGGACCTCGGACGAGAGCCGGACCTGGCGTTCCTGCACAACCCGGAACATTCACTCCGCGAAGCCGCCCCTCACCACCACGACCTGCTGGCATAGGCGTGCACCGCCCTCGACGCCGCCGCAGCGAAGGGACTGTGCGCTGCCTGGGGCGTCGCATCCTGGGGCCCAACACCGCTGCTGAACCTGATCGACACGACCGCACCGAGGCCAGCGGCCCTCATGGTCCGCGCCGGCTTGCTGGTCGGAGCTAGAACGCTGGATGCCGCGGACGCCCTCACCAAGGCGTGGTGCCCGGGCGGCGTGGTGTGGGGGATGAGCCCTTTCGGAGGCAGCACCAGCGCCCCAGTGTGGGCCAGGATCGATCCGCGCGTCTTCCTCCGAGACAACAGGCAACTCTCCCGCGTTCAAGCGGCATTCAGAACCGCCTATCACCTCCCGCAGGTCGACTCCGTCGCCGTGGGGCACCGATGAATCCGTCCATCTGGGCGAACTCCTCGACGCCCTGGTCGGAGAGGTCGAGGATCGGACCGTCCAGGAGTACCGGAGTCTCCTTCGAGATCGCTCGCGCGGTCAGCCCGCCTGAAGCTCCTCGATGACCTGCTCGGCCACGCGCCGGGCGGGTTCCAGCCGAGGGTCCTCCGGGTGCGCGTACGGTCCGAGGATCTTCGAGCAGACGAACAACGTCATCAACTTGCCGTCCCGGCTCTCGAAATCGGAACGGCGCTCGTGCCGTACGCGTTCGGCCAGAGCCGGGACAGCAAGGGAACTCGCCCACAGAGAGGCCGAGTCCAGCCCCCGCGGTGCGTTACCCCAGTCCTCCCAATCGAAGAGGCTGAACGCCGGAGCGGTCGTGTTGGCCCAGTTCAGGTCCGCATGGGCTGGCACCCACCGCTCCACAGTTGTGTCGAAGTCGCCGGGGAAGACGCTGCGGATGGACTCGGTGACGAGGGCCTGGGTGACGGTGACGGTGTCCGGTGTGGCAACCCGCGGCGTGCTCCCCGGATTCAATCGGTCGTCGCAACACCGGCTTTCTGAGCCGATTGTAGATGTTCGTTGAGGGCCTCGGCGGGTGTCCTCCAGCCGAGTGTCTTGCGAGGCCTGTTGTTGAGCGCGAGAGCCACCGCCTCGAGTTCGTCGGCATCCCACCGCGACAGGTCGGTCCCCTTCGGAAAGTACTGGCGCAGCAGTCCGTTCGTGTTCTCGTTGGTGCCGCGTTGCGGAGTGGAAGATCACGGAACCTGCGGGTCGGCGCTGGTGGCAGGCGGCTGGCAGTGCGTCGGCGACCGGTTCGGTGCACAGGTGGTCGGCGGTGGCCCAGCCGACCACTCGGCGGGAGCTGATGTCGATGACGGTGGCCAGGTAGAGCCAGCCCTCGTGGGTGGGGATGCAGGTGATGTCGCCGCACCAGCGGGTGTCCGTCGCCCTAGGGTCGGGCGGGAAGTCGCGCAGGAGCAGGTCCGGGCGGGCGGCCGCGTGCGGGTCCGGGATCGTGGTGCGGTGTCGTCGTCTGCGGTGCCGGCCGGCGAGCCCGGCGGCCCGCATCAACCGGGCGATGCGTCTGCGGCCGCAGGCCATCCTTTCACGCTTGAGGAATGCGTGGATCCGCGGGGCGCCGTAGGCGCCCCAGGACTGGGCGTGGACGGCGGTGATCTGCTCGGTCAGGTCCGCGTCCTGCACGGCCCGGGGACCGGGTGTGCTGGCGCGGCGGGCGTAGAAGGCGGCACGGGAGACCTTCAGCAATTCACACGCCCGTTTGACGCTGTGACCTGCCTGCTTCTCCGCCTCGATGAACGGGTGCACCGTCACCGGGTCTCCTTCGCGAAGAAGGCCGTGGCCCGCTTGAGGATCTCCACGTCCTCCCGCAGCCGGCGGTTCTCCCGCCGCAGCTGGGCCAGTCCCTCTCGTTCACTGCTGGTCAGGCCGTCACGCTCGCCGGCATCGACCTCGGCCCGCCGGATCCAGTCGCGCACCGCTGTCTCGGTCAGGTCGAAGTCCTTGGCGACCTGACCAACCGAGCGGTCACCGCGTTGGCACAGCTCGACGATCTCGGCCTTGAACTCCGGCGTGAACGAGCGGCGAGGACGCGGCTTCTTCTTCCCCTTGCTCTCCATGATGGACATCATCCTTCTGGGGCCGAAGCCTCTGATCTTCGATGTCCGTCAAAGCGGATCAAGCCCAGGGTCATGTCATTCTCACGCCGACCACCACGCCCGTGCCGCGCCCTACTGTGAACGCCTTCCGTCCGCGCACCAGCCGGCTGACCACCGCCCCGACGGAGGACGCGGTGGTGTGCGCAATGGGACGACTGGCAAGTCGATGGTATGGGAGTATGGTTCATTTACATGGCAGATTCTCGGACCAATTCCGCGGCGGGTCGGCCCCCCGCGTTCGGTGCCGACCTGCATCTGGAGCTGCGCGGACCCGGGCTGCGTGCAGGGCTCACGGACGCCTTGAGGGAGGTCGTGCGCACGGGGCGTCTGGCGCCCGGCAGTCGGCTGCCGGCCTCCCGCTCACTCGCCGCGGATCTCGGCGTCTCGCGTAACACTGTGGTCGAGGCCTACGCCGAGCTGGTCGCTGAGGGCTGGCTCACCGCCCAGCAGGGCTCCGGGACCCGGGTGGCCACCCGGGTCGAGCCGCACAGGGCCGCGCCCGACGCTCCTCGCGCGAGGCCGGACGAGCCCCGCCTCCGGTATGGCCTGTGGACCGGTGCACCGGACCTCGCGACCTTTCCGCGCTCGCAGTGGCTCACCGTGGCCCGCCGGGCTTTGACCGCCGCGCCACACGACGCCTTCGGCTACGGCGACGCCCGCGGCCGGATGGAGCTGCGCACCGCACTCGCGGACTACCTGGCGCGGGCCCGCGGGGTGTACGCCGAGCCGGAGCGGATCGTCATCTGTTCCGGTTTCCACCACGGTCTGGCGCTGATGGCGCGGGCGCTCAAGGAACGGCGGGTGCGAGGGGTGGCAGTCGAGGCCTACGGACTCGACATGTTTCGCGACCTGCTGGCGAACGCCGGTCTGCACACCCCGCCCCTCTACGTCGACGACCATGGCGCACGCATCGACGACCTCGCGCGGCTGCGCGAAGTGGGGGCGGTGCTGATGACCCCGGCGCACCAGTACCCGACGGGGGTCGCGCTCCGCCCGGACCGGCGCACGGCTGCCGTCGAGTGGGCACGTGCCACGGGCGGCCTGATCCTGGAGGACGACTATGACGGGGAGTTCCGATACGACCGTCAGCCGGTGGGGGCCCTGCAAGGCCTCGATCCGGAGCGGGTGGTGTACTTCGGTTCCGTGAGCAAGTCCCTGGCGCCGGGGGTACGGCTCGGATGGATGGTGCTGCCGGAGGAACTCATCCCGGAGATCGTGGCGGCCAAAGAGCACGGCGACTACATGACGAGCGCTCTGGAGCAGCTGACGCTGGCGGAATTCATCGCCTCGGGTGCGTACGACCGTCATGTGCGCTCGATGCGGCTGCGCTACCGGCGTCGCCGCGATCAGCTGGTCGAGGTCCTGCGCCAGAGAGCTCCCGGCATTCGTGTGACCGGGATGGCTGCAGGACTGCAGACGGTCCTCGAACTCCCGCGTGGAACCGAAAGCTCAGTGGTCCAGGCCGCGGCCCGGCAAGGTCTGGCGATCAGGGGGTTGACGCAGTTCCGCTACGAAGTGGCGGACGGCGGATGGCAGTTGCCCGAGCGGGACGCGCTGGTGGTCAACTACGCGGCGCCCTCGGACAGCGCGTGGGCAGGCGCACTGGACGCACTGTGCAGGGTGCTGCCCTAGAAGGGGTTCCGAGGGCGGAGCGGACGCGCCTCTGTCCGGTTCGGGAGCGTCCCTGCCGAGATTCGAGGCGCTGGGGCTGTCGGCCTCAAGTGCCAGGCCGCCCGTGCCGGAGTCGGCGCGATCTCTCAGGCGGGAAGGCGTGCTGTCACGATCTCGCCATCACGTTCCAACGCACTTGTCCACGGTGGCGAGTGCGCCGGCGGCCGTGTCGGCGACGAAGACCAGCTCTCCAAGGGGCAATGGCAGCAACCCCTGCTCGTCGCCGGAGCTGGAGTATCAGCCGGTCGTGGAAGCCCGCCGTGTTCGGCAGCACCACGGGGTCGTCGTACAGGCCGTGCTTCCGCAGCTCCAGGACCTCGGTCCCTACTTCCGGAGAAAATCGACCGAGATCCCCGTGAGCCGCCCTCCCGACGCCCGCACTCCGTCGGTGACGACCTTCATCAGCCCGGTATCGGATCCGTCCCACACCAGGGTGTGGCCGGCCCTGCCGATGAGCTCCCCGAACTCGCGGGTCGGCTGGGTGTAGAGCTCGTCGAGGTCATCGTCCGCCTTGCGTGTGGACCATTTTCTGAGCAAAACACCGGGCCACTTCGCGTCGAACGGCCAGGCAGGCCCCTGGGCGCCGTCTGCCAGACCGTTTGCACCGCGAAGCCGGAGCGCCACGCCGCATGCTCGGAGCGCCCCGGTCGGGAGCAGGTTAGTGTCCCAGCTTCGTAGATCGCGATCTTGCTTTGTCCGCAAAATTGGTCTGGGAATTTGTCATGGAAATGGACCATACTCCGGTGCCACTGGGTGCGTAGCGTTGCACGCATGAGTACGAACGAAGCACACGGAAGTCCGCTGAGCCTCCCCGAGCACACGCGCCGTCTGGGCTGGGCGAAGCTCGCCCCGGAGGCCTCAGGCGTGATCCGCCTGGACACGGCACCGTGATGGTCTCCCAGCGGCTCACGGGCGCCTTCCCCGGGCGCAGCATCGTTCCCTACGTGGGGGCCCAAATGGCGGGGACGGGTCTTGGGCGTCTGGTGTGGGGCCTGCGGTCTCCTTCCCCTCGATCGGCTACGCAGCGATCGTGCCCGCGCCCTGCTGCAGCCCGCGTCAGTCTTTCTCGCCGAGGCCGGCGGCATGACGGTCATCATGCTGGCGGCCGGGTTTTACATGGCCCATGCCCGCTGTGTGCGCCTGGTGCCGTACGTCATCGGAATGTCCGTTGCGCTGGTGATCGCTTTTCCGGGGGCCCTGCAGCGGGGGCTCGATCAACCCCGCCCGCCAGTTCGGTCCTGCCGCATTCGCTGGGCAGACCACCGATCTGCGGATCTGTCTGGCCGCTCCGGTTCTGGGGGCGGCGCTCGGGGCCTGGCTGCACCACCTTCTCAGCAGTCGTCGACTGACGCGTGAGGTGCGGGTGAGAGCAAGCAGGGAGTCAGTGGACGGCCGTGTTTCTGCCGTCGGTGTCAGCCGACGGCCCGTTGGCTGCACCCAGGCCCCGATAGGGGTCCCGCCGGAGCACGTCTGACGGGCCGAGACCACCACCGCCGCAGCCACCGTCGGGGGCAGTGTGAATGGGCTGTGGTCTGCCGTGCCTGGTATCTCGATCACTGCTGCCCTGGACCTATCCATCCACCGGACAGCCGAGCAGTTGGGGGACCGCATCGCCGGGGGGACATAGAAGGGAAGAGCAATGGGCAGTTCCGCAGAGACAGCAGTCTCCGAGGCTCAGACGGCCATCGAGACAGTCTGCCCGGCAATAGCTCTCCTCGACGTACAGGGGACGGTGGTCGGATGGTCGCAGGCCGCTCAGCGGCTCGTGGGCTACTCGGCCGCGGAGGTGGTGGGGCGGTCCGCCGGGGTCCTGTTGGTGGCCGCTGACGACCGAGCAAAGGCTCACCAACTTCGTTAGTAATCCTTAGTGTTGCATGTATAGTTGCGTGCATGGAGTTGCTGCGTATCTCCAAGGCTGCGAAGTGTCTCGGGA
>NZ_JBFAWG010000151.1:0-10675 GCF_040680215.1 Streptomyces sp. NPDC052107
TCCCCCACCCCCGGCCACTCCCGCGCCTCGGTCAGCAACTCCACCGCACCCGCCGACCAATCCACCTGCGGCGACGGCGCATCCACATGCAGCGTTCGCGGCATCACCCCATGCCGCATCGCCTCAACCAACTTGATCACACCAGCCACACCCGCAGCCGCCTGCGCATGACCGATGTTGGACTTCAACGAACCCAAATACAGCGGCGCCCGGCCCTCCCGGTCCTGCCCATAAGTGGCCAGCAGTGCCTGAGCCTCAATCGGATCCCCCAGCCGCGTCCCCGTCCCGTGCGCCTCGACCAGGTCGACATCACCACCGGACAGCCCGGCACTGGCCAGCGCAGCTCGGATCACCCGCTGCTGCGCCGGCCCGTTCGGCGCCGTCAGACCATTGGACGCACCGTCCTGATTGACCGCCGAACCCCGCACCACCGCCAACACCGGATGCCCCAGCCGCCGCGCATCTGACAACCGCTCAACCAGCAGCAGACCGGCGCCCTCACCCCAGCCGGTCCCGTCTGCCGCCTCCGCGAACGCCTTGCACCGGCCATCCGGCGACAGCCCCCGCTGGCGGCTGAACTCCACGAACGCGTCAGGGGCGGACATGACGTTCACGCCGCCGGCGAGGGCCAGCGCGCACTCACCGGAGCGCAGGGCCTGCGCGGCCAGGTGCAGGGCGACCAGGGACGACGAGCACGCCGTGTCCACCGTCACGGCCGGGCCCTCGAAACCGAGGGTGTAGGCGACCCGGCCGGAGACGATGGAGCCCATGTTCGCGTTGCCCGGGTAGTCGTGGTAGACGAGCCCGGCGAAGACGCCGGTACGGCTGCCGCGAGCCGAGGCGGGGTCGATGCCCGCCGCCTCGAAGGCCTCCCAGGCGAGTTCGAGCAGGATCCGCTGCTGGACGTCGGACTCGATCGCCTCCCGGGGGCTGAGCGAGAAGAAGTCGGCGTCGAACTGGTCGGCGTCGTGCAGGAAACCACCGGCGCGTGTGTAGGTCTTGCCCTCGACGCCGGGCTCCGGGTCGTACAGGCCGTCGAGGTCCCAGCCGCGGTTGGTCGGGAACGGTGTGATGGCGTCGCGGCCCTCGGCGACCAGTTGCCACAGCTCGGCGGGAGTGGTGACGTCGCCGGGGAACCGGCAGGACATGCCGATGATGGCGACGGGTTCGCGTGCCGCTTCCCTCAGCGTCTTCAACTGGCGCCGGGTGGCCTGCAGTTCGGTGGTGGCCCGCTTCAGGTAGTCACGGAGCCTGTCATCCTGCTGAGGCTGGTGTTCCTGGGTCATGGAAGCCGTCCTGACGTGAGTGCTGGGGAGCGGGCCGGGTGCCGTTCAGCGCCTGCCGAGCAGGGCGTCCACCGCCGCCACCGTCTGCTTGGTGTTCTCGGCGGGGGGCAGGGTGCGCAGTTCGGCGGAGAGCACCTCCACCGACAGGTCGACGTCGGGCTGCCGGAGTTCGATCTCGTGCAGCAGCCGGGGCAGGTCGAAGCTGCCCGTGCCGGGAAGCAGTCGGCCGTCCGCGGAGTCCTCCATGAGGGAGACCTGGGGTTCGGCCACGCCGTCGCAGAGTTCCAGGCCGGTGATGTGGGTGCCGTCCAGCCGTTCCAGGGCGGCGAAGCCGGTGGGGTCCCGGAAGAAGTGCCAGGCGTCGATCTCGACGCCGCCGTTGGGGCGGCCGGCGTCGAGGACGACCTGGGCCGCGTCGGCGTAGGTGAACAGGGGAAAGGCGGCGACCGGTTCCAGCGCGATGCGCAGCCCGTGCTCGGCGGCCCGGTCGCACAGTGCGGCGAACCGTTCGGCGAGCAGGTCCAGCGACGGCCGGCCGGAGGGCTCCAGGAAGACCGCGGACGCCTTGAGCCGGCCGATGCCGAACTCGTCGGCCAGCGCGAACATCGGCTCCTCCATGGGGCGGGAGGCGTCGGCGTCCTCGGGGGTGCCCCACCACCAGGTCAGGACCTCCAGTTCGCCGATGTGCAGGCCGTGTTCGTCGAGCACGCCGCGGACCCAGTCGGCGGAGCGCGTGGCGACGAGCTGGGTGAGTTCCTGGGCGTCGAAGCCGATGCCCGTGGAGCCGACCGCGGCCACGGCGGCGGCGCGTTCGGGGAAGGCGTGGACGGCGGGTTGTCCCCAGGGGGATCCGGTCAGGTGGTGGTGGGCGAAGAAGAGCCGGCGGCTCCGCAGTTGATCCACTCGTTGGTCCAATCGTCGGCTCCGGTAGCTGCACTCGCCGGGCGGGTCCGATGCGGGGACGCGGGGACGGACGTGCCGGTCCCGGCCACGGTCATTCAGCCACCTGGGCGGAAGGGGGCGCCAGCGGACCGGACCCCAGATCAGGGGATTCGGCCCCCCTAACACCACCCGTGGACTGGCCTGGTGGGGGTTCGGGGGCCCTAGCCTCGTCGGCGAACCCGGCGCTCGGGTGGACTGACCGAGACGGATGCGATCCAGCCGGGTCGGACCCGGACGGGTTCCCCTCGATTCGATCTCCGCCCGGACTGGCCGCGCCGGCCAGCTCCCACCACCCGAAAGGCGTGGCATGACGACACTCAACGACGCAAACGTCAGCGCCCTGCTCGATCGCCTCTACGAGGACGAGAAGGTCAAGGACGCGGAACCGATCCAGAAGCTGATCGCCGACGGGCGGCCGCCGGAGCAGATCGGCCACGAGGCCCTCAACGAGATGTTCGCCGAGGCCTATCTGCCGGTTCACCGGGACATCGGCAACCTCATGTACCTTCTCTGCCGTACGCGGGGGGTGCGGCGGGCTGTGGAGTTCGGCACGTCGTTCGCCGTGTCGACGATCTACCTGGCCGCCGCCGTCAAGGACAACGGCGGGGGGCTGGTGATCGGTACCGAGGTGATGCCGGCCAAGGCCGAGGTGGCCCACCGCAACATCGCCGAGGCCGGACTGAGCGAGTACGTCGAGATCCGTGAGGGCGACGCCCTGCAGACGCTGAAGGACCTCGAGGGGCCGATCGACCTTCTGCTGCTCGACGCGTGGAAGGACGACAACCTGACCGTTCTGAAGATGCTGGAGCCGGTGCTGGCCCCGAACGCCCTGGTGCTGGGAGACGACGTCAACCTCGCGCGCTGGCTGTGGGAGCCGTACCTGGAGCACGTCTACGGACCGGACTATTTCACTGTTGAACTTCCCATCGGTGACGGTCTGGTCCTGTCCACCCGCTTGAGCTGAACCACGCGGAACCGGTCATGCCGGGTCATGGCCGGAATTCGCCGTACAACCCCTACGCAGCCCCCGTCATTCTTTGGCGGGGGCTGCCTGCTTACCGAGGTCAGGATCGACAGATAACGGTTGCCATACGCGAGGTTTCCAGCGTGGACATGATTCAAGGTTACGCAAACATTGGCTAAAGAGATTGACTCTCCACCGAAGATGCGTACAGGCTATACAGAAGTCACACACGGAACTGACTGACCAGCGGATCCCGCGGTTACTGGGAAATCGTGAGCGGCAGGCTGCGCGTGTGCCGGGTCACCCCCGAGACATGGGCCGGCCACGCGACGGGGAAGGTGAGGTTTGGTGATGACGCTGCTGGGTCGCGGTTACACACGAATAGACATCGATTTCTTGCTCCGCCGGCTCGACGCCGGGGTCGGCACCATGGCCGCGGTCAGCGGACCGACGGGCATCGGCAAGAGCACACTGCTGCGGGCCCTCACCGCGCGGGCCCGGGCCGCGGGCGCCACGGTCTCCAGCGCCCGCG
Organism: Streptomyces sp. NPDC052107; assembly: GCF_040680215.1. Taxonomy (NCBI): domain Bacteria; kingdom Bacillati; phylum Actinomycetota; class Actinomycetes; order Kitasatosporales; family Streptomycetaceae; genus Streptomyces; species Streptomyces sp. NPDC052107. Next base: position 3,725 of record NZ_JBFAWG010000151.1, read on the forward strand.
CCCTTCGGGAGGACCGTCACGAACCGTTTGCCCTCATCCAGCAGCTGTTCACCCAGGAAACCCGAGATGAAGCGGTCCTGACGAGCCTCACGGAGGACCTCTCCGGCGCCTCCGGCTGGCTGCACGTGGCCCAGCGGGCGCAGCTCGCCCTCGCCGGCATGGCCGAGCGCGGCCCTGTGGTCCTGGTCGTCGACGACATCCACCACGCGGACCCGCAGTCCATCCGCTGCCTGCGCCACCTCACCGCCCGTACGGCATCGCTGCCGCTCTCGGTATTCGTGTCGTGGGACGCGAGTGTGGAATCCGCTTCACCGATTCTCCTGGAAATGCTCTACGAATCCCACGTGAGCAGCATTTCACTGGAACCTTTGAATTCCGATGCGGTCGCAGAAATGATCGCCGAAACACTTACGGATCCGGTGGACACGGAACTCGCGACGCATTACCACGAAATTACAGGAGGTAATCCCTTACTGATATCGGCGCTCATGGAGGACAGGCAGACGCAGCCCTCCGCTTCCGACGCCGATACGCCCGGCTGTGGCACGGGGTCGTGCGCGGGCGACGCCTTCCAGCGGGCCGTCCAGGTCTGCCTGCACCGTATGGGCCGACTGGCCCGCATCGTGGCCCAGGGTGTGGCACTGCTCGGCGAGAGTTCCGACGAATACCAACTCAGTGAATTGTGCGAGGCGCCCCTCGGCCTGATCCGTACCGCGCTGCGACGACTCCAGGCCAGCGGGCTGGTGGTGGGCTGCGTGTTCCGGCACGAACGGGTTCGGGACATCGTGCTGCGCACCATCCCGAGCGCCACGCTGATCGAGATGCACCACCGTGCCGCCCGACTGCTGCACGCCCACGGCGCCGCGCCCGAGGCGATCGCCTTCCACCTGCTGGCGGCCGGTCCGGTCAAGGACGAGTGGGGCCTGCCGGTGCTGCGCGACGCCGCCCGTCACGTCCTCGCCGCCGGCCAGGTGGATCTCTGTCTCCGCTACCTCAAGCTGGCCGACGCCTCGTGCACCGACGACACGACCCGGTACGAGATCAAGGCCCAACTCGCCGAGATCAGCTCCATGGTGGAGGTGGGCCGGGCGACCGCGCGCTACCAGTCGCTGAAGACGTCGATCCTGACCGGCCTGATGGCGCCTGCCACGGCACTGCCGGTGGCCCAGGCCATGCTCTGGAACGCCCAGGTGCACGACGCGGTCCAGATCATCGACAGCGTTGTCCGGCACCCGGATGTCGCCCGGCCCGATGTCGCGGCCGAAATGCAGGTGACCGAACTCCAGATCGCCTCCAGCTTTCCGGGCGTGCTACGGGCGGCCGCCGGTCCGGTGCCGGAGGGCGCGTCCCTGACCGCCTCCCCCGCCGTCCGGGCCAGGCTCCAGGCGCACCAGTCGCTGCTGTCGGTGCTGACCGGCAACGGCGACGCCTACATCGCCGCCCAGGCCGAGCAGTCACTGCAGACGGGCAGTCTGCTCGACGGCTCGGTGCGCGCCTGTGTGGTGCCCGCCGTCCTCACGCTCGTCTACTCGTCGTCCCTGGACTCCGCCCAGCAGGCGGCGAATCGCTTCCTGAAGGACGCGATGGACCACGGCCTCGGCGCCTGGACCGCCGTACTGCGCGGTCTGCTCGCCCTGGTCGCGCTGCGCCGCGGCGAACTCGACGTCGCGGTCGAGCACAGTTCGGCCGCGGTCGCCGACAACCCGGCGCACTCGCTGGACACCCACGGCTGGCTGGCCCTGGCCACCCTCGCCGAGGCGCACACCTCCATCGGAAACCACGACAAGGCCGCCCGGTGCTTCGCGACGGCTGCCGCGCCCGCACTGTTCCAGACCCGGTCCGGCCTGCACTATCTCTACGCCCGCGGCCAGCACCACCTGGCCAGTGGACGCCCTTACGCGGCCCTGGCCGACTTCATGACCTGCGGCGAGCAGATGCAGCAGTGGAACCTGGACACTCCCGTCCTGGTGCCCTGGCGGGTCGGCGCGGCCGAGGCCTGGCTCTCCCTGGACCAGCGGGACAAGGCATCGACCCTGCTGGAGGAGCAGTTGGCGATGCGCGGCTTCGGCAGCACCCGCGCGCGCGGCATGGCGCTGCGCGCGCTGGCCTGCACCCGGGACTTCAAGGAACGCCTGACGATCCTCAACAAGTCCATGCAGTTGCTCCAGTCCAGCAGTGACCGCTACGAACTGGTGCGCTGCCTGGCCGATCTGAGTTCGGCCCACCGGGCCATCGGCGACAAGGACAAGGCACGCACCGCCGGGTTGCGCGCCCGCCGGATGGCCAAGGTCTGCCACGCGGACACGGTCCCCGACTCACTGATGGTGGCCGCCTCCCCGCTGGAGCCGACCGAGGAGTGGCCCGCGAAGAAGGACCACGGCTTCGACAGGCTCAGCAAGTCGGAACAGCGCGTGGCCACCCTCGCCGCCCGCGGCCTGACCAACCGCGAGATCGCCCAGGAGCTTTTCGTGACGGTGAGCACCGTCGAGCAGCATCTCACCCGCGTCTACAAGAAGATGAAGGTACGCAGTCGCGAGGACCTGCCCGTCAAGCTGCGGGTCTCCGCCGCCTGACCCCGCCGCACACACCGTCCCCCGGTCATCCTGCTCCGCGGCTACGCGCGTAACCCGACCGTAACGAAGCATCGCAGGCACGAGCCGTGCCGGTCACCGAGTCGTCATCGCCCGGTGCACCGGCACGGCTCGTGCCTGCGCCGTGTGGTGCGACTCGCTCACCCATGAAGCGCTTTCGATCCGCAGTCATTCGATCCGCAGTCAGTGGATCCACAGTCAGTGGCCGAGCGCGCTCGGCCCCGCGCGCTTGCGCCCGTTCGGCCCGGAAACACCGGCGCCCCCGTGGGGCAACCGCGGCCGGTGGCGGCCGCCGCGCCGCCGCCGGTCTGCGGGGCGATGCCTGGCCTAGGGGTGCCTACGGGTGGTGACGACCGCAAGCCATCGGCCACGATCAGGGCTGCACTCGGCACGACACTCTCCTCTCGGGCAGGGCGGTCCGAGGGCGCCGTGATCCGCAGGCGCCAGGTCCGGCCGGCCACAGTCTCCCCGCAGGAAGGCCGCCAGGCGCCATGGAGCCTCAGCACACGCACGCGACGCAGTCCGCACCGGTCGACATTGCCATCATCGGTATGGCCTGCCGCTTCCCGGGCGCCCCCGACCTGGCCTCCTTCTGGAGGCTGCTCAGCACCGGCCGGAGCGCCGTCGGCACCCTGCCGACCGGGCGCGCCGAGCTGGCGGGCGCCCCGGCACCCGTGGACGGTCCGCTGCGCTTCGGCGGCTTCCTGGAGTCCGTCGACACCTTCGACCCGGCCTTCTTCGGCATCTCCCCGCGGGAAGCCGTCACCATGGACCCCCAGCAGCGGCTCGCGCTCGAACTCAGCTGGCAGGCCCTGGAGGACGCCGCCCTCCGCCCGTCGAGCCTGCGGGAGAGCTCGACCGGCGTGTTCATCGGCTCGTTCTCCGACGACTTCGGCGCCATCGTGCACCGTGTCGCCCCCGAGTCCGTCACCCGCCACACCCTGGCCGGAACCCGCCGCGGGCTCATCGCCAACCGCGTCTCCTACGCGCTGGGCCTGCAGGGACCGAGCATGGTCGTGGACGCGGCCCAGGCGTCCTCCCTCGTGGCGGTCCAGCTCGCCTGCGAGAGCCTGCGCGCCCACGGAGCCTCCCTGGCGCTCGCCGGGGGCGTGAACCTGCTGCTCGACCCGGCCGCCGCGACCGCCGTCGAGAGCTTCGGCGGTCTCTCCCCGGACGGCCGCTGCTACACCTTCGACGCACGCGCCAACGGTTTCGTGCGGGGTGAGGGCGGCGGCGTGGTGCTGCTCAAGCGGCTGCCCGACGCACTCGCCGACGGCGACCGCATCCACGCCGTCATCCGCGGCGGCGCCGTCAACAACGACGGCGCGACCGACGGGCTGACCGTCCCCAGCCCCGACGCCCAGGCCGACGTGCTGCGGCGCGCCCACGCCGCGGCCACCGTGTCGACCGACCAGGTGCAGTACGTCGAGCTGCACGGGACCGGCACCCGCGTCGGCGACCCCGTGGAGGCCGCCGCCCTGGGCATGGCGTTCGACGCGGCGTCCCGGCCGGCACCGCTGCACGTCGGCTCGGTCAAGACCAACATCGGCCACCTGGAGGGCGCGGCGGGCGTCGCCGGCCTGATCAAGACGGTGCTGAGCATCCGCCACCGCCGGCTGCCCGCCAGCCTCAACTTCGAGTCGGCGAACCCCGAAATCGACCTCGCCGCGCTCGGGCTGGAGGTGCAGCGGTCCCTCACCTCCTGGCCGTCGCCCGACGGACCGCTCGTCGCCGGGGTGAGCTCCTTCGGCATGGGCGGCACCAACTGCCACCTGGTGCTCGGCGAGGCACCGGCACCCGCGCCGCGTGCGAAGACGCCGGTCACCGGCCCGCTGCCGTTCCCCCTGTCGGGCCGCACCGAGACCGCGCTGCGCGCCCAGGCCGGACGACTGCACGCCGCGCTCGACACCGACGAACTCGGCCTGGCCGACGTCGCCTTCTCCCTGGCGACCACCCGTGAGACCTTCGCGCACCGCGCCGTCGTACTCGCCGAGGACCGCGACACACTGCGCGAGGCACTCGCCGCGCTGGCCCGTGGCGTACGGCCGTCCCAGCCACCGGCGCCCGCGGAACTGCGGGCGTCGGCCGCCCGGTTCGAGGAGGGCGAGACGGTCGACTGGACACCGGCGTTCAGCGGACTCACCGCGGCTCGCGTCGCGCTGCCCGGATACGCCTTCGACCGCGGGCGGTACTGGCCGGGTGTGGCACCCGGCACGCCGACGGACGACGCCCCGGCGGGCGCCGGGGCGTCGGCCGACCGTACGGCTGTGGAGGGAGCCGGCGTCTCGGCCGACGGCGGAGCCGAGGAGGGTGCTCCCGCGCCGGCCGGCGGCGGGGCCGTGGAGGCAGCCAACGCGTCGGGCGACGGCAGCACCACGGAGGCGGCCCACGCGTCGGGCGATGGCAACACCACAGAGGCGGCCCATGTGTCTGCCGGCGGCGGGGTCGTAGGTTCGGGGTCGGTGACGGTGGCGCCCGCCGACGTGCGCGACCTGCTCGACCGGGTGCGGCAGGCCGCGGCGGAGATCCTCGGGCACGCCCGCGCGGAGGACGTCGGCGCCGACCTCACCTTCCGTGACCTGGGACTCGACTCGATCGGCGCGGTGGAACTGAGCGACGCGCTGCAGGCCGACACCGGCATCGCGCTGCCCAGCACCGTGCTCTTCGATCACCCGACACCGGCCGCGCTCGCCCGGCACCTGGCCGACCTGCGCTCCGGTGCTTCTCCCTCGGTGACGGTGTCCGCTCCGCGCACGGCCGACGACGACCCGATCGTGCTGGTGTCGATGGCCTGCCGCTATCCCGGCGGCGTCACCTCACCCGAGGAACTGTGGCAACTGGTGGCCGACGGCGTCGACGCCATCAGCGGTTTCCCGACCGACCGCGGCTGGGACCTGGAACGGCTGTACCACCCCGACCCGGACCACACCGGCACCTCCACCACCCGCCAGGGCGGCTTCCTGCACACCGCCGCCGACTTCGACCCCGCCCACTTCGGCATCAGCCCCCGCGAAGCCCTCTCCATGGATCCCCAGCAGCGGCTGGTGCTGGAGCTGACCGTCGAGGCCTTCGAACGCGCCGGCATCGACCCCACCACCCTCAACGGCACCAGCACCGGCGTCTTCGTCGGCGCGACCGGGCTCGACTACGGACCACGCCTCGCCGACGCCTCCGCGGACACGGCCGGCCACCTGCTGACGGGCGTCACACCGAGTGTCATCTCCGGCCGCGTCGCCTACACCTTCGGGTTGGAGGGTCCCGCGGTCACCATCGACACCGCCTGCTCCTCCTCCCTGGTCGCCCTGCACCAGGCGGTACAGGCGCTGAGGTCCGGTGAGTGCGACCTCGTCCTGGCGGGCGGTGTCACCGTCATGGCGTCGCCTGGCATGTTCGTGGAGTTCAGCCGTCAGCGTGGGCTGTCGGCCGACGGCCGCTGCAAGTCCTACGCCGACGCCGCCGACGGCACCGGCTGGGCCGAAGGCGCCGGCATGCTCCTACTCGAACGGCTCTCCGACGCCCGCCGCAACCATCACCCCGTCCTCGCCGTGATCCGCGGCTCCGCCGTCAACCAGGACGGCGCCTCCAACGGCCTGACCGCCCCCAACGGCCCCGCCCAGCAACGAGTCATCCACCAGGCCCTCGCCACCGCCGGACTCACCCCCGCCGACATCGACGCCGTCGAGGGGCACGGCACCGGCACGACCCTCGGCGACCCCATCGAAGTCCAGGCCCTGACGGCCACCTACGGCCAACACCACCCGGAACAACCCCTCTACCTGGGCTCCATCAAGTCCAACATCGGGCACGCCCAGGCCGCCGCGGGCATCGCCGGCATCATCAAGATGGTCCTCGCTCTGCGCGCCGGGCTGCTTCCCGCCACCCTCCACGTCGACGCCCCCTCCACCCAGGTCGACTGGAACCACAGCGGCATCCAACTCCTCACCGAGCCGCAGCCCTGGCCCACCACCGACACCCCCCGCCGCGCCGCCGTCTCCTCCTTCGGCATCAGCGGCACCAACGCCCACGTCATCATCGAAGAGCCGCCCGTTCCCGCCGGGAAGCTGGCGGTGCTGTTCACCGGTCAGGGCGCGCAGTACCCCGGCATGGGACGCGAACTGGCCCAGGCCCACCCCCGCTTCGGCGAACTCCTGCGCGACATCGCCGCCCGCTTCGACACCCACCTCCCCCACCCCCTGCTGGAAGTGATGTGGGCCGACGAAGACAGCGAACTCGCGGGCCTGTTGCACGACACCCTCTACACCCAGCCCGCCCTGTTCACCTTCGAAACCGCCCTCTACCACTACCTCACCGAACACGGACTGGCCCCCGACTACCTCATGGGCCACTCCATCGGCGAACT
>NZ_JBFAWG010000152.1:0-10400 GCF_040680215.1 Streptomyces sp. NPDC052107
GTGGCCGTTTCTGAGCGGCCGTTTGTGACAGCGGCAGTAAGCGGCTTATCGCAAGTGCGCGATGCACGTGGGTCCGGTGGTGCAGCGTTCGCGGACGAACGCGCTGGTGGGGGAGGCGGTGTCCCGCATGGTGGTGACCGCTTCACGGCTGCGCGCGGGTTGCGTGATCCGGCCCGTGCGCTCCACCCCTGCTCCTGAAGAACTTTCAGCAGCATCCTGAGACGCGTGGGCCCACCGGGGCCCACGCCTCGCACCAGGTGGCTACCTGCTTCCGAACCAACCGTAGACGAGGACACCCAAGCCTGTGGTGACGGCCTGCTCCAAGTGCAGGCCCGACACGGCGGTGCCGTGGGGTATGACGCCGAAGTCTCGGTGACTGTCGACCTTCCACGTTGACAGGACTCCTTCAGATCAACCACAGCGGCCTCATATGCATGGCCGACAGGCTCTGAGCAGTTGCCCCAGCAATAAGTAAGAGGTCGCGCGGATAGGTGTGGTTGGGGACCCCCGGCAGCAGAACGGGCACAGGTCCCGGTGATCATGGAGTTGCGACGCTCTGTGATCACTGGGGAGACCTGTGCCCGCGCTTCCATCATGGCTGACCGAACCGCTCTGGGAGCAATTCGTGGCGCTGCTGCCCGCGCGGCCGGAGTTCCATCCGGACCATCCGCTCGGCTGCCACCGCCGGCGCATCAGCGACCGGATCATCTTCGACAAGATGCTGCGACTGCTGCGCTTCGGCTGTTCCTATGAGGCGATTGCCGACACGACGTGCTCGGCCATCACGATCCGAAGCCGCCGCGATGGGTGGATACGACTCGGCGTGGTCGTGCCCGTGCGAAAGGAATGGTCGCCCTCCCCCTCGGCTGTTTCGCAAACCAGCGATCGAGGCTGAAGGACCGTATTGAGGTCTCCGCGTATCACGGGCAAGTCGTCCCCGCTGGCAGTTTTCTGATCGTGTAGTCGGCCACGGCGTCACCCTGGCAGGGCGCCTGCGAGGCTCGCGGAGCTGGGGGCCGGCGGGCGGTCAAAGGTTCCTCTCAGGAACGGCTGTCACTCTCTGCGTGGACATTGCCTGACTAGGAGAAACGCCATCATGACCGCTTACGATTCAAAGGGCCCCCACGAGACGACCGCGACGTCAGGGCCGTCGGTCGCTGGAAGTTCAGGCGGCGCCGTACAGCGATCGCTGTCGAACACAAGCCGTCGACGGATCGGAACCGCTGCGCTGCTGTGTGCGGCAATCGGACTTTCCGCCGGCTGTGCCAACTCCTCTCCCTCGGCAACGAGCGGGTCCCCCTCGGCCGCGGCCGGGCACCCCATGCCCGGAGGGAGCGGCTTCCCTGGCCGCCCCGGAGCCTCCGGTGGGGGATCCAACGCCCGCTCTGGGCCTGCGCCCGGGGGAGTGGTCGGCACGGTCGCCAGCACATCCAAGTCGACCTTCACAGTCTCGACGGCAACAGGTCAGACGGTCACCGTCGACGAGGCGTCCTCCACGACATACCGGAAGGGGACGAGCTCGGCCACGGCGAGTGCCGTTGCAAAGGGCGAACCCGTCCTCGTACTCGGGTGGACCAGCAGCGCGATCGTCACAGCCACGAAGGTCACCGTGCAACCGACTGGCGGCGTATCTGCAACTTCCTCGGCAATGCCCTTCAAGCAGGGTTCCCAGGCCGTGGACAAGAAAGTCGGGCAGATCCCGGCGAACTACACCGAGGGGGAAGGGACGCTCGTCATCGGAACCGAAGCGACTAAGGCAACGGAAGCTGCGCTGACCTCCGCCTATACGGGCGGCGTCGTCGACCGTGTCGTGAAGCTCAGCAACGGCGAGTACGAGGTCCACAACATCGGCACGGCATGGCCGCACCACATCTTCGTCGACCAGGCCTTCAAGTTCGCCGGCGCCTTCTAGGAGCTCCGCTCCAAGCTCAAGCGCCTGGTCAGCCGCGGCATCCTCACCGAGACCGAGCCCTGTTCACCCGGCCCGCCCGTAACCCGGCCACGAGCCCGCGACCAGCCGACCTCACCCAACCCCAACCCCGAAACGGGCATTAACTGGCGAATCGCCCTCTCTCAGAACACGGCCTGTGTTGGCGGTATACGTGGCCCGAGCGTTGCCGTCTGCGGCGGCTCGGTTGTGACGGAGACCAGGCTGATTACGGGCGGAGTGGGGGAGCAGTACCAGCCTGGATGCCGTCGAGCCGCCGGAGTTGGGCCACTTGCTGCACTCCCGCCGTCACGACCGCGCGAGCGCGAGGAGACCGCACGCCCGGGAGTGGCCGAGGGGGGAGCAGCAGCTGCCGCGATGTGGCCGAGCCCGTCGTGGGCGCTCCGCTCAGCCGCCGCCGTGGTGGTGACCCGCTCGGCAAACCCACCGTGGGCGCAGCCGGCAGCCACTCGCCTCAGCCCACCGCGCCTTCCCCGAGACGCGGGACGCCTGCGGCGTTCCTAGGCTGGTGGTGCTCGGGGCTACTGCGGAGGTCTGCCATGCCCCGAACCGTCTGGACCGGCGCCATCAGCTTCGGCCTGGTCACGGTGCCGATCAACGTGGTCGGCGCGACCGAGGACCACTCGATCCACTTCCACCAGTACCACCTGGCCGACCAGGGCCGGATCCGCTACCGGAAGATCTGCGAGCTGGAGGACCGCGAGGTCTCCCAGGAGGAGATCGGCAAGGGCTACGAGCTGTCGAAGACGCAGGTCATCCCGATCACGGACGAGGATCTGAGCAACCTGCCGCTGCCGACGGCGAAGGCCATCGAGATCGATGCGTTCGTGCCGCTGGAGTCGATCGATCCGATCCGGATCGCGGAGGGCTACTACCTGCAGCCGTCCAGCCCGGTCGCGGCCAAGCCGTACAAGCTCCTCGTCCAGGCCCTCGGCCGCTCGGCCAAGGTGGCCGTTGCGAAGTACGCATGGAGCGGCAGGGAAAGACTCGGCCTGCTCCGTGTCCGCGACGACGTCCTCGTGCTCCACGCCATGCGCTGGCCGGATGAGATCCGCGACCCCACCGAGTTGCTTCCGCCGCCGGTTCAGGTGTCCGACGAGGAGATCGGGGGCGCGCTCGCCCTCATGGACACCATGACGGTGGACGAGCTGGTGGGCCCAGAGTTCCAGGACCGCTACACCGAGGCGATCGCCCAGATCATCGAGGCGAAACGCGAGGAGAAGCCGCTACCCGAGGCCCCGGAACCCGAGCAGCCGGCCCAGGTCCTCGACCTCATGGCCGCACTGAACGAGTCGGTGGAGAAGGCCAAGGCCTCCCGCGCCCAGGGCGCCGGTCCGGCCGATGTGCACGAGCTGCCCAAGCCGAAGAAGAAGGCGGCCGCGAAGAAGCAGGCTGCCAGGAAGACTACGGCGAAGAAGACGGCTGCGAAGAAGGTGAGCAGTCGGCGGCCACACAGCTTAGGGGCGCCTACGCTCCGCTGAGCTTGCGTTTTCCCCGAGCGCAGTGCGGCTACTCGGACCATACGGGTTGAGCAAACAGCCCCGCGGCAGGAGCGGTCCGTCAAGCCATGCCTGGCCGACAGCGCGGTCAGGCGGTGGCACGGATGAATCATCACTCCAGGTAGCTGAGCTCCGAGTCTGGCCGGCAGTGCGGGCACGCCGCGACGCCCTCGGCCAGCGCCCGCAGCGCGGTCGACCGATCGACACCCTTGCTGCGTCCTCCGGCGTTCCAGCAGCTGCCTGCATGGACGTACACCGGCACAGCGTCTCGGTTGAGCCCGAGCTCCAGCATCCAGTCCGGCGCCGGCGGCCGGGCCTGCTCGCCATGCTGCCGCGCGGTCTCGCGGCGTTCGAGGTCGGCGATCTGCCGCCGCACTCGGTCGAGAGTCAGGGCGAGCCATGTCTCCAAGGTGCGTAGCCGGGGCAGGTCGGGCGGCAGGTCGGTCACATGTTCGATTCTAGGCGCTAGTGTGTCCCCGCAACGCGACGGGCAGAGGGGTCGAGTGGAGATCGAATGCTTGACGGTCAACGAGCTGCTGGCCCGCCACGCTGTGGATCCGGCACGCCTGGATCCCGCGCCGGCCGAACCGTCCCGCGCGGAGATGAGGGCCCGCTATGCCCTGCACTGGACGCTGCCGTGCACGGCGTGCGGCATGACCCAGGACTGCCGTACCTCCCGCTCCATCCTCTTCCCGAGGCAAGGTCATCGTTGGGTGGATTTGTGCCGGGATGATTCGCTGGCGACGATGCCGCGGTGGACGGGGCCGACCACGATCGAGGGGATCCTCGCCGAGCTGTGCTGGGCGGCTGGCACGATGAGCTTCATGGATGAGCCCGGCCACTACCACCTGCTCCTCACCTCCGCGGGCCAGCCCGTACAGCACGGCTGGTGGGGTCACGAGGAGACCGCGCGCAGCAAGTTCAGCCGTTGGATCGGCGAGTACAGCGGCATGCCGGCGCCGCGGGTCACCCTCACCGACGAGGAGACCGGCACCGTGTTGACGACCTGGCCGACCGAGCCGTAGCCCTCTGCCAAGCTGGGGATCATGGCCCACCGCCCCTACCCAATCGTGCCCGCCGACAGGTGGACCGCCACCACGGCACCGTCGACAGCTGGGCGTCCGCGCGGGTTAGAACTCTCGCAGGTCAGGAGGGGTAACAGTCACAACGGGCTGTCACCCGCGCTGCGGCGGGAGGCCCAGTTCGTCCAGGGTGGCGCCGTCCGCCCAGCGCTGCAGCTGGAGGCCGTTGAGGAGCTGGACGCCGCCCTGGCGGGAGGGCCAGAGCACGTCCGCGCGACTGTAACCACCCCGGTGGACCACGACCCGGATCAGGCCGTCGATGCCGGGCCGGCCAGCCTCCCGCAGGGGAGCGGGCCAGCTCACGGTCGCGCTCTCGTCCTCGTCCGCCGTCGCCACCGGGCGGAACGCGACATCGAGTTCACGGCCACGGGCATCCCGCGCGTACAGACGCGACCGCCCCTGGCGGGCGGTCAGGCCGACCACCTTCCAGCCGTCGCGCCGCAGCATCCTGGCGGCCGCCACCGCCAGCCCCTGGTCATCAAGCCGGACAAGCTCGGCCGCGGTGTAGCGGCCGCCACGCCGGCGGACGACCACCCGGTGCACGCGCAGGCCCGCGGTCGCGGCGGCCGCCACCAGGACCACGCCCAGCACCAGGCCGCCGACGCCGAGGGCACGGTAGAGCCAGACGAGCAGCGGGACGGGCACGAGCACGGCCAGGCCGAGGCCGACGAACGCGGGTAGCACCTCGCGCAGTTCGGGACCGTACCGGCCCTGGGCCCGCGGTTCCGAGACCGCGCGCTGACGCTGCGAACGCCGGGACTATGCGCAACCGCCGCTGAGCGCTGGGACGCCAGGTCCGCGTTGTTGAACGTCGTTCCCGGACACCTGTGCTCGGTGCAGGGCACCCAGCTGGTCGGTGTTCGGGAACCGATCGGTTGTTGAACAAGGGTTTCAGAGGTCGGCCAGTGAGCAGCGGCTGCCGGTCGGGTTGATCTGCTGTGCCCGGCCAGGCGGTGGCGCGGGGCTGGGCGCCGATCTCGGACATGAAGGGGGTGGTGACGTGCGGTGATCCCTACAGTAGGCCGGTGGTACGCGGTACGCGTTCTCAGCGGTGAGCGCGACGGTGCCATGACCGGTGGGCGTGGTTCGGTGTCAGCGTCAGAGTGTTCGGGCCGCGGCGGCGTCGCGGAGGAGTCCGGCGAAGGTCAGGCCGGCCGGGGTGAGCGAGTGGTCGGCCATGCGAACCAGGAGAATGCGGCGGACGGGGGCCGGCGGCTGGAGGGGCAGGACGTTGACGCCGGGTCGGATGCCCTCCAGGGCCAGGGTGGGAGCAAGGGCGACGCCGATGCCGGCGGCGACCATGGCCTGGGCTTCCTGGTAGTCGTGGGCCTCGTAGGCGATGTGGGGCTCGAAGCCGACGGTGCGGCAGCCGCGGACGAGGGCTTCGGCCACCGGGTGATGGTCGGCGCGGGTGATCCAGGGGTCGTGTGCGAAGTCGGCGAGTGAGGCGGCGTTACGGCCGGCGAGTGGATGGTGGTCGCTGACGAGAAGGGCCGGCGGGTCGTCGAGGAGTGGGGTGATGACGAGGTCCTCCCGGTCGATGCGGCTCCAGCCGTAGTCCCACATCAGCGATATTTCGATCTCCCGGTTCTGCAGCATGGTCCAGAGTCCGGCGATGCGGGCGCTGCGGACGGTGAGCCGTACGTCGGGGTGGGCGTCCCGGAAGGCGATCACGGCCTGCGGGAGGAGCGAGGCGCCGACGGTGGGGAAGGTGCCGATGCGCAGGGTGCCCGCGCGCAGGCCGGCGTAGTCGGCGAGTTCGTTTTCCGCGGCCTGCAGTTCGCGTTCGATCCGTTGCCCTCGTTCGGCCAGCGCCCGTCCGGCGTCGGTGAGGGTGACGCCCCGGGCGTGGCGTTCCAGCAGGGGCTGGCCTGCCTCCGTTTCCAGGCGGCTGATCTGCTGCGATACCGCTGACGGGGTGTAGTTGAGGGCGCGGGCGGTGGCTGTCACCGAGCCGCGCCGGGCGACCTCCGTGAACAGCAGGATGCGCCGGACGTCGAGCATGCCGCCTCCTCCAGCGTTCACTTCAGCTTAATAGCCATGCAGATTTCCGAGATTGTACTTCACGCTGCCGTAACCCACCGTGGAGGACACCACGCACGGCGAGACCGTCGGTGGACCTCCCCTTTCCATGTCTGTGAGGAGTCAGTTGTGCTGCGTCTGCAGGGCGAGATGATCCGCGGAGGAACCAGCAAGTGCTGGATATTCGACCACCGCGACGTGGCCGCCACGGGCGTGGACGTCGATGCCCTCCTGCTCGCTGCCTTCAACGCCGCCGACCCCCGCCAGATCGACGGCGTGGGCGGCGCCTCCTCCACCACCTCCAAGGCCGCCGTCGTACAGGCGTCGGCCCAGGCCGGTGTGGATGTCGAGTACGCCTTCGCGCAGGTCGGGATCGGTGACGAGCGGGTGGAGTGGGCCAGCAACTGCGGCAACTGCGCCACCGCCGTGGCCCTGTACGCCGTCCACCACGATCTCGTGCCGATCGCGTCGGACACCACCACGGTCCGCATGCTCAATGTCAACACCGGGGCCCGCCTCACCGGCACGATCCCCACACCCGAGGGCGTGGCCCCGGAGGAGGGCACGGCCGTGGTGCCGGGTACCTCGGCACGGGGCGTGCCGGTCCTGCTCGGGTTTCAGGACCCGGCGGGCTCGACGACCGGCCGGGCTCTGCCGACCGGCCGGGCACTGGACGAGCTGACCGGCCCGGACGCTCCCGTCGAGGCATCCCTGGTGGACGCGGGCGCGCCGGCCGCGCTGTTCGAGGCCAAGGCGTTCGGCCTCGACGGCACGGAATCCCTCACCGCGTTCGCCACCGCAGTGCCCGCGCTGACTCTGCTGCGCCGCCAGGCAGCGCTGGCCATGGGCCTGGCCCGCGAGGGCGACCCGGTCAGCTACGCGGTGCCGAAGGTGGGCGTCGTCGCCCGACCCGCGCTCTATCGCACCACACAGGGCATGCTCGTCAACCAGGACGAGTACGACCTGGCCGTGCGCATGGTCTCCATGCACGCCCCGCACCCGGCGATCGGCCTGACCTCCGCCGTGGCCCTGGCCACGGCCGCCGCCACCCCTGGCACCCTCGCCCACCGCGTCGCCCGGCAGACCGCCGACGGCACGCTGCGCCTGGGCACCCCCGCTGGCGTGGTCACCACCCAAGCCGTCCCCGCACCGGACGGCGCGTCCCCCACGGTGCTGCTGCACCGCGCCGCCCGGCGTATCGCCCGAGCCGAACTCCTCGTTCCCGTCCTGGAAGGACGCCCCGCATGAGCCGCAACGACGCCGCCCCGGGTACCGTCACCGCACCGCCGGGCCGCATCCGCCGGATGCTGTCCCACCTTTACGTCCAGTGCCTGATCGCCGTCCTCCTCGGCGCCGCCGTGGGCGGGCTGTGGCCGTCCGTCGGCGCTGACCTCAAGCCGCTCGGCGACGGCTTCATCGCGCTGGTGAAGATGTTCATCGCGCCGATCATCTTCTGCACGGTCGTCCATGGCATTGCCTCCATGGGCAACGCCCGCGCGGTCGGCCGCGTGAGCCTGAAGGCTCTGGTCTACTTCGAGGTGCTGACCACCGTGGCCATGGTGATCGGCCTGGTCGTCGTCAACGTCGTCAAGCCGGGCAGCGGTCTGCACATCGACCTCTCGACCCTGTCCGTCAAGGGCCTGCCGCCGGAGGCGACCACGGCCCACGAGGGCTTCGCCGAGTTCCTCCTCGCCACCATCCCGGCCACCCTGGTCAGCGCCCTGACCGGCAACGAGATCCTGCCGGTGCTGCTGGTGTCGGTGCTGTTCGGCTTCGGCCTGCACGCCAGCGGAGAGGCCGGCCTGAGCATCGCCCGCGGCGTCGAGAAATTCTCCACAGTCCTCTTCACGCTCATCCGCTGGATCATGCGGCTCGCCCCCATCGGCGCGTTCGGTTCCATGGCCTTCACCATCGGCAACTACGGCCTGGGCACCCTGCGCCACCTGGCCCTGCTGGTCGGCTCGTTCTGGCTGACCGCCCTCCTCTTCGTCCTGGTCGTCCTCGGGACCGTGATGCGCCTGAACGGACTGCGGCTGCTGCCCTTCCTGCGCTACATCAAGGAAGAGCTGCTGATCGTCCTGGGCACCTCCTCCACCGAGCCCGTCCTGCCACGCATGATGGCCAAGCTCCAACACGCGGGCGCCTCGAAACCGGTCGTCGGCATCACGCTGCCCGCCGGGTACTCCTTCAACCTCGACGGCACCGCCATCTACCTGACCATGGGCTCGGTCTTCCTCGCCCAGGCCCTCGGCATCCACCTCAGCCTCACCCAGCAGCTGGCCATGCTCGCCGTCATGCTGCTCACCTCCAAGGGCGCCGCAGGTGTCACCGGTTCCGGCTTCATCGCCCTGGCCGCCACCCTCAGCGCCGTCCCCCACGTCCCGGTCGCCGCCCTCGCGCTGATCTTCGGCGTCGACCGGTTCATGTCCGAAGCCCGCGCCCTGACCAGTCTGGTCGGCAACGGCGTTGCCACCCTGGCCGTCGCCCGCTGGGAGGGCGAGCTCGACGAGGACCGCGCCAAGGCCGTCCTGGGCGGCGAGATCCCCTACGCGCCTGCTCCTGTTCCTTCTGCGGTGCCAGCCGAGCCCGATCCGAAGCAGACGCCCGCACCCGAGGCGATGCCCGAACCAACCCGCGACCCGGTCCCCACCGCAAGCTGATATTGCGTGGGCGGGCCGGCCCAGCGCAGATGCTCCAAGCCGGCCCTCCCACGTCTCACCAGGACGTCGTACTCGATCGTCCGACCTGATCAGGAACGTCTGGCCCTCCGGTAAACCACCGTCTTCCAACCGCTGATCAAGTCCGGCGAACGCGCGCTGAACCCCCGCACCGTCTGCCGTTAGGTGATCAGAGACCCACGGATTCCCCGACGTGAGCAAGGCGCCCGTCCGTACAAGCCTGGGGGAGGTGCATCAGGTGGCCAAGGATGCGCAACCGGACCTTCGCGAGCTGATCACGGCTCGCAGGACGGAACTTCACTGCTTTGCGGAGCGGGCCGAGGAGTTCAACCAGGTCGTCCTCGACTTCCTGGCCACCACGGCTCAACACACCGCGGATGAAAAGGCGGCAACTGTCAATCCCCTTGCGCGCGGCGACTTCAAGCGGCCAACTCCACGGTGGGGTCGCCGACAGTGCGCCGGGTCTGCAGAGTCAGCTTGCTCGACAGTTGATGCTTCAGCCACTCAAAGGCAGTTCTTGCCCCGCAGTTACCCGCCCCAGTTCCGCCGTAAGGTCCTTGATCTCGTCAACGCCGGTCGGCCGATCCGGCAGGTCGCCCACGACCTCGGCATCAATGAACAGATGTCTGCCGTCGTCAGCATCTCATCGGCACCGGGCAACGTCCGGGGCCGACCAGCGAGGACCAGGCGGAACTCATAGCCGCCCGACGGCGGATCGCCGAACTGGAGGCGGAACTGGCCATCCACCGCCGGGCAGCCAAGCTCATGGGCAAGGTGCCCCCAAAAGACGCTTCGAGGCCGTGACGGTGATGCCAGGCGAGGGCATGTCCGTGCAGATGGCAACGAGAATGCTCAACGTCTCCGAGTCCGGCTACTTCGACCCGTCGCTGCTGGCCTACTTCCGTCGCCGTCTTTCCCGCTCGGCCCGGCCGAACCGCGTCTTCGAGGCGGTGCGGGAGGTCGTGAAGGCCACCGGCGTTCTCAAGGGCAGGCACCGGCGGGCGCTGGACTCGACCGTGCTGGACGACGCGGTCGCCACCCAGGACACCGTCACCCAGCTGATCGCTGCTGTCCGGGCGGTGATCCGCGAGGTCCCCCACGCCGCCGAGGTCGCGGCCGTCAAGTGCACCGCGCATGACTACACCGATCCCGGCAAGCCCCGCATCGCCTG
>NZ_JBFAWG010000153.1:0-10280 GCF_040680215.1 Streptomyces sp. NPDC052107
ACGCCACCGACAACGACTGAACACAACCGCAACAGACACCACCTGGGTCAGGATTCAACCGCCCAAAGTGGGTCAGCGTTCAGCCGCCGCCGACAACAGTCAACCACTCGGCCATAAACGAGAAATGGTCCCGGGTCGGCCGGTTGGCTCTCCCCGTGTGGCCGCAGCGCGGGCAGCGCTGCGAGGTGTAGGCCGGGTCCACCTCGATGAACGGGACGCCGGCGCGCTTAGCTTTGTAGGCGATGAACGAGCCGAGCTGGTGGAACGGCCAGGAAGACTGGCGTGCTCGCTGGTCGCGGGGAACCGTGACCCGCTCGCGGATGCCCGTCAGTTCTTCGAGGGCGATGCCGCGTTCGGTGCGTTGGGCGACAGCAACGACAGTCCTGGAGATCTTGTGGTTGACGTGGGTGGCATGCCGGGCCTCACGGCGGGCGCGCTTCTTGAGGAGCTGCCTGGCGCTCCTGGTGTGCCTGGCCTGGAGTTCGGCCTTCTTACGGGCCTGCCACCTGCGGTAGCGCCCCAGGCGGGCGTGCTCGGCGAGCTGCTTGAGCGCTGCCGCCGAGCAGGCGAACCGCACGTTCTTGATCCGGCCCGCGACAGTCCAGACACTCACCGTCTGGGAGTCGTGGTTCCATGACAGGCAGCGATCGTCGTAGGTGTGTGCCGCGTCCGGATGGAAGGCGATCGGCTTGGACTGCGCCTTCCGGCGCCGCTTCGCCCCCTCGGGTCCGAGGTTCCCGGTCTTGATACTCGCCCGCAGCGTGGTGTACGAGTCGGCGACCCGCCGGCGGAGGCGAGGCGCCGTGCCGATATGACCTGGACCACACTTCTGAAGGGTTTCCGCCACGGCAGGTGGAGGCGTAGGTTCCGTTTACCCCGTGAGAGCGCCCTCACAGGCGCCGGTCCGCCAAGTCCCGGGACGGCGGACCAGCGGGGGCCAAATCTTCATACGTCTCCCAGCGGGATCGGACGCGGACAAGCCGCACCGACGTGCCCGGCCCCGCTGCCATGGAGATCCCGAACAGCCGGGGCCGAGCCGCCTGCCCGTCCAGGACGGCTCAGGTCGTCCCACAGGGTCGGGAGGATCTTCAGCCGGTGGGGAGCCCAAGGCCGTAGAAGGTGACGTGGTGCGGGCCCATGTACTCCGCCTCGCCGCCGATTATGAGGTCTTCCGGCTGCTGCACTCCCGCCGCGCGTGCCGTCGCCACCAGCATCTCCGCCAGTTCGTGGCCCCGCGGCTGCCCCGGGCCGCCCGCGTCGACGCGCCAGCGGGGGTCGCGGTCGTCGTCCCGCACCTCTCGCGTGGCCGCGTGGTCCGCCACCTGGCCCCAGCCAAGGGCCTCTGGCCGCGGGTCCATGTCGTACGGCGGGAAGCAGCCGATCACCAGGCGGTCGTCGCAGTAGATCTCGAAGAGGAGCGGTTCGCCCGGGCCCGCCCCGCGGCCGTACACCGGCATGCCGATGGGTCTGCCCAGGGCCGTGGTCTCGGCCGGGAGGGTGGACAGGAAGTCCGTCAGCGAGTGCGTCACCGCTTCCCAGCTTCTCGCGCGCCAGCCGCCGGGGTGGCCCAGGCCGATGTTCGCGGGGCCGTTGCGGCTGCCGAAGAATCCGCTGATCGCGTGTTCCTCGCCGTGCTCCTGGCGCCAGAACCAGTTCTCCAGCGGATCGGTCGGCTGCAGCACCAGCTCGGGCCCGTCCGCACCGGCCCGGAGCTCCAGCGTGTTCGGCCGGCCGCGCCAGCGCAGGTACGGCGCGCCCCAGTCCGGACCTGAGGCGTAGAAGGGGCCGAGGTCGCCGTACACACCATGATCGACGCCTCGCCGAGCTCCGCCGTCAGCTCCTCACTCACCGCGCGACATGCGGCCGCCTGGGCCGCGGCCCCCGTGTCGGCCGGCGTCAGCACCGGAACCGCTAGCTCCACGTACGCCTCGCCGTTCACGTACGGCTCCTCGAACCGGCCCACCGCGCGGAGGCGGCCCTCCCGGCCGAGAGCGGCAAGCAAAGCCTGGGTACCTGTTTCCGTCCAACCGTCCGCATCGGCCGTGAGCAGGCGCCTTGCCAGGTGTGCGTGCGTCTCGCTCATACGAAGATCATGACAGTCGGCACTGACAGTCCTGCCGTGGACGGAATGCCGGTGCCGGCGCGGGCCGGTTCAGGAAGGGATGACTCCCGGGCGGAACGGTTCGACACCGACGATGTGGCGCACCCGCTCCGGCTCGACCAGAACGTGCACCCGCTGCTCGCCTTCGATCAGCCAGGGATATCCGTTCAGGCCCAGGTACTTCCGGGCCAGCCGGTCCATGCCACGCTCGGCCTCCTCCCCCTCCACGAAACGCACCGCGCGACCGGAGATCTGCACCCGGTCGTAAGGGTTCTCGGTGTCGGCGTGCGAGATGTGGACCCGAGCGTCGTTGCGGAGGTTCTCCTCCTTGATCCGACCGACGGAGGTGTTGAACACGATGAGCCCGCTCTCCAGCCCCACCCACATCGGCGTGACGTGCGGCGCCCCGTCCGGCGTCACCGTGGCCAAGTACCAGAAGTTCGGCGCCTCCAGCCGCTTCCGCACCTGCTCGTTCATCTCCGCCACCACGACCGCACTCCCCCCCTCGACCACCTCATGCCGAATCACTCTGCCACAGCCGCAGATTGACGGGGCATCAGCCTGGTGCCGGTCAGGAGACATCCCCCGACGTCGAGCGACTATGGTTGCGGTAAGCGATCGCTTAGTCCCTTGCTGGAGGAGTCCATGCCGGTCATCGACGTGTGGATGCAGCATCCCACGCTCCGTCACTCCAACCACGAGATGTTCGAGTCGTTGCGCCGATGGACGGGGCAGGGACTGCTGCAGGCGCCGCTGCCGGTGAAGGCCACTGTGACGGCCATGGCCGCGGCAGATGTGGAGATCGGTCTTGCGGCGGCCTGGTACGGGCCTCAGGCACCGCTGATCAGCAATGACGAGGTGGCCGAGTTCGTCGCACAGTCCGACGGGCGGCTGCGCGGGGTCGCCGGCGCGGACCTCACCCGGCCCGTCCAGGCCGTGCGCGAGTTGCGCCGGGCCGTGCAGGAACTCGGCTTCGTCGCCCTGCGGATCGTGCCCTGGCTGTGGCAACTGCCGCCCACCGACCGGCTGTACTACCCGCTGTACGCCGCCTGCGTCGACCTCGACATCCCCTTCTGCACCCAGGTCGGCCACACCGGCCCACTGCGCCCCTCCGAAACCGGTCGCCCCATCCCCTACATCGACCAGGTCGCGCTCGACTTCCCCGAACTGACCATCGTCTGCGGCCACATCGGCTACCCGTGGACCACGGAGATGATCGCGGTGGCCGACAAACACACCAACGTCTACATCGACACCAGCGCCTACACGGTCCGCCGCTACCCGCGAGAGCTCGTCGAGTATCTGCGCGGCAGGGGCCGCGGGAAGGTGTTGTTCGGTTCGAACTACCCCATGATCACCCCTGCCCAGGCACTGGAACACCTCGGCGATCTCGGCCTGGACGAAGAAGCCACCGAGCTGTTCCTGTCCGGGAACGCCCGCCGGGTCTTCCGCCTCTGATCGCGGCACGAGTTCGGGTCACCTGCGACGGCGGATCAGGCCGTACGACCGGGCGAGCATGGTGCTGGTCTTCTCGCACCAGTCTTTGCGCCGGTCCGCTTCGCGTGCCTTGAGCTTGGCGACCTTGGCGTACTCGGCTGTCTTCTTCTCGCTGCCCTTGGGGGCGCGGGCGGCACGGCGCTGGTGCTTGCGGATCTGTGCCCGCTCCTTGACGGTGAGCTGCGGGCAGTTCAGCTTCCGGCCGTCCGAGAGGGCGGCGGTGATCTTTACGCCCCGGTCGATTCCGATGACCTCGCCCGTGCCGGGCGCGTCGAACGGCTCGGGACGACGCCAAGGGACACCGGCTGCCCACCCAGGTGTGCAGTGACACCATCCAGACAGGCCCGCCCCACCTGCGCTAGGCGGCCGGACACTCCGATCCGCGACATCGCCTGCACCCCGGCATCACAGTGCGGCCGAAGCGCATCCGAGCACCTCGGTGTGGCAGTCATACCAGGACATAAGCGGCGATACATGATGGAGGTACCGATGTGTTCCGCGAGGAGGAGTACGGCATGGCCGAGTCGGGCTCTGGCGGTACCGAGGGCGTGGCGAGCGGCAAGTCGCGGTTCGACGACATCTACGACCGGCCGGACCCCCGCATGTACTTCCGTCGGCTGGCCCCGCTGGAGTACGAGATCCCGCACCATGCCCAGCCGGTCTTCCGGCAGGCCGCCGCCGAACGGGCCGCGCTCGACGACGGACACCCCCACAGGCCGGCGGTGCTGGACCTGTGCTGCTCGTACGGGATCAACGCCGCACTGCTCAACCACGATGTGACGCTCGCGGACATGTACGAGCGGTACACCTCACCCGCTTGCCAGGAGATGTCGACGGCGCAACTCGCCACGCAGGACAAGGAGTTCTACGCCGGGCGGCGCCGACCGGACGCGGTGCCGGTGTTCGGCCTGGACGTCGCGGCGCCCGCCGTGCAGTACGCGCTGGAGGTGGGCCTGCTGGACGCCGCCTTCACCGACGACCTGGAACAGGGACCGCCGGGCCCCGGGCTGAGGCGTGCGCTCGCCGAGGTCGGGCTCGTCACGCTGACCGGCGGCGGCAGCTACATCACCGCCCGAACGTTCACGGCACTGCTCGACGGTGCCCGGAGACCGGTGTGGATCAGCGCGTTCGTCCTGCGGACGGTGTCGTACCACCCGATCGTCCGCACACTGGCCGCGCACGGCCTGCACACCACACTCGATGTCTCCCGCACCTATCCCCAGCGGCTCTTCACCGACGTACGGGAACAGCAGTTTGCGGTCGCGACGGTGCGGGCACTGGGTCATGACCCCGCCGGGCGCGAGGAGAGCGGCCGTTTCCACAGTCTGCACTATGAGTCACGGCCTGGCACTCGGTGACATCCGCCAACACAAGACTTGACAAGAAGGCACTCAAGTTTTATTCAGGCAAATAGGCAACCTGCTCCGAATGGGCAGCTCGCCGTGGTCAGCCAGCGGGCCGAGAATGGAGGCGGAGCAGGAGGGAGAGTCCAGATGGCGCGTCCAGTCGGTATAGATCTGGGAACGACGAACTCCGTGGTCTCGGTCCTCGAGGGCGGCGAGCCCACCGTGGTCACCAACGCCGAAGGGGCCCGCACGACACCGTCCGTCGTGGCCTTCGCCAAGAACGGCGAGGTGCTGGTCGGGGAGGTCGCCAAACGGCAGGCCGTCACCAACGTCGATCGCACCGCACGCTCCGTGAAGCGGCACATGGGCGATCACGGCTGGCGGTTCCCCGAGCACGGTGACATCGACGGCAAGCGCTACACGGCGCAGGAGATCTCCGCGCGCGTGCTGCAGAAACTGAAGCGGGACGCGGAGGCGCACCTGGGCGAGGACGTCACCGACGCCGTCGTCACCGTCCCCGCCTACTTCGACGACGCCCAGCGGCAGGCGACCAAGGAGGCCGGGGAGATCGCCGGCCTGAACGTGCTGCGGATCATCAACGAGCCGACGGCCGCCGCGCTGGCGTACGGGCTGGACAAGGAGAACGACCAGACGGTCCTCGTCTTCGACCTGGGCGGCGGTACCTTCGACGTGTCGCTGCTGGAGATCGGCGAGGGCGTCATCGAGGTCAAGGCCACCAACGGCGACACCCACCTCGGCGGCGACGACTGGGACCAGCGGATCGTCGACCACCTGGTCACGACCTTCAAGAACAACCATGGCATCGATCTCGCCAAGGACAAGATGGCCGTGCAGCGTCTGCGGGAGGCCGCGGAGCGGGCCAAGGTCGAGTTGTCGAGCTCGACGGAGACGAACCTCAACCTCCCCTACATCACGGCCTCTCCGGAGGGCCCGCTTCATCTGGACGAGAAACTCACCCGCGCCCAGTTCCAGCAGCTGACGTCGGATCTGCTGGAACGGTGCAAGGGCCCGTTCCACAACGCGGTCAAGGACGCCGGGATCAAGGTGTCCGACATCAACCATGTCATCCTGGTGGGCGGCTCGACCCGTATGCCCGCGGTGACGGAGCTGGTGCGGGAGCTGACGGGCAAGGATCCACACAAGGGCGTGAACCCGGACGAGGTGGTGGCCGTCGGCGCCTCGCTCCAGGCCGGTGTCCTCAAGGGCGAGGTCAAGGACGTCCTGCTGCTCGACGTCACCCCGCTGTCCCTCGGCATCGAGACCAAGGGCGGCATCATGACCAAGCTCATCGAGCGCAACACCACGATCCCGACCAAGCGCTCGGAGATCTTCACCACCGCCGAGGACAACCAGCCCTCGGTGACCGTGCAGGTCTTCCAGGGCGAACGGGAGATCGCCGCGTACAACAAGAAGCTCGGCATGTTCGAGCTCACGGGTCTCGCGCCCGCGCCGCGCGGAGTGCCGCAGGTCGAGGTCGCCTTCGACATCGACGCCAACGGGATCATGCACGTCTCCGCCAAGGACCTCGGCACCGGCAAGGAACAGAAGATGACCGTCACCGGCGGCTCGGCGCTGCCCAAGGACGACATCGACCGCATGGTCCGCGAGGCGGAGCAGCACGCCGAGGAGGACCGCCGGCGCCGGGAGGCCGCGGAGACCCGCAACCAGGCCGAACAGCTCGTCTACTCCACCGAGAAGCTCATCCGGGACAACCCCGACAACATCCCGGCGGACGCGAAGAGCGAGACGGAGAGCGCGCTCGCGGAACTGAAGGAGCGGCTGAAGGGCGAGGACACGGCCGCGATCCGGCAGGCCATGGAACGCGCGACCGAGGCGGCGCAGAAGATCGGCACGGCGATGTACGAGAGGTCCCGCACGGAGAGCCAGACTACTTCCGCGGACACGTCCGCTGGCGCCTCCTCGGACGAGGGTGTGGTGGACGCCGAGATCGTCGACGACGAGAAGCCGGAGGCGGGCTGACGATGGACAAGGGCCGGCTGCAGAACCCGGACCCCGCCCTGCTGCAGCGTCTGCTGGAGGAACGCACGGCCGACCTGCAGCGGGTGAAGGCCGAGTACGACAACTTCCGCAAGCGGGTGCGCCGGGACCGCATGGCCATGCGCGAGATCGCCGTGGCCAACGTCCTGCGTGCCCTGCTGCCCGTCCTGGACTCCGTAGACCGCACGTGCGCGTACGAGCCCATGACGGTGGGCCTGAAGGACATCGCCGACACCTTGGGCACCCGGTTGGGATCGCTGGGGCTGGAGAGTTTCGGGGAGGAGGGCGACCCCTTCGACCCGTCGTGCCACGACGCCGTCACCCATCACGTCTCCCCCGACACCGACCGACTGATCTGCACGAAGATCCTGCGCCCCGGCTACCGGCTCGGCCCCCAACTGCTCCGCCCGGCCCACGTGGAGGTCACCGGGCCGCCGCCACCCGCGAGAAACCCGCTGGTGCACTCCGGCGACTAGGGCCTGCCGCGAAAGTGGATCTTGACGCTCCGTGCCGTTACTCGGCAGGTAATGGCGCCGATCTGTGGGCGCCGGCAAGAATGCTGACCTCGCCGCGTCAGTCGGACGCGGATGTCGGATCGAAGTGATGAGTCGTGTCCGTAGCCGCGCCCGCGGCCACCCGCGCTGTCGTGGAGGAGCTGTTGCGACGGATCGGCCAAGGCGATCCCGAGAGCATCGCTGAGATGTATGCCGAGCGGGGCGACTGGAAGCTGGACTGGCCGGAGGCCGAGCACGGTCGGACCGCTACCCCGTGGATCCGTCACCGTTCTACCCGCGCTGATGCCGCCGCCCACTACCGCGAGCTCGCCGAGCACCATGTGCCTGGGCAGGTGGCGACCGAGATCGAGCGCATCCTCGTCGACGGCCGCGACGCGGTCGTGCTCGGCGAGATCCGTCAGACCGCCCGCTCCACCGGACGTGCTTATCGCGCTCGGTTCGCTTTGCCCCTCTCCGTCGAAGACGGCCTCGTCACCCGGCATCACGTCTACGAAGACAGCCTTGCCGTCGCCCAGGCGTTCGACACGATGGGACCGAATGAGGCTCGCTGAGGCATCCCCGAAGTCAATGGTTGCAGCCACTCGTCGAGGACTGCGACCACTCGGTCCAAGGGGGTCGGGATGGTCGCCTTGACCCCACCTCTGCGCAGGTAGGCCCGGTTGCCGCGCGAGTCGTGCGCCTTGTCGTCACGCACCCGGTCCGGGCCCCTGCGGCGTCGCCCTCGCCCGAGCCGGGGCACCCGGATCGCTGATGGTCAGCCCGCCTCGGGAGCGTCCGAGGCCATGGTCGGCCGGCTCGGAGGCGATGCCGCCCGGCGGCTCCTTTTGGCAGGTCCCCTTTTTCGACGCTCCGGCGGCGTGCTGGGGGACCGGCAGACGGCGGAGTCGACGTTCACATCCCAGGTGATCAGGCCCTTCGCGTCCGCCTGGGCCTGGAGCTGACGCCGCCGTGGGCCGTCTGTCAACCGCCGCCGTGTCCACACTGGCGGACGGCCCGGCTTGGTGCCCTTCGGCAGCAACGGCTCCAGCCGAGCCCACTGGCCGTTCGTCAGATCACCACGCCCACAGGGCGTGATCATTCACAACCAAGGTCCTTGTTCGCAACGGGCCCGGGACGGAAGGGACCGGACGGCCGCCCGCTCCGTACCGTACCGGCCGTGAAGTGGCTGGTTTCGCGCCTTACTTCGAGTAGGACTTGCGGCCTGCGTGCGACTATATGATCAAATCTACCGATGCGTACCCCCCACGAACAGACGCATCAAGCTGCCCAGTCGGACGGACCTCCCACCGAGATGGTTCCGCCTCGCCGTAACCCGTATGACGAACTCGCCTCGCTGGCAGGCCAGCCGCTGGAGGACTTCCTCACCGAAGACGGCACTGAGACCACGGAAGACGACGACGAGGAGACCTGGACACCGCCCAATCACCGGCGTGGCAGCCGCCGTCGCAACCGGGCCACCGGCCTGCCCACCGTAATCCGGATCCTTGTCTGGGTGCTCACCCTCGCCTGCCTGGTCACCCTGGCCGACCGCTGGGCGCTGCTCTACGCCGAGCACAAGGCCTCTCAACAGCTCAAGGACAAGCTGCATCTCGTCGCCGCCCCCGAGGTCCACATCGGCGGCTTCCCCTTCCTCACCCAACTGGCCGCACAGCGCCTGGACTCGGTCTCCGTCACCGTCCCCGACATTCCCGCCCACAGGGTGACCCTCACGCAGGTCACCGCCACCGCCGACGACATACGCCTCGACGGCGACGGACCCACCGCGGTGCGCGGTGCGCTCGTTCGGCAGGTGCACGGTCAGGTCCTGCTGTCCTTCGCCGACATGAACCGCGAACTGGGCGCCTCGCAGGTGGCGTTCACGGCACAAGGGCCCGACCGTGTCCGGGCCCACGGCACCCTGCGGGTCGCGGGCCGCGCGCTGAGCGTACGGGCCGACGCCCGCATCCGGCGCGACGGGGACCGCGGCATCGCCACCTCTGTGGACGGCATACGGCTCGACATCGACGACCTCGCCACGTACCGGCCAGGCACCAGGCCCACCGAGGGCCTCCACCTGACCCCCGCCTCAGCGCACCGTCTCACCCGGGAGGCGGAGAAGATCAAGGCCTTGCTCGCGGTCCCGGAGATCGTGCACCGCCTGGGTGTCCCCGACAGCGCGGTGCGCGCCGCGCTTCACGACGAGGACAAACTCCATCGACTCACGGGTGCGCCACGCTTCCTGCACGATCTCATCCGCGTCAACCTCCTGGACGCGGCGCTGGCCCACCCGAGGCTCCTCGAGCGGCTCGGCCTGGACCTGTCCTTGCTCACCGCACTGACCAAGCTCACCCGCCCCCAGATCGCCGACCGCTTCTCCTTCGCCTTCCAGCTGCCGACACCACCTGGGGGCGCCGTGCGCCTGCAGCGCGTGACGGTGGGCAAGGACGGCATCCGCGCGGATGTGTCGGGAAGGGGACTGCTTCTGGGCCGCTGAACTCTCAGAGACACCCGGGGCGAGTGATGACGAGGCGCTTGGCGATGTCGCGCAGGCTCCTCTCTTGATCACGCAGGTGTAGGGCCATGGACAGCATGTCCTCGTCGGTGACGCTCGCGCCGCCGACGGTCTTGCCGCGTTTGCGGGCCGACTCGTGGCCTTCCAAGGTCCGCTCACGGATGTACTCGCGTTCCATGGCGGACAGGGCGGCCAGGACGGTGGACACGACTCCGGAGGGGTTGTGAACAGCTGCCGCGGAACAGCGTACGAGTGTGTTCTGGCGCGGATGAGTGAGTGTTCGGGCTGTGGTGGGCGTACGGGGAACGATA
>NZ_JBFAWG010000154.1:0-10194 GCF_040680215.1 Streptomyces sp. NPDC052107
GGCACTTCCGAGCCGTGGAACGACCTCCAACCCCGTGACCTGCACTTTCAGGCCCGCAGAACCTCCAGGGCCCCCGAATTACGTCGAACCCGGGTCCAGGTGCACAAATCGCCCCACGCTGCGCGACAGGAGCATCGGCCAGTGGATGTCGGACACCTCCCTCGACAGGCAGACATCGTAGGCGGCTTGCGCGCGATGGCCAGGCGGCGCCCGTGGCGCCTGGCGGGGCAAGACCTCCACGGCATGCGGCCCATGGCACTGAAAACCCAAGGGCCGTCCAGGTTAGAACCGGCTCACGGCGCTGAACGGTCCTCCCGCCGATCCGGCGCCGGCTCGTTCGTGGACACGCGGGGAAGAAGGGCCAAGGCCTGCTCGGCAGCCCCGATGACAACCTCCGCTGCGGCTCCCGCCCTGCCCAGGGCCTCCAGTCCCCGCAGCACAGCAAGGAGAAGGCTTGCGAGCCCGTCCGTGTCCGCTTCGGCATCCAGCGAGCCCTCCTCTTGGGCCCGGGCGAGGCAGTCCGACAGCTCGCTGTGCATGACGCGGACAGTGGCCGCAGTCCGCTCGGCGACGGTCTTGTCGACGGCGCCGAGTTCCGTGGCGCTCCTGGCCATCATGCAGCCGCGCCGCTCCACGTCCCTGCTGATCGCTTCGGAGATGTCGCACACAAAGCGTTCCAGCTGCGGGAGGGCCGGTCCCGGGCCGCGCAGAGCCGAACGCCAGGCTCCGATCGCGTCACTGTTGTAGCTGTCCAGAGCCTGCAGGAACAGGGCGTGTTTGTCTCCGAAGGCCCCGTACAGGCTTCCGCGTCCCAAGCCCGTGACGGCGCTCAGATCGTCGATGGAGGTTCGGTCGTAACCGTGGGACCAGAACTGGTCGCGAGCAGCCCGAACAACTTCCTCGTCGTCAAACTGCCGAGGCCGGGACATGAGAAAACTGTACGCCGTGTACGGGGCATTGCGGGGAGAAGGCAGGGCAGTACGAACCTGTTTCGAGGCTCGCGACACCGGCTCGCCCAAACGGCCAGGCTTGTGCCCGCCCCGCTCGCCCTTAGAAGGGCACACCGGGCACTCCTATGACCCGATGAACGGAAGAAACGGCGGAGGCGCCTTCGCCGACTGCGGCGGCGACACGCTTGATTGACCCATGCCGTACATCGCCTGCGGCAAAGACGCGGGGAATACTCGTTTCAAAGGGAAGAGGGGAGCGTTGCAGTTCCTGCCAGAACGGCCTCAGATCTTTGTCAGCAATGTGCACATCGGTATATATAAATCCGTCCTTGTCGGCTGCGCAGGCATCATTTAGCCAGTCGGTTGCCGGTGTTGCACCTATGAAGCAGAAAAGCCCGCTGCATCTCAGTAGTGATTCGACGCCAGTGGCGGAGTTTCTGATCCTGATGGCCTCCAGGGAGTCTTCCCCTTCGAGTGCGGTCACTTCGCTTGACGTATGCACGGTAACGCGTGGATCCGCGAGGAGGCGGCGAACGAGATAGGAGGACATGCGAGCCCCGATGTTGTCGCGGCGCAGGATGATGTTCACTGCAATTGATTTACCGGCCAGGAACAGGGCTGCTTGCCCTGCAGAGTTTGCCCCTCCCAGCACGGCCACCGGTCTGCCTGCGCACGAACGGACTTCTAGCTCAGTCGCAGCGTAATAGATTCCCGCGCCTTCGAATTGTTTCCAGCGGGCGATTGGAAGGGACCGGTAGCGGGCACCGGTGGCGATGATCGCGGCGCGTGCAAGAATATCCGTGCCGTCGGACAGGGAAATCTTTATCCGGTCGGCAAGGGGCTTAAGACTTACGGCACGCGAAGGCGAGTAGAGGCGAGATCCGAATTTCAGCGCCTGTACGGCGGCAAGGCGGGTCAATTCTGCACCGCTGATTCCGTTAGGGAATCCCAGGTAGTTCTCGATGCGGGAACTTGCTGCTGCCTGTCCTCCAGGGCCCACGGCATCAAGCAGGACAGTTCCGAGCCCTTCCGACGATCCATACACCGCGGCGCCCAGCCCGGCAGGGCCACCCCCGATGACAGCGAGGTCTATGTCTTCATCCTTGATTCTTTCATGTGAAAGTCCCAGATTCATCGCGAGACTTCCGGGTGTGGCGTTGCGCAGCGAGCGCCCCGGAAGGAGAACGGCAGGCAAATCACCTGCGGTGAGCGAAGCAAGCCCCATCAGCAGCAATCCGTCGGGGGTTGCGTCGTCCATCCAGCGATACGGAAGTGCCATGTGTTCAAGGTACGAGCGCAGCGCCATGCACTCGGCAGAGGAAGCGCTTCCTATGACCTCGATGGTATGCGAGGCAGACTCCATCAAAATTTCACGTCGAGCCCTGAAAGCGGTGAGCAGGATGTCGGAGAGTGCGGTCTCGGTTTCCATCAGCAAGCGAAACCGGTCGGGTGGAATTCGATAGATGCGGCCACCCGTGGCGGCGCGGGCAGGGAGATACACGAACTGCCCCGTGAGAATGCTGAGTTCACCGATAAATTCTCCGGGTCCGAAGGTGACAATCACCTCCTCGGGATAGCCCGGCCCTGCCTCTCTGATGATTTCAAGCTGACCCTTCTCGATTACCACCAGGTCATATTTTTCATCTCCCAGTCGGAATATGAATTGCCCTGCGGAGATGTTCTGCGGAACACCGAACTCGAAAAGTCGGGACAGCTGGTCTTCCTTAAGATGAGGATAGGCTCTATCGCCCCAGATTCGGCGGCCTGGTTGTCGCGACGGCATGATCAACTCCCCTAGATCGAGGCATTACACCGGCAGTCGGCCCCACGCTGTACTGACACGCCAGTCATTCAATGAGGGGCCGCCCGCCCCCGGCGTGCACCGCGCGCAGGCCGGGCACGGGCCCTGCCCGACGGGGCTCGGGCTACGGCGGGAGGCTCTTGAGCGCGATCTTGGCCAGGCCCAGTCACTGGTCGGCATGGGTCTGGGGAACTGCGACCCAGTCCTTGAAGGGCTGATTCTTGCCGGAGGCATCGAAGAGCTCGGAGCCGGGAAGGGCCAGGGCTTTCGTGTGCGCGGGAGTGCCCTCGCCGAGTTTGAAGGCGAGGTAGTCCCCTTTGAGGCATGCGAAGGCCTTGCCGTGGACTTTGAGGGCACGTTTACCGAACAGTATTCCAATCGAGACCCCCAGACGGGTGAGTTTATCGGCGACACGGTCGAAGAGTTCGTCGGGGGTCATGCGCCGGTCCTGTCGTGGAGGAGATAGCTGATTGCGGCTATGGATCAGGCAGGCGCATAAGATCGGTCGCCTAGGAAAACCCGTGAAAAGACCTCCGCTGGCAGGCGGGCCAAGCCGTCTTCCGGCCTCGCATCGCGGCTACGCCGACATGTGGCGGCCGTATTCAGACCTGGACAAGGCCGCCGTCGACGAAGAGTTCGGCTCCCGTGGTGAAGGAGCTCTGGTCAGAGGCGAGAAAGACGGCCGTGGCGGCGACTTCGTCGGGGCGTCCTATCCTGCCGAGGGGAATTTCGTTGGCGAGACTGTCCGCCAGTTGCTGTTCGCCCTTTGCCGGGCTGCCCAGACCGCGGATGCCCGGGGTCTCTATCGGTCCCGGGCTGAGGGCATTGACACGGATGCCGCGCCCCGCGAGTTCGGCGGCCCATGTGCGGGCCAGGTTGCGGATGGCGGCCTTAGTGGCACTGTAGACCGTCATGGCCTGGACGCCCATAGACGCGTTGGTGGACGAGAGCACGATGACCGAGGCCCCGTCCGGCAGCAACGGGAGGGCCTTCTGGACTGTGAAGATCGTCCCCTTGACGTTGATGTCGAAGGTCGAACGGTACTGCTCCTCGGTGATCTCCTCCAGCCGCGCCAGCTCGCCGCCGCCGGCGTTGGCGACGACGACATCCAGCCGTCCGCTGCCGCCCTGGATGATCGCGAACAGCTCATCCAGAGCGTCGAGATGCGAGACATCACTTTGTATGCCGATGGCCCGCCCCCCGAGGGTTTCCACAGCCGCGTCAAGTTCGGTTTTGCGTCGCCCTGTGAGGTACACGGTGGCGCCCTCGGCGACGAACCGACGGGCTATAGCCAGACCGATCCCGGTCGAGCCGCCAGTCACCAGGCTGATCTTGCCATCAAGCTGTCCCATGATGTCCACATCTCCCTTGCGGCAGCTCGACCAGAGGCCGACTGAAGGGCCAGCGCGCCGGCACGCGGCAACTCCGCCCTCATCGACGGCGGAGTCCTCCGCCGTCCTACCTCACGGAATGCATGGTTTAGATGTATTTGTAACTATTAGTAAAGAATCCTAAGCGGGGCGCTGCAACTGGAGGGGTACTCGGCTGCGGAGTGTCGAACCCTGGATCAGCCAACGGAAGGGCTCTGGCAGCGTCTCAAGCTGAGCGGTGCCAGGAGCCCGAGGTGGTCGAGCACATCCGCGAGTTTGACGTCGAGTCCTTGTCCGATCGCGGCGATCTCGGCGCTGCCGAAACTGCCGCGGCGACATCAACCCAGTCCGCGCCCCAGTTGGATGGAGCGATTTTCGTGTCGTTTTCGGCGGTTGCGGCGACGGAGAGCACTTCGGGGTAGCCCGCAGGATAGACGTGGTCGTTCAAACCAAGGTCGCCGGCGGTAGCCACGACACTGACTCCGGCTTCGGTGGCTACCTGGACGGCCTGGTGCAGCACGGGATCGTCCGCGTCGAAATGGAGGGAGAGGTTGGCGACGCGGATGTGCCGCGCACGCGCGTTCTTCGCAACCCAGTCCAGGCCCGCCGCAACAGCGCCCACGCTCGTGAGACCGGTGACGTCGACGACTTTGACGGACCACAACGGTGTTCCGGGGGCTGTGCCTTCCACTCCGTAGCCGTTGTTGAGGGCTGCGACGATCCCGGCCACGTGGGTCCCGTGACCGAAATAGTCCTGCGTGCTAGGGCTGTCGGAAAAGTTGACCGCACCGTTCACGTGGAGGTCGGGATGGGTGTAGTCCATGCCGGAGTCGAGGACCGCCACTCCGACCGAGGCGTGCGCCAGTACCCGGGTGGCGGTGCTGGCGCCGATCCGGAACAGCCCCCACTGGTAGGGGCGTCCCGGGTCACCGGCATACGGCACCCCGCCTCACTTTGACGTGCCTCCCCGGAGCGCCTTCCTGGCGGCGCCATGATTGGTGCCACCGCTGGCCTTGCGTACGTTCAGACGCGTTGACCGGTCAGGTTCCACCAGCTGCACCTGTGGATCGGCGCGTAGCGCTGCCGCCTGCTGCGCCGTCGCATCCACGCTGTACCCCTTCAGTGCGTATCCGCCCGCGGTGACGTCGTACACCTGATGGACGGTTTCCCGCGCCTGCTGGTGCTGCGCTGCGAAACTCGCCTCGCGCTTTCACGAAAAGTGGTGGGCGACAGGTGGCCGCGAAGCCCGAACATTCCCTTGGCCTGCGTCGATAGGGATTTCTGGGGTCCTCTACGTGGCGATGCAAGAGGCACTTCCCAAGTGAAAGTAGCGGGTCGTACTTCTGTTGTGTCCGGGTCGATGGTGGCGGGCCCTGGGGCAGGGCCTCGGCGTAGTCGCGTGACGTCGGTTTCGTGATCATGTGAGTCCGAGGAGGGTGAGCGGTCGGCTGGCGTCGCGGGCGTTGTGCCGGAGGCCGGCGGCGATGCTGCTCTTCCCGGCGAGGCGAAGCGCGCCGATGGCGAGGTTGCGCCAGGTCGCCATGGCGCGGGGTGCGGAGCCGGTTCCCAGCTGGGAGGCGTCCTCGGCGAACGTCATGCCTCGGACGTGGTGCAGGGCTTCGATCTTCCAGTGGCTGCGGGTCAGCCGGGCGAACTCGGCGGGTGTGGCCTGTTCCGCAGTGAGGCTGGTGACCGCGTAGACAGTCTTGATGCTGACCTTGCCGGTCTTGCGGTCCACTCGGTGGCGCTTGAGCTGGAGTGCCTGGCGGGCGCCGGGAAAGAGCAGGCTGTTCACCGTGCACACCTTGATGCGGCGGATCTCGCCGCGGCCGTGGCCGGTGTCGCGGGTGCGGCCCTGCAGCGGGATCTGCTTCCAGGGAAGGGACTTGAGCTGCTTGTGGAGCTTCTTCTGGTTTCCTTTCACGGGTCACGATGTAGTGCGCGCCTCGGGCGAGCAGGTAGCTGGCGTGCTCGCGCTGGGTGTGCATCGCGTCGCTGGTCACGACCACGCCCGCCAGTTCGGCGAGGGTCTCCAGCAGAGGCTGGAAGCAGGTGATCTCGTTGGTCTTCTCGCCTACGTCGAGTTGGGCCAGGACCAGGCCGGAGAGGTGGTCGCAGGCGGCGAGCAGATGAATCTTGCGGCCCGTGGCCCTGGCCGCTCCGCGCAGGGTCTTGCCGTCGACCGCCACTGCGCGAAGTTGACCCACGGCCCCAGCGCGCCGGTCGGCCAGCCAGCGGCCCACCGCCCGGTCCAACGCGTCGTCGTCGATGCGGCCCAGCAGCCGCCGCACCGTCGCCTCCGCCGGCAGGCACCGCTTCGGAGACAGCGGGTCGGGCCGTACGCCAAGGCGCTCCAGGACGGACGGCGGGGCGTCGGTGATCCACTCACCCACCGCCAGCAGGGAGGTCGCTCCGGCCAGAACCGCGCACGCGGTCAGCGCGAGCACGACGACCAGAGCGTGCCGTACGCCGCGCGGATCGCGAGGGTCGGGCACCTCGGCCAGCCGCTCCAGCAGGCCCGGGATCTCCTCGGGCACGGCCCCGCAATGCTCGCGGAGTTGGTCAAAGGCAGGCGGGATCGGCGATGATGCGTCGGCAGGCACGGTCTTCCACTCGGATCACGGGGTGTCGAGAACTCCATGATCTTGGAAGGGCACGTCATTCGCCTGCGGCGTCCTCGGCTTCCCAGCGCAGCAGGTCGCCCGGCTGGCACTTGAGCACCTCGCAGAGCGCGGCGAGCGTCGCGAAGCGCACCGCCTTGGCGCGGCCGTTCTTGAGTACCGCCAGGTTGGCGGGAGTGATCCCCACGCGGTCCGCGAGCTCGCCCACGGACATCTTCCGCCTGGCCAGCATCACGTCGATGTCGACGGCGATCGGCATCAGATCACCTCGTCCAACTCAGCCTGCATCTGCGACGCTTCGACGTCGCGCGCGACGGCCTGGGCGAGCAGCATCCGCAGCACGAGGACGATGAGCGCGACCCCCAGGATGGCCACGCCGACCCCGCCCATGATGACGGTGACGCCCGGGTCGTCTCGCTGGCCTGGCGCATTGATGACCGTGACCGCGAACCACAGGAGGGCAGCCCCAACGATCGCGCCGATCACGCCGTCCACGTACCGGAAGGCGGCGTGGGAGAACACGGTTCCGCGTCGCACCATCGTCACCAGCCGCCATACGCAGATCAGGGCGACCTGGGCCGTCAGCATGCCCAGGATCGTGATCACCCGCAGCGCGGTCAGCGGGAGCGACCCGTCCTCCGGGTCGCTCCCGCTGACCAATGTCCACACCATCAATGCCTGCACGAACACGGTGCCGGCGAGCACCACCACGAGCACGGCGCGCAGCGCACGCACGGTCAGCTTTCCCATGACCCACCCTCCCATCGAAGCGCGATGGGAATCTATCGAGTTTCGATAGGTGAAGCAAGGGCTGGGACGAAGGGTGAGCGGCACTTTCGCACGGCGGCAGGACGTCGCCGCCTCCCGTGGCATGGCGCGGTTGCGCGAACCGTCTTGATCTTGTCGAAGTCGGCCTCACTTGAACACAAATCGGACGCCACCCGACTATGCCGAAGCCTTGGGCCCTGGGGTGGCCTCGCAGGCTGGCGGGGTGCTGGTGGTCGAGACGGTCCGCAAGTCCGCCCTGAACCATGCGATATCCACGGCTCTGGCACCATGGCGCAAGCCTCTGGCTGTTCCGGGCAACGGCCTGCTGGGCCTCGTGCTCGCGGGAGCTCTGGGCGGAGGCCGAGTCACGGAATCTGGTAGCGAAGTCGCGGTGTCGGGTTTCTTCGAGACGGCGCCCCACGGCCGCTCCTGGACTCCGACCATGGATAGAGTCGAGCTTCTTACGGGTGTCCTGTCCAAGACCGGCGACCTCATCGAGGGCGTCGACGCCGCCCAACTCAGCCACCCGACTCCGTGCGACGACTACGACGTCGAAACCTTGATCGACCACATCGTCGGATGGCTCCTGCTGTTCAAGGCCAACTGTCACGGCCGGACCTACGGCGGCGACGCTGCAAACCACAGGTGCGGCGCCGATCCCGCCGCCGAGTTCCGTGCCGCGGCGGCCGGCCTCGTTGCCGGATGGGAGAAGTACGGCTTCGACCGCAAGGTCGCCGTCACCGGCAGCAACAAGCTGCCGGCCGAAACGGTGTTCAACATGACGGTCATGGAATACCTGACCCATGGCTGGGACCTGGCGACCGCCACCGTGCAGCCGATCCCCTTCACCGACCAGGAGGCGGCCGAGACCCTGACCCGCGCAGAAGCCACCCTTCCGCCGGAGTACCGGGGCGAGCACATGCCCTTCGGTGAAATCGTTCCCACCAGCCAGGACGCGTCAGCCGTGGATCGGCTCGTGGCATTCCTCGGACGCGAGCCGGTACCGCCCCTGAACGAGTAGCCGTTCGGCGGGCTCCGGTAGCCTCCCCGCCTTCGTGAAGCTTGGTGTCCGACGGGTGGTCAGACAAACGAAAAGTTCCCCTGACCAGCAAGAATGAAGACTGTCGAGGTCGTTGTTCCTGCCACCGTCGGAGGCACTTCCCAGGTGAAGAAGCGTATCGGGTCCTACCCGCATATCCACGTCGAGAGTGGTGGCCGGGCGGTGGTCTCGCAGGCGGGAGGCGTCCTGCTGGTGGAGACGGCCCATAAGACCGGGCTGGACCGGTCGATATCGGCAGCTCTGGCGCCGCGGCGCAAGTCACGGGCGGTGCACGATCCGGGGAAGATCCTGCTGGATGTGACCCTGGCGGTCGCGCTCGGCGGGGACTGTCTGGCTGATGTGGGAATGCTGCGGGCCGAGCCGGCCGTGTTCGGTCCGGTGGCCTCCGATCCCACCGTCTCCCGCCTCATCGATGTCCTCGCCTGGGCCAGGCCGAAGGCCCTGGCAGCGATCGGCACCGCACGGGCCCATGTCCGCGAACACGTCTGGAAGTTGGCCGGACAAGCCGGACCAGACGCCGACGGACAAATGATCGTCGACATCGACGGGGTGCTCGTGCTGGCCCACTCCGAGAAACAGAGCGCCGCCGCGACCTGGAAGAAGACGTTCGGCCACCACCCGCTGGTGGCCTTCGTCGACCACGGCCGAGGAGGGAGCGAGGAGCCGGTCGCGGGCCTGCTGCGGCCTGGCAACGCGGGCAGCAACACCGCCGCCGACCACATCAGCACGGCCCAACTCGCCCTGGCCCAGCTGCCGAAGAAGTACCGGGGCGGACGGCGGACACTGATACGGACCGATTCCGGAGGCGGCACCCACGAGTTCGTGGCCTGGCTGGCCAGGCGAGGCCGGTGGCTGTCGTACTCGGTCGGCATGACCATCACCGAGCACATCCACCACGCCGTTCTGAAGATCCCCGGCTCGGCCTGGACAGCGGCCACCGAACCCGACGGAGAGATCCCGGGACGGCGCCTGGGTCGCCGAGCTCGACGGCGACGTGCTCAAGGGCTTGGCCGAAGGGAATGCGGCTGATCGTCCGCAAAGAACGCCCGCACCCCGGCGCCCAGTTGCGCTTCACGGACGCTGACGGACTGCGGCCGACCTGCTTCGCCACCAACACCACCGGCACGGCGATCGCCGCCCTCGAACTGCGCCACCGCGAGCGGG
This sequence comes from Streptomyces sp. NPDC052107, assembly GCF_040680215.1. NCBI lineage: Bacteria > Bacillati > Actinomycetota > Actinomycetes > Kitasatosporales > Streptomycetaceae > Streptomyces > Streptomyces sp. NPDC052107. Next base: position 9,735 of record NZ_JBFAWG010000154.1, read on the forward strand.
CGAGAGCCGAGGACCGCATTCGAGGAGCCCGTGCCACCGGCCTGCGCAACCTGCCCCTCCACGACACCGCGCAGAACCAGATCTGGCTGGAGATCGTCCAGCTCGCTCTGGACCTGCTCGCGTGGATGCCGATGCTCGCCTTGACCGGCCGGGTCCGGCTCTGGGAGCTCCGCCGCCTGCGGATCCGTCTGTTCTCCGCCGCCGCCCAGCTCGTCACCACAGCCCGCCGCCGGCACCTGAAATTTGCGGTGCACTGGCCTTGGACCGATGTGATCACCGACGCGATCGAACGTCTGCAGGCCTGCCCGAACCCTGGCTCACCAGCAGCGACAACCCACCCCTACAACCAGAACCCGCACTCCGATGCCGTGTCGGGTAGCCGGAGGGGGTTTCACCCTCCGGCCCCCACAGAACCGTGCGTAACAGTCTCCCGTTACACGGCTCTTGCCGTCCTGATCGT